>JBHPCX010000071.1:0-18381 GCA_042573485.1 Thermodesulfobacteriota bacterium | reverse complement strand
AAAACTCTCCCTCTCCCCTGCTTTTTCAATCAACCTGCCGATTTCTTTCAAATTTTTTTCTAAAGTATAAAAAACTTGTCTATTGGGATACAATATTTTAGGGTGTATTCATTCATAAATTTGCAATTTAATGGCGGAGCTTTCAGCAGTTTATCTGACTTTAAGGTGTTAATATAAGATCCAATATGGACGAACAGGAAACATTAGTCGACAGCGGCAAACCCAGTATTTATTCGGTAAGTGATCTTACTTCTCAGATTAAGGATATCCTTGAAGAGCAGTTTGATTTTATCTGGATAGAGGCGGAAATATCAAACTTCAGGTCTCCTTCTTCCGGGCACTATTACATGGTGTTCAAGGATGAATACACCCAGATAAGGGCTGTCATGTTCCGTCCCCAGACTAACTATATAAGCTTTGCCCCGGAAGACGGTATGAAGGTCATAGCCAGGGGCAGGATATCCGTTTACCAGCCCAGGGGAGAATATCAGGTAATCATTGACTATCTTGAACCTCTTGGCGTCGGCTCCATGGCCCTGGCCTTTGAGCAGTTAAAAAAGAAACTCGCTGAAAAAGGGATATTTGATGATGATTTAAAAAGGCCCCTTCCCTTTTTACCCCGGCATGTAGCTGTTATCACGTCACCAACCGGAGCTGCCATAAGGGATTTTTTAAACATTGCCCTCCGAAGGTTTACAAACCTGGAAATAACCATAATACCTGTAAAGGTCCAGGGAGAAGGAGCAACAGAGGAAATTATAGAAGCAATAGCTGTTGCCAATAATGAACTGGACGCGGACACCATTGTAATAACAAGGGGTGGAGGCTCCATGGAGGACCTGTGGGCATTCAACCATGAAGACCTGGCTTATGCCATACGTGAATCTAAAACTCCGGTTGTATCGGCTGTCGGCCATGAAATAGATATAACCATATCAGATCTTGCGGCAGACCTGAGGGCGCCCACTCCTTCTGCCGCAGCAGAACTGCTGGTAGCTGAAAAGGAGATAATAGAAAAAGGTCTCATTGATTTCAGAGAACGGATTATCAACAGTTTCAGGTATTATTTAAACAGTATAGAACAATCCGTAAATACACTAAAAAAAGGGCTGCGCGATCCTAGAAAGGGTATTGCCGACTCATGGCTGAGGCTCGATGAACTGGAAAACCGCATTAAAAGACAGGTATCAGTCCTCATCAATGATCATAAGAACCGTTTGAAGAACCAGGGAAGGTCATTATTTTTAAACTCTCCCCTGAAGTTGATAGAGAGGCAAAGGGAAGCAGTCAGTTATAAAAATCAGTTTCTAATGCATTCAATGGAAAAAGTGACAGAGGAAAAACGCAGAAAACTTGATCTGTACAGACAGAAGATCAAAGACCTCAGCCCCTATTCCATACTAGACAGGGGATACAGCATCACCAGCAGGATACCTGATAAAAAGGCCCTTAGATCGGCTTCAGAAGTAAAAACGGGTGACAGGGTAAATATCGCCCTTTCTGATGGCAGCCTTGAGTGCCTGGTGGAAAATGTTTTAAAGGATTGACCATCCATAAATACATTTATGGATGGAGCTTTCAGTTATCAGCGTTCAGCTAAAGACCGGGTATGGCAAATTAAAAATACTGGATTCATCGATTGTTTTAAAAGGCATTTATGCGATTCACTAAATTTAGCAAATACATTACTGTTATTCCCTTGATTATGTTATTTCATGTTACCGCGTTTTCAATGGAAAATTCAGTATCCCTTTCATCAAAAGAAATAAGCCAGGGTGGAGTCATATATATTAAAATATTACAAAAAGATAATAATATACCGGTAGTGGAATGGATGGACAGGGAAGTATCTCTTCTGTACCAGCCGGATAAAAAGATATATGAAGGTTTTATCGCCGCTGATCTTGAACAGAAACCCGGTGTATACACCCTGAATATACTCTTTAAATCTTCAGGCACTGCAAGGCAGATACCTGTTAAAGTACTTGAAAAGGATTACGGTGTAAGAAGGCTTACTCTTCCCGACAACCAGGTAAACCTTAGCAAAAAAGACCTCGACAGGGCTGCCAGGGAAAAGAAAATGATGGACCAATTATGGGGGGCTTCAATACCATCTCCTTTCTGGAAAAGTCAATTTTTAATGCCCCTAAACAGTAAAATAATCGGTCCCTTCGGGCGCAGGAGTGTAATCAATGATCAGCTCAGATCTCCCCATACGGGATTAGACCTTAGGGGCGAAAAAGGTACTCCTGTAATAGCCAGCAATAACGGTAAGGTTGTTCTTACGGGAAACCATTTTTTCACGGGAAATACAGTAGTAATTGACCACGGGGCCGGGATAATCAGTATGTACTTTCACCTTAATAAAATGAATGTTATTAGGGGTGACAATATTTTAAAGGGGGACATCCTTGGTACTGTCGGCTCTACAGGCAGGGTAACCGGTCCTCACCTCCACTGGGGCGTCAGGATAAACGGCTTCAGGATTGATCCTGTCAGTCTTGTGGAATTGAGCAATAAACTGGAGGAATAATGGCTGAAAAAAAATTCGAAGACGCAATGAAAAGGCTTGAAGAGATTGTGGAAGATCTTGAAGGGGGTGAACTTCCCCTTAAAGATTCCCTCAAGGTGTTTGAGGAAGGCATGAAATTATTGACATTCTGTTCAGACAAGCTCGACGAGGTTGAAAAACGGGTTGATCTTCTGGTAAAGGAGAGTGAGGGCAGATATACAAAAAAGCCTTTTAATACGGATGAACAGGAAGAATCCTGATTATGGAACTGAAACAATACCTGCTTGAAAAAAGAACCATTGTCGATCAGGCATTACAAAAATACATGCCTGAATTGAGCGGCCCAAAGGGGGAGCTGTTTAAGGCAATGAACTACAGTCTTTTCGCCGGCGGAAAAAGGCTGAGGCCTATTCTGTGCATTGCCTCGGCTGAGGCTGCAGGCGGAAGCCATGAAGATGTAGTTCCGGTCGCCTGTGCCCTTGAAATGATACACACCTATTCCCTTATTCATGATGACCTGCCTTCAATGGATGACGATGACATGAGAAGGGGAAAAGCCACAAATCACATCGTATTTGGTGACGCAATGGCCATACTGGCAGGTGACGGATTGCTGACCGAGGCCTTTAAGGTGATGTCATGCACTGAACTGCTGGAAAGGGCCGGGGCAGAGAGGTTTCAAAGGGTAATTGAAATTATCGCCACTGCATCAGGCCCCCATGGTATGGTGGCCGGTCAGGCGCTTGACATAAGGGCAGAAGGTAAAAGAATAGATACCGGTCTGATGGAGATTATTCATGAACATAAAACCGGTGCCCTTCTGAAGGCTTCGGTTACTACAGGCGCTATTCTGGGAGGAGCTTCTGAAAAGGATATTGAATTTCTCGAGCAGTATGGTAAAGATATCGGCCTTGCCTTTCAGATTTCCGATGATATCCTGGATATTGAAGGCGACAGCGGAAAAATGGGAAAACCGGCAGGAAGTGATGTTAAAAGGGGAAAAAACACATATCCCTCTATCTATGGTATGGAAAAATCTAAAATTATGTTAAGGGAAATAATTGATAATGCTATTGAAACGCTTGCTGCTTTTGAAGACAGAGCCGAACCGTTGAGACAGATAGCAGAATATATAATTAAGAGAAGGAAATAATGACAGAAAAGAATCTTCTTCAAGATATTAACAACCCGTCTGATTTGAAAAAATTATCAATTGAACAGCTTGAGCACCTGGGAACAGAAATAAGGGAAATGATCATAAAAACAGTTTCCAGGACAGGCGGGCACCTCGCGCCAAGTCTTGGTGTTGTTGAACTGACCATTGCCCTGCATTATGTTTTTAATACTCCCGAAGATAAAATAATCTGGGATGTAGGCCACCAGTCCTATACTCACAAGATTCTGACTGGAAGAAAGGATAAGTTTCACACCCTCAGGACCCATGGAGGGATAAGCGGCTTCCCCAAAAGGGCTGAAAGCTCCTATGACACATTTGATACCGGCCACAGTAGCACATCCATATCAGCAGGCCTTGGAATAAGTACCGCAAAAGCCCTGAAGGGTGAAAGGTCCCGGGTACTGGCAGTTATTGGTGACGGATCAATGACCGGGGGCATGGCCTTTGAAGGACTCAACCAGGCAGGTGACACTGAAAAGGACCTGATTGTTGTACTTAATGACAATGAAATGTCCATCGCCCCAAATGTCGGGGCCATTTCTTCCTTTCTAAGCAGAAAGATGACCGGTCGCAGGTTTGTGAGTTTAAAAAGAGACATGCAGAACTTTATCAAGTCAGTACCTGGTGTTGGAGAAAATATTCTTAACCTGGTTAAGAAGAGTGAAGACTCCCTTATGACCTTTTTTACACCGGGCATGTTATTCGAGGCCTTCAAGTTTAAGTATATTGGACCGATCCAGGGCCATCGGCTTGATCGGCTCATAGAGACATTCAAAAATGTCGAAAACCTTGAAGGTCCCATACTTGTGCATGTCCTTACAAAAAAAGGAAAGGGGTATAAACCCGCGGAAGAAAATCCCGCGCACTACCATGGTGTAGGATCATTTGAAGTATCAACAGGCACACCCCAGAAAAAAACAGGTAAACGCCCCCCCACATATACCAGGGTATTCGGAGACACCATGGTGGATCTCGCGGAAAAGGATGAAAAGTTATTCGCCATTACCGCGGCAATGCCCGAAGGCACAGGGCTTAATGATTTTTCCAAAAGATTTCCCGATCGTTTTCTTGATGTCGGCATTGCGGAGCAGCATGCCGTTACCTTTGCCGCGGGTCTCGCTACAGAGGGATTTAAACCGGTTGTGGCCATTTATTCAACCTTTCTCCAGAGAGCATTCGACCAGATCATTCATGATGTGTGCCTTACCAACCAGCATGTCGTATTCTGCCTGGACAGGGGAGGACTGGTTGGTGAAGACGGCCCCACCCACCATGGTTACTTTGATTTAACATACCTGAGGAGCCTGCCGAATATGACGGTTATGGCCCCCAAAGATGAAAATGAGCTCCGTCATATGCTGTACAGTGCCCTTAACTATAATGGTCCTGTTGCAATAAGATACCCAAGAGGTGAAGGGGAAGGTGTTCCCATAGATAAGGAATTTCATCTTATTCCAAAGGAAAACAGCGCCGAAATACTCTCCGAGGGAAAAGACCTCTTAATAGCAGCCATCGGCAGCATGGTTTACCCCTCCGTTGAAGCTGCAAAAACCCTTGAAGAGGAAGGGATCTCAGCTACCGTAATGAACTGCCGAACGGTGAGTCCTCTTGATAATAGTATTATTGAGCACGCGAAATCAACCGGAAACGTGCTGGTTGCTGAAGAAAATATCAGGCACGGAGGACTCGGGGGCGCGATACTTGAGTTTCTTGAAGACTCCGGGCTTCACGCGGTAAAAACCCGAAGACTCGGGCTTCCTGATAAATTTATTGAACACGGTCCTCTCGCCCTTTTAAAAGAAAAATACGGCCTGGATAAAACAGGAATTATAAAGGAAGCCAAAATCCTACTAAACAAATAATCATTTGGATAAAGCAAATTCAAAAAAGAAAACAAGGCTGGATCAGATACTCGTAAATAAAGGTCTGGTGGAAAGCCGTCAAAAAGCGAAGGCCATGATAATGGCCGGTGAAGTCATGGTTAACGGCGTGAAACAGGATAAACCGGGCCATACATTTTATGAATCAAGTGAAATAACCTTAAAAACAGCATCCATACCCTATGTAAGCAGGGGCGGCCTCAAGCTTGAAGCCGCTATTGATCATTTTAAAATTGATGTAAATGACCGTGTTATGCTGGACATAGGAGCATCCACTGGCGGGTTTACCGACTGCCTGTTACAAAACGGCGCGAAAAAGGTTATTACCGTAGACGTGGGATACGGACAACTGCACTGGAAACTGAGGCAGGATCCCAGGGTTATTATATTTGAAAAAACAAACGCGCGTCACCTCACGCCCGAACATATCAACGAACCTGCTGAAGGCGCAGTTATCGATGTTTCATTCATTTCACTAAAAATAATAATTCCGGTTATTACACAACTGCTGCCGGGTGATTCATTTATTGTTGCCCTGATAAAGCCCCAGTTTGAAGCCGGAAAAGAACAGGTAGGCAAAGGCGGGGTAATAAAAGATCCTGATTTACACCAGTCTATTGTCAGCAATATTAGAGAATTCTGTATTGATACGGGGTGGAAGGTTGAAGGATATATTCCTTCACCTATATTGGGTCCTAAGGGAAACAGGGAATTTTTAATATATTTAAAAGGGCATACTCATCCAACCCCGTAAACCGGTCATTACTTCCCGTTTACAGATTTTTATATTTTTCATGTTTTGTGGACTTTAGTGTCCGCGTTTTGAAGCTTTGAGAGGATTAATTTTCCCTGAAGCTTTCTCTTCAGCTTTCACATGGGTAGCCATGTTGCAGACCCCTATTCGCCATTTAACTTCGGGCTCAGGGAAACTCAAGCAGAATTTTCCGGTAGGGAATTCCTGGACTTTCTGGCAACCTTCACAGCTATCAATAATCTGGTGGCAGGTACCGCCATTAAATTGACATCCGTTTTTCTTCATAAAAAAACAATCTTCACCCTCTTTTACGGTTTCACAAACCATTTTAATCACAACCTTTCTATATTTAAGTTTACGAAAAAAATAAAATTCGTCTTTTGCCTTAAACAAATAATTTTGTCAAGATAAATTCTGTTTTTTAAATTTCAAGTGATAAAATTGTTTATCAAACATATTATTAATGGTAATCATAAAATCAGCAGATCCAGGCAGGTTGCTGACGGACCCTGCTCTTTAAATAATACAACTTAAAATGACTATTATTTTGGATAGTTACCGGCAAAACATCAGCATTTAACTTGAAAAATAAAGGAGCACCCTGTGAAAATCCTGTTTTTCAAATCACCTGTAATGATATGGGATAACATAATTGATGAATTGAAAAATGAATTTCCCGAGGTGCAATTCATACCCCATAGTAAAATCACTGATAAGGATATAGCTGAAGCAGAGGCCTTTGTGGGTGTAACATCCTCTAAGAATATCGAAAAGGCCGAAAACCTTAAGATAATCTTTATTAATTTTACAGGCCCTGACATGCTGCCCTTTGATTTAGTGCGTAAAAAAGGCGTCAGGCTTTCAAATACCCATGGGAATGCACGTTATGTCGCAGAAAGGGCTCTGGCCATGACAATGACCTTTTACGGTAGAATGATGCTCTTCCATGATGATCTCAAAGCTGGAAAATGGCATGGGATATGGGGCGGAGATGGGACTGATGATTCATGGGAATCACTATATGGAAAAAGTTGTGCAATCATCGGGACAGGAGAAATTGGCAAATGGATAGCACACTATCTCAAGCCATTTAACTGTAAAATAACAGGATTTAAAAAAAGACCGTTTTCTGAGAAAATTAAAAACTTCGATAAAATCACAACAGACCTTACAGAGGCCCTTGAGGGAAGTGAAATAATTTTTATTGCTCTTCCCCTGACTGATGAAACAAGAGATCTTTTTACACCCGGGATTCTTTCAACAATGAAGGGCAAATTTATCATTAATGTCGGTAGAGGGGAAGTAATTGACGAGGAAGGCCTTTACAATTCACTGAAAAACGGAATTCTAAAGGGGGCAGCCCTAGATGTATGGTATTCCTATCCTGATTTCGGAGATAATGGGAATCCCTCAAAATATCCCTTTCATGAACTTGAAAATGTCCTTTTTTCTCCTCACGTCGGAGGCAGCATTGTAGAGGCGTCAGAAGTAAACCTGAATCAGACAGTGGAGAACATAAAGGCCTATTTAAAAACAGGCAATCCAGTATTTGAGGTGGACATCAGCACAAGGTATTGAACCAGAGGACATCTAATTGAATAAAAGGTTTAATGGAATATACGGGAAGAATAATCCCGGATTTTTTTATGGTTACGTTATTGCCGCATCGGCCTTCTGTCTTCAGGCACTAAGTCTCGGGATGTTTAACAGTTTTGGTGTTTTCATTAACCCGTTGATGAATGAGTTTGAATGGTATGGAAGTTACGGAATTTTTTTTATGGCGCTGGCAGGAATAAGCTTCATGGGCCTCCTGGCCACCTTAACCCTTAAACCCGTTGCAATAAGAAGGAGTTCTTCTCATGGAATATGATGACCTGCTGAATCTCGTAAAAAAGAGAAGGAGTATAAGACGTTTTAAAACCGATCCGATTCCGGATAAACAGATAGAGAAAATAATTGATGTGGCACGCTGGGCGCCATCCGGTTTCAATATGCAGCCATGGGAATTTCATGTAATAAAAAAAACAGAATTAAAAGAGAAGATTGCTGATCTTATAGGTGATATCAGACCGCTGACCATGAGCATGGAACAAACACGGGAAAAGTGGATGGGTAAACCATGGAGGATGACCGGTCTTACCGAGAAAAACCTGGATTACACGACTGCCCCTGTTTATATTCTGCTTCTCGGGGATTCCCGGACAAATACCGGTCTGCCCATGTATATAAGGAATGATGAAAGTACCAGAAAAATGATTTATTATTCCAGCCTTGCAAACGCCTTTCTCTATATGCACCTTGCCGCCGCCTCACTGGATATAGGCGCCCAGTGGGTATCAATAACCCACACAGGCTATATACAATCAATGATAAAGCAATTTATTGGAATACCTTCCGAACTGGAAATATTCGATATGATTGTCCTCGGGTACCCTGAAATGATTCCCAGGCCAAAATTAATGCGAAATCGAGAGGAAATGATCCATTACGATGATTGCGGCCCGGATGATTACAGGGGGCATGACGAAGTAATGGAATTTGTTAAACGGGCTAGAAACTGGAATATCGGTTCACATAGCAGAGTGGCTGGTAAAAATAATAAACCAGAAAGGACTCTTAAATGAATAACTATGGATATGCCGGTGAAATATTAAAAGTAGATTTAACCGACAGGTCAGTTAAAAAGCTGAGCTCGGCTGAATATTCCGACCGTTTTCTCGGGGGCAGAGGAATCGGGGCTAAACTCTACTGGGATGAAACCTCCCCTGAAACAAAGGCCCATGACCCGGAAAACTGCATTATCTGCACAACAGGACCAATGGCCGGTTTTACAAGGTTTGCGGGATGCCGGTGGCAGATGTGCGGAAAATCTGCAGGCATTGAACCGGAATCATTTTCATATGCAAACTTCGGGGGCAGCTGGGGAACATGGCTCAAGTACGCGGGGTTTGACGGTATTGTCATTAAAGGGAAAAGCAATAAACCTTCATGGATATTAATAAAGGATGACCGCGTAGAGATAAAGGATGCGGCACATCTCCGGGGCAAGACCACTAATGAAACAGAGGATTATTTTAAAAACACACTTGGCGGAGATGCCCGTGTAATGTGCATAGGGCCGGCAGGAGAAAACCTTGTATCCTTCGCCATTGTATTAGCCGCTGACAATGCAACCGGGTCAGGCGGATTCGGAAGTGTCATGGGATCAAAAAACCTGAAGGCTGTAGTGATACAGATCGATAAAAGAAAAAAACCAAAGGCCTATGATCCGGAAAAGCTCAGGGAACTGGCGGATACGGTTTATAAATTGAGGACAGAAAACTATGAGAACTATGGGCATGTTGAGCTTGACAAAAAAAGGCTCAAAGCCTGCTATGGATGTATAAGCGGCTGTGACAGGCAGGAATTACCCGATGAATCAGGAAGAAAATATAAACATTTTTGCCAGGCATCGGCCGTATATATTGAGCACGCCATCAAACACAACGGGCTGGAAAAAGGTCTCGAAATAAACAGGTCGGCAAACAGGCTATGTGACCAGTACGGACTGGATACCGCAGTGCTGATGCCGCTTTTTGACTGGCTTTCTAGTTGTTATAATGCCGGCATACTCACTGAAGAAGAAACCGGCCTTCCCCTTTCAAAGATCGGCAGCATTGAATTTATCGAGAAACTGCTTGATAAAATCTGCTACAGAAAAGACTTTGGTAATATACTGGCAGATGGGACCATAAATGCCGCGAGAGTTATTGGAAGGGGCTCGGAACGTTTTATAAGCTCATTCATCGGTACAAGGGCAAATGAAACCAGGGATTATGATCCAAGATACATGCTGGTTAATTCTCTTATATATCCCTTTGAACCAAGAAGACCTATTCAATTACTTCATGCCACCTCGCTTGTAATCGCACGATGGCAGAACTATATTGATGGTTTTGATGATGCCTTTATATCGCCGGATAAATTTGAAAGAATCGCAAAAGAATTCTGGGGCAGTGTTGAAGCCGGAGACTTCAGCACCTGTGAAGGGAAAGCCCTGGCCGCAAAAAGAATACAGGACTATGGGTATATGAAGGAGAGCCTTGTTATCTGCGACCTGGCATGGCCTGTCTACCCGGCGAAATACGAGATAGAGGGTATAGGCTTTTCCACGATTGAAAGTCAAATTCTTTCCGCCATTACCGGAAAGAATATTGATGAAGATACCTTCAGCAGGATCGGAGAGAGGGTATTCAACCTCCAGAGAGCTATTATGGTAAGACAGGATCGCGGAGGAAGAAAAGACGACACAATAATGGACTTTTATCATACCGAACCGCTTGAAAGTATGTTTAAGAATCCCGATTGTATTGCTCCCGGTAAAGACAAAGAACAGATATCCAGAAAAGGTGCTGTTTTAGATAAAGAAGATTTTGAAAGATTAAAAGATGAATACTACTCCCTGCGGGGATGGGATGTAGAAACCGGTTTTCAGACATTTGAAAAACTTAAGGAGCTGGATATGGAGGATATTGCCCTGGAGCTGGATAAAATGGGACTTCTAAGGCAGTAAAAGTAAGTGAACAATAAAAACAAACTAATTCTCCCCGTACTTTTATCTTCCGCCACACTCACGGTTATGGCAGGGGCGATTTTAACGCCTGTTCAGAACCTTATCAGGGACGGTCTGGGGATAGACGCGGTACACGCAGGTCCAATAATAACAACCCATGGACTGTTTGTTGCTCTGTCCAGTCTCTATATGGGAAGTTTGATTGATAAAAAAGGGGTGAGAGCCCCGTATATCTCCGGATTATTTCTTTTCGGTTTAGCAGGGGGATCAGGGCTTTTTATTACTTCCTACTGGGTCCTTCTTACAAGCAGGGCTATCATGGGTATCGCGCTGGCCAGTATTTTTACCTGCATCAATGTGATTATTTTAAATGCATATGACAGTAAAAAAAGAGACAGGATTATGGGCTGGCGGGGCAGTTTTCAAAGCCTGGGCGGAATAATCTGGCCGCCCCTCGGGGGCTTCCTGGGGGACATATCATGGCATCTGCCCTTTGCTATATATCTTATTTCCATTCCGATAGGTATTGCCGCTTACACATCAATACAGGAACCGGTTTCCCAGGGTAGAAAGGCCTTTAATCCACAGGAAAATATCTCAATTTTCAGTATTTTAAAAGCTAACCCTGTTATTTATATTATTTTTGGCCTGATGTTTTTTTCAAACTTTCAACTTTATGCGGTCGTTGTATATATACCTCAACTGCTTGAATTATTTAATGTGTCAAGCTCATTAAAAATAAGTTCTTTTATAACCACAATGGCTTTAGGAGCCGCTCTAATATCATTTATTTATGGCAATATAAGAGGCAGATTTTCCTACAGAACGATTTCAAAAGCCGGCGTAATCATATGGACAATTGTCTTTTTTACAATCTCAAAAGCCAGGTCACAGTTGGCAATAATGGCCTCGGTATTTTTCCTGGGTGCCGGCCAGGGGCTCATAATGCCGACGGTCATGGCATGGATCGGCGATGTGGTTCCAGTATCATTCAGAGGCCGTTTCAGTTCATACCAGGGCATTTTCGGATATATGGGACAGTTCCTGTCACCAATATTACTCGCGCCTGCTTTGATTTATCTCGGAATAAGGGGAGTATTTTCTGTAAGCGCGTCCATAGGAATTATCTGGTTTATTATTCTTGTATCGCTAGGGAAAAACAGAAATTCTATTTAAAACATCTGTCGTTTTGACCCTTTCCTCTTTTTTTGCTAATATTGCCTATTCTCAGCAAACTTCATAGCCATAAGCGGTAAAAATTAAATCTTGTGTGCCTCTGGCGCATTTATAAGCCTCAGGCTTGCCGGTACGCCTCTGTTGGATTAAAACTGTATCAATTGGATTAACATGATTAAATCATTATTAATAATCGCCTGGATTATTCTGGACACACTCGTAATGTGTATATGCGCGATATTCACATCTCTATTCTCCCGTACGGGTAATGCCCCTCATATTATCGGAAGATTCTGGGGTAAATCCATTCTCTGGGCATCAGGGATAAAGGTTAATGTAAAAGGATTGTCAAATCTTGATTTTTCAGGCCCATGTGTATTCATGTGCAATCATCAAAGTAATTTTGATATACTCGTTCTATTCGCTGAACTCCCGGCCCAGTTCAGATGGATTGCTAAAGCGGAACTCTTTAAAATTCCTTTGTTCGCAAGAGCAATGCGTGGCGCTGGATATGTCAGTATAGACAGGCATAATAGAACATCAGCCATAAAAAGTATCGGTGTCGCCGCCGAAAAAATAAGAAACGGAGTATGTGTAATGATATTTCCCGAAGGAACGCGCAGCCCGGACGGGAAAATAGGAAAGTTTAAAAAGGGCGGATTTTATCTCGCCCTGGATGCAGGAGTACCTATTGTACCGTTAGTTATCAACGGAACATGGTCGATTATGCAAAAGGATTCACTGAAAATAACACCGGGAAATGTACAGCTTTCCATTTTACCCCCGATTGATACTTCGGTATATTCTGAGGATAACAGAGACGAACTTATCAAAAAGTTAAATGACGAAATATGCAGTGAATTTGAATCAAATAAACTAAGGAGCGAGGGAGAATAGTAAATGTCTTCTAATTATGAAAATTTTTTTGATGCCGACAAATTTGCTGTTGTAGGCAACTCTTCAAAAATGAAATTCCCGGTTTTATCTTACAGAGGCTTAAAAAACCTCTCAAAGACAGTTTATCCTGTTGACCCATCAGCTTTGGCCGTAGACGGAGACAAGACATACAAAACCCTCGACGATTTACCTGAAAAAGTTGAAGGCGTAATTATCGAGGTTCCGAAAAAGGAGGCTGAAAACTGGATAAAAGAAATAGTATCAGCAGGAATAAAGGATGTATGGATCCACATGGGGTGTGATACAAGGGAGGCGGTAGAGCTTGCAAAAGATAATAATATTAATCTCAGAACCGGTACATGCGCTGTCATGTATGTGACACCCGGCCCATCCTATCATTCCATTCATAAATGGATAATGAAAATACTTGGAAAATATTAAGTCCTGAAAATAAACGGGGAATAAGCAGGCAGTAAAAGTGTCTTTTTACTCTAAAGAAATAATATGGCAAATTCACGAGGACAACATACTCTTTTTTTAATAATACTCATTTTTATCCTTTCGATAAGTTTATATACTTATTCTTTTGGGTTCTCTAAAATAAAGAAATACAAAGTAATCAATGTTTACCCCCATGACAGTAACGCCCAGACAGAGGGACTGATCTATCATAAGGGCGATTTATATGAAGGAACAGGACCATGTCTTAACGGACCTTCAAGCCTGCGCAAAATCAATATAAAAACCGGAGATCTCTTGAAATATATAAGCCTGGATCCACCCATTTTTGGAGAGGGAATAACTATTTTCGGTGACCGTATCATCCAGCTGACATATAAATTAAAAACCGGATATGTCTATAGCTTAAAAGACTTCCGGTTACTTGAAAAATTCCACTACAGCAGTGAAGGCTGGGGGCTTACACATAACGGTAAATATTTAATAATGAGTGACGGGACTCCCACGCTCCACTTCCTTGATCCGGTGACCTTCAAGGAAATAAAAAAGGTTATTGTTCACAGGAACAGAAAAAAGATATCAAAAATAAATGAGCTGGAATTTATAAATGGCAGGATATACGCCAACGTTTTTCTGACTGACCTGATCCTTGTAATATCTCCGGAAACCGGAGAAGTGATGGAATCCATAGGGCTTAAGGAAGTACTGGGAGATTATTTTAATTTCGATCAAGGCAGTCCTGCCAACGGGATAGCATATGACCCTGAAAACAATGATCTGCTTATTACCGGTAAGTACTGGCCAAATCTTTTCAGGATCTCACTCCCGGAGGAATAGTGCATAATTATCGATATACTTTATGAAGTAACTTGGCGGAGGTGATGTTTTTTTATATAACCTGAATTTTTCAGAGTGTATTTTTTTGTCTTGAAAGAGAAAAGAAATGATTTATGAATTTGAGGGAAAAAGGCCCGAAGCAGGTATAAATACCTATATAAGTGAACTGGCGAATGTTATAGGAGATGTACAAATAGGGAACAACTGCTACATCGGTCATGGAGCAATACTCAGGGGTGATTATTGCAGAATAGAGATAGGAGACGGCACAGCGGTTGAAGAAGGTGTGATTATACATGCCCCCCCTGACGAATTGAGTAGCATCGGGCAAAAAGTAACCCTTGGTCATGGAGCGATAATACACTCAAAAAAAATCGGCGACCTGGCGGTGATCGGCATCGGAGCAATATTAAGCATCAGGTCTGAAATCATGGAAAGAAGCATAATCGCTGAGGGAGCCGTAGTGAAGCAAAACCAGGTAATCCCCGCCGGGATTGTAGCTGCCGGTAACCCGGCGAAGGTAGTCCGCGAAATCAGTAAAAAGGACGAAGAACTCTGGAGCCGGGGCAAGCAGCTTTATATCGATCTGGCAAAACGTTACCTGAAAAACCCCATGATGCCTGTTAATAAATAAGGTTCTTCTCCCAACCCTTGTTCCGCAGCAGCCTGCTACTGAGGGTGAAAATCTAAAACCTCAGTTTTGGATGAAAATGAAAGGAATTAAAAAAATGATTAAAAATGGATGGAATACTACAAAGATTCGTGTAAGGTATAAGGACACTGACCGGATGGGTGTAGTATATTACGGGAATTATCTAACATATTTTGAAGTTGGACGGGCTGAGTATATGAGGGCCCTGGGATACCCCTACTCCGAACTTGAAAGCAAAGGTACCACGCTGGCTATAGTTGAAACCGGTGCAAAGTATCACTCAAATGTCGGCTATGACGCCCTTTTAACAGTAAAGGCAGCAATCACTAAAATTAAGGGAGTGCGGCTGCGTTTTGATTATGAAATATATTCTGAAGACAACGGGCTGCTGGTTTCCGGGTATACGGTTCACGCGTGTGTCAGCCCGGATAGAAAACCGGTAAGAATACCGGAGTTTCTCATAAAAGCGGTTAAGACACCATTATAGATTATAAGACATAATAAAACAATTACGGAGTGGCATATGAGTTTTATAGATAAAATTAAAGAATGCTGGTCATCCAAAAACTCCCTCCTGTGTGTGGGACTTGATCCGGATATTAACAAAATACCGGAACATTTAAAGGAAAGTGATCATCCCATACTGGAATTTACCCGTTTAATAGTGGACGCCACACATGACCTGGTTTGTGCTTATAAACCCCAAATAGCTTATTTTTCCGCCTTTAGAGCGGAAGATGAACTGGAAATGACTATAAAATATATCCACGACAGTTATCCTGATATACCGGTCATTCTGGACGCCAAGAGAGGGGACATCGGCTCAACAGCAGAAATGTATTCATTAGAGGCCTTTGACCGTTATAAAGCTGATGCTGTTACAATAAATCCATACCTTGGCGGAGACACCCTGCGTCCTTTTCTGGATAAAAAAGAGAAAGGAATAATTCTGCTTTGCAGGACATCAAATCCAGGGGCAAAAGATATCCAGGACATCGAGTCGAATGGTGAAAAATTATATAGAATTATCGCAAAACGCGCAGCCGAAGAATGGAATTATAATGGGAATATAATGCTGGTCATGGGTGCCACATACCCTGAAGAATTAAAAGATATTCGTCGTATTACCGGAGACATTCCATTCCTGGTGCCGGGAATCGGGGCTCAGGGAGGGGATGTTAAAAAAGCTGTTAAAAACGGAATCACATCAGACAAAACGGGTATGGTTATAAATTCATCACGTGGAATAATATACGCAGGGAGCGGAAAGAATTTCACGGACGCTGCCCGAAGGGCTGCTATTCAGTTGAGAGACGAAATCAACAAATACAGGGTATAACCTTAATTTTGCACCAAATTTTACTGTAGAGACGGGCTTAACACCCGTCTCTACTTTCTATGGAACCTTTTTGTGATATCATTGTCTAATCCAGATGAATAGAGAGAAAACAACGAGCGCTGTCAACAGCATAAATGATTCTGATCTTGTCAGATCTTTCAAGGAAGGAAATCAAATAGCCTTCGAGAGGTTGGTGATTAAATATCAGGACAGGATCTTCAATTTATGCTTCCGGTTTCTGGGTGACAGGAATGAAGCGGAAGATACCGCACAGGAAGTATTTATTAAAGTTTATAAAGCTTTGAAGCGGTTTCGTTCTGAATCTTCTTTCTATACATGGATTTACAGGATTACTGTAAACACATGTAAAAACAGGGTTAAATCACTCGATTACAGGCGCTCGAAAAAAAATATAACCCTGGATGATGAAAAAGATTCTAAATTTACAAGTGCACCATATGCTTCGGGTATGGATGAAAACCCGGATCAGATTATCGTGAAGAAGGAAAGAATAAAACAGGTACAGAATGCCATAAAAGATTTAACCTCTGATCACAGGGCTGTAATTATCCTTAGAGATATTGAAGGCTTCTCCTATGAAGAAATATCTGAAATTACAGGGCATAAACTCGGTACGGTAAAATCCAGACTTTCCAGGGCCAGGAATGATCTTAGAACAATACTAAAGGGGATTGATTGAAATGGATTGTGAAAAAATACAGGCAGTTCTTTCCGAATATCTGGACAGAACACTTATCAATGATCTCAATAGAACTGTAAAAGAGCATCTGCTTGCATGTAAAAAATGCGGAAATATATACTTCTCAATGAAATCAATGGTCGAAGAACTAGCGGACCTTGAGAGAATCAAGGCTCCTGATGGTTTTTTAAATTCTGTCAACCAGGCCGTAGATAAAAGATTATGGTTCAAAGATACCCTCAATATTTTCTCCGGCTTTAAAATACCCATGGAATTCGTTACGCTCGCGACTACAGCGGTTCTTATTATTTTAATATTCACAAACCTTCAGTCTGATAAAAATAACAACAACATGATCCCGGGACCGGATCGAACGCAAACAGCGTTCAATAATACTATCGACCGGACGGTTAGCGGTACAGACCCTGTCGATCTTGACTTTTATATGCATAGGAAACATGTTTCTACTGATAATGTTTTTACTGTTGGTACTGAATCACATTTAAGAGGTAATGATATTACAGACTTTTTCACAGAAATTGATGATAATTTCCCCTTTCTGCGCAGGGAAAAAACCATTTCGGACATAAATGAACTTATCCTCCTGATGGAGGGAGATGTATTATCACGAGATTATCAGCTTGATTCAGCGCTGCCGGATATTATTACTGTAAAAATACCTTCAGGTAATTATGAAGCCTTCATGAAGGAGATAAAGAAATTCGGCAATTTCAAACCGCCGGCACCTTCACTTACTGATAATCCTCCTGATTCTGTTTTTCTGAAGATGCGGCTGAATCTCCAGGAATAATAATATAGTATAAAACAGGACAAAAACTATTTTATATATTTAAGTTTACAGAATCTTTTTAGGATTTATATTTATAAGGAACCTTTTAAAAGACCGATTGTCTAATATGAATAAATATTTAAATTAAGCTAATGAAAAAGGAGTAAAAAAATGACTAAATTATATATTAACTCGGCGATGGGAACTCGTAGGGTAAAAATATCAGTATTATTGCTGATCACACTAATATTTATTTTGTATGCGGCGCCTGTCGTAACAGCTGACCAGACAGAAAAACTGCCACCATCTACTTTTTCGAATCTTGTCAAAGAGGCGAGTCCCTCGGTCGTATATATAAGCATCAAAACAAAGGTCCGTACAAGAGATTTCCCCTTTGGACAAAATCAAAACGATCCTTTTAATGAATTTTTCCAGAGATTTTTCGGAGATCGTCTTCCCCGCGACCTTCCGCCCCAAAGAGGACTGGGGACAGGTTTTATAATCGATAAAGACGGATATATATTGACCAACAATCATATTGTAGAGAGGGCCGATATAATAAATATCACACTGGAAAATGAAGAGGAGTTCAAAGCAAAGATTATTGGACGGGATCCAGAAACAGATCTTGCATTGATAAAAATAGACGGCGCGGA
>JBHPCX010000070.1:0-18639 GCA_042573485.1 Thermodesulfobacteriota bacterium | reverse complement strand
ACAGGCGCAGTATGACAAAAGAACCGTCACATGGCGGATTCTTTCAAAGTATGATGCGGTCGATGACTTCCGAAGACCTGGAACCTTGCAAATGGATTGACCTTCCGAATAACATCAAAACAAGCAAGGACAGCCCTGTTCTCTTTTTCGGAGGGTGCGCCGCCTACTTTGATATTTTTTTCGGTGAATTTCTCAAGGTAAACACATTTAATATCCTCCAGGACAGCTTAAAGCTTCTTAATTTCTTTGATATTGAACCTAACATTCTGGAAAATGAGCGCTGTTGCGGCCACGACCTGTTGTGGTCAGGTGATCGTGATAATTTCATGAAACTGGCAAGACTGAATGCACGGGCAATCAAGGATAGCGGGGCCGAAGAAATAATCACAGCCTGCCCGGAATGTTACAACTCATTGCTCAATGATTATAAACAACATGGTATAGAACTGCCCGTGAAAATAACACACATCCACGCTTTCCTTGAGAGGGAGATTCAAAAAGGTGCGGTTAATTTTAAACCCATGAAATCAAAAGTTGCATTTCAGGATGCATGCAGGCAAAGCCGTTTTAATAACGAGTCAGATTTGCCCAGAAAGTTGATTAATCACTTAAAACTCAATAACTCCGATGATGCTGCCCTTACTACGATGTCGGATTGCTGTGGCAATAGTGCCTGGACAGGTTGTGACGGGTTTAGCAAGGCCATGCAGGTCCAGAGATTAAAACAGGCCAGGAATACGGGTAGCGACCTCCTGCTAACCGCGTGTCCCAAATGCCAGATTCATCTCAGGTGTGCCATGGAAGATGCATTGCGAGGAACTGAGTTAAAAATGGATATGATGGACCTGACAAGCGCAATTGCCAGGTCCATTTACTGGGAATAGTAAAAATTCAAGCTAACAGGATATGATAATGAGTATATCAAAAAAAACAGCAATCATAAAAGCAGTATCGGAGAGTCCTCCGGAAGAGCTTCGCGTTGGAGTATATGTCTGTCATTGCGGGTTGAATATCGCACAGAGTGTTGACTGCGACGGAATAGCAGAGAAGGCTGCAGCTCTTCCAAATGTCAGTGTCTCAAAGGGTATCGGTTATGCCTGCAGCGAACCGGGACAGAGGACAATCAGGGAGGACATTGCCGAACACGATCTTAACCGTATTGTTGTTGCGTCCTGTTCACCCAGGCTCCATGAGCCTACCTTTCGCCAGATGCTTGAAGACGCGGGTTTAAATCCTTACCTTCTTGAAATGGCCAATCTCAGGGAACAATGCAGCTGGGTACATATGCATGAAAAAGAGGCCGCGACTTACAAGGCATACGATCTGGTGAAAATGGCTGTTACACGTGTCAGTAAAAACACACCTCTTATAGAAGACAAGCTGCCCATGACCCAGCGTGCTATGGTCATTGGAGGCGGTGTAGCGGGAATTCAGACTGCACTCGATCTTGCGGATAACGGGATAGAGGTTGTCCTTGTGGAAAAACGGGCATCCATCGGGGGGGTCATGGCCCAGCTGGATAAAACCTTTCCCACTATGGACTGCTCCATCTGAATACTCGGCCCTAAAATGACAGATGCCGGTCGGCATCCTAATATAAAGATACACACCTTAAGCGAGGTTGCGAATGTAAAAGGATATGTTGGTAACTTTGATGTAAAAATAGTAAAAAAGGCCCGGTATGTGGATGAAAAAGAATGCACTGCCTGTGGAGACTGTGCCAAAGTTTGTCCTGTTACAAGACCGGATGAATTTAACATTGGTCTGTCTTCCAGGAGGGCTATTTATTCACCCTTTCCTCAGGCTGTTCCTTCTGCCTATGTGCTGAATCCCGGCGAATGCCTGGGAAACAATCCCACTGTTTGTAACAAGTGCTACGAAGCCTGTGAAAAAAAGTGCATTGATTTTCATATGTCCGATGAAACAATAACGGAACATGTTGGAACAATTATTGTAGCAACGGGCCTTGAACCCCATGATCCAAGGGTGTTAGATGAATATGGTTATACCCGTTTTGAAAATGTACTTACCAGCCTTGAATTTGAGCGGCTTGTAAACGCAGGAGGCCCGACCCAGGGTCAGTTACTGAGACCTTCAAATCTGAAGAAGCCAAAATCCATAGGTTTTATTCAATGTGTAGGATCACGCTCTGTAAACCGGGGGAAACCATACTGCTCAAATACCTGCTGTATGAACACGATAAAGAGCACCCTTGTAATAAAGGAGCATTATCCCGACATAGATGTTAAGGTCTTTTATATTGATATCAGGGCATTTGGAAAAGGGTTTGAAGACCTTTATACAAGAAGCCGCCGCTCCGGAACACATTATGTCCGTGGTCTTCCGGGAAATGTTGAGGAACTCCCTGACGGCAGCCTCAAAGTGGCCGTGGAAAACACTGCTTCAGGGGCACTTGAATATTATGACCTTGATATGCTTGTTCTGGCAGTTGGCATGGAACCTGCGCCTGGGACACAAAGACTCCAGGAAATGCTTGGTCTTCAGTTGACGGCTGATGGGTTCTATCTTGAAGCTCATCCGAAACTTCAGCCGGTTGATGCTGCCACAAGAGGTGTTTTTTATGCGGGCTGCGCGGAAGGACCCAAGGATATTAAGGAGAGTGTCACACAGGCCTCTGCCGCGGCAGTTCGTGCTCTCCGTCTCATGCAGAAGAGTGAAATAACTGCTGAGGCAATCACTTCAGAAGTTGACCCTGACTTGTGCAAATCATGCGGCATATGCGCTGACGTTTGTCCCTATAATGCCATTACAGTTGATAAAAAGAAGAAACTTCCAGCCCATGTGGCTTCAGCCGCCTGCAGCGGATGTGGAACATGCGCTGCGGAATGTCCTTTTGACGCAATAACAATGCATCATTTTACTGACAACCAGATTGTCAGCCAGATAGATGCCATGCTGGAGGAAAAAGCTGAAGAAAAAATCCTTACATTCGCCTGTAACTGGTGTTCCTATGCCGGAGCCGATTACGCCGGAGTTTCACGCCTTCAGTACCCGCCTAACGCCAGGCTGATTAGAACAATGTGTTCAGGAAGAGTTGACGACAGTTTTATCTGGCACGGATTCAAAAAGGGAGCACCTGTTATCCTTGTCAGCGGCTGCCATATAGGTGACTGTCACTACATCGATGCCAACCACTGGACCGAAAAGCGTATTGTAAAGGTCAGAGAAAAGATGGAAAAACAGGGCATTCGTCCCGAAAGGCTTCAGCTCGAATGGATCAGTGCCGCCGAGGGTCTGCGCTTCGCGGATGTTATGAAAAAAATGGAAGATCTTAGAAAACATGTTTCAAGGCAGGAGATTGCTGAAACTATAGCTTTGCTGGAAGAATAAATTCCGAGTTCAAGGGACATGATGCCTGTAGGGGCACGGCGCACCGTGCCCTATACGTATACTATCCCTGATCCAGCGCGGAAGTAAGGGAATTTATTTTCTGCCTGGCATCATTGAATACACCTGACAGATTTAATGAATGATTGGCAAAAATACTGTCGGGATCCCCGTTAAATACTATTAAAGGTTCAAAATAGCATCTACTCAGAGTATCTATAATCTTATCAACTAAATTAACAGAGTTCTTGTCCTGCAGCACTGCATAGAAGTCCTTTCTTATAGCCTTGAAGGATAAATGAAGCGCATAGGCAACACCCTGGGCATAATAAAAATTATCATCTATTTCATGCCATGGAATTTCAATCTCTTTTTCACCTGAATCAACAGGGGTTAATATCTCCTTTCCCTTTATTTCTACCTTACCCGTGTCTCCCGCCGCTGCGATAAGTTTTGTATTTACACCCCCCATAAGTGAAATATACTGGTCAAGCAGCTGTATTAAATTATCCGCTCTGGGATAGAAGGTGGTTTTTCCCGAAACAAGGTTTTCATGAAATTTATCAAGGTTCTCATAACCTTTCTGCCATTTGCTTTCAGCAGATGGGAACCACCACTTATAGGGATCATTCGACAGGGATGTAAATGCCGTTTCCGCGAAGGGATCGAGTTTGTCTGTTGTTCTCATACGTGTGAGGTTATCCCTTAAGACCCTTGTATTATACCTAGCCACCTCGAGTTGACCCAGTTGAAAATTAGGCATGTTATCCAGAAAAACGGTTGGCCAGAACATATCATTGGGTATCCAGTTGTCCTTCATCTGTTTAATAAGTTCCTGGTTGGCCTTCACAAAATAGAGCCCTTTTTCATTCCCGGTAACTTCAGATAAATCAACAGGATCAGGTTTGACCGAATTTTTTACCATCACTATCATACAAAAAATAAAAAATACCACTACAACCACTGCCGTTATAATGGTTTTATTTGGAGAGAATTCCTTTGAACCCGTATCAGGTTTATTATCAGTCATTATAATATTCCTCCGGATATATTGTGTTAATCTGGCTTATTACTATAACAGAATTTATTCAGTTTTACCTTTAAAATATGCGGCCTGCCCAATATGTAGATTTATTCTTTTTACTAATGGATTTTAAATTTGATGTGAAAAGATAAAAGGTTCAGACGAACCTGAGTGTAAAAGTACTTCCCTCATCAACTACTGATTGAACTCTTATGGTCCCTTTATGAAGCCTGACAATCCTGCGTGAAAGGCTTAATCCGATTCCTGAGCCCTTTTCTTTTGTAGTGAAGAAAGGAATAAATATTTTCTCAAGGGCCTCTTCGACGATACCTTTGCCATTGTCTTTAACCTTTATAATTATCACTCCTTCAGAGCCCAATGATGCCGACAATCCGATTTGAGGATGCTCTCTTCCCGTGACAGCATCAATGGCGTTAAGGATCAAGTTGATCATTACCTGCTCCATGAGATCAGGATCAGCCGTCAATTCAAGAGATTCAGGTTTCACTGACCATTCGAGCGTTATCGAATTGTCATGGAGTTTATCATTCATAAGTCTTTCAAGCCTTTGAAAAAATTCCGATAAAGATATTATTTTAAATTTTGGTTCAAGGATCAAAGTCATGCTCCTGTAATTGTCTACAAAGTTCATAAGCCCAAGACTTCTCTTGTGAATGGTCTGCAGGGCTCCAACAATATCTTCCATTTCATCAGGAGAAATATCACCGCCCGAAACAATTCCCTTCTTATCACCCTGATTAAATATATCCACAAGCGAGGATGACATTGATGAGATAGGTGTAATCGAATTCATGATTTCATGGGTCAATACCCTTATCAGATTCTGCCATGCCTCCATCTCTTTTTCCTCGAGTTCTTCCTGGATATTTTGAATGGAAACGAGAATATTTTTCTCACCCTTTAAAATAAATGGGTGGCTGAAAATGGAAAAGTGCCCTGTTTCAGCTTCTCTCCGGAGTTTTATAAGCTTCTTTTCGTTTTGTTTTAGGCTAAGAAGGGTATTCACAAGGTTTGGATATTTTGATTTTATTTCATTTATGTTTTTAAGAGCTTTGATTTTAAGAGTTTTCTTTGCCGCGTTGTTTATGAGATTAACGGTTCCGTCAGGATTGTAAACAATCAGCCCAATACCGACATGTTGGATTATTGTATTCAGATATCTGGTATGGACCTCTCTTTCAGAACGTATCTCCTGGAGTTTATGCATCACTTCCCTGAAAGCCTCCTTCAATTCCCTGAAGGGTTTTCCCAATCCCTCGCTCGTGAAACCCTGGGAAGTGTCATCATATCGTATTGAAAGAAGAAACCTGCTGAGGTCTCTATTTGTTTTTTGGGTAAAATGAATAAGGGAAAAGACCTGGTAAATGCCAAGAATGGCTATGGCTATGGGTATAATTACGGGTCTTGTTTTAAAAATAAGAAAAGCAAATAGTATCCATGTGGCTGAGAGAAGCATGACTCTAATAATGATTCGAGTATTAAAGTTGCATGAAAACATTTGGCGGCAAACTCCCTTCCAGCTCCTACTCTAAATATTAGAGTCCATGTTTTTCCAGGCGTCGGTAAAGAGAGGCCCTTGTTAAACCGAGTTCCCTGGCTGCCTGACTGATATTCCCTTTATATTTGTCAATTGCCTTGTGTATTACAATTTTTTCAACTATTTCAAGATTATAATTGTCAAAAATAACCGCGTCACTACCTGCAGGCATTGCAGTTAAAAAGAAATCTTCCGGCTGAAGAATTTTGGACTCACTGAGAATAACGGCTCTTTCCATACAATGCTGTAACTCCCTCACATTCCCCGGCCAATGGTATGATATTAGTTTATGCATTGTAGTAGCACTGATCTTCTTTTCAGGCTTATTATATTTTTTACAATAAATCTTGAGAAAGTGCTCTGATAATAGCTGGAGATCATCACCTCTTTCCCTTAAAGGAGGCAGATGAATTTCCACTGTATTTATTCTGTAAAGCAGGTCCTGCCTGAAACTGTTATTGCTTACCATTTCCATGATATTCATGTTCGTGGCGCATATCAGTCTTATATCGACAGGGATATTCTTGTTAGACCCCAGCCTTACAACCTGTTTAGCTTCAATAGTCCTGAGTAGTTTGGACTGCATCGGTATAGAGAGGTTGCCTATTTCATCGAGAAAAAGAGTGCCGCCTGATGCAACCTCAAAGCGGCCTGCCCTGTCTGACCTGGCATCTGTAAAAGCGCCCTTTACATGACCGAATAACTCACTTTCAAAAAGAGATTCACTTATGGCACCCATATCAACACTAATAAACACTTCATTACTTCTGGATGAATTACTGTGCAGTGCCCGTGCCACAAGCTCTTTTCCGGTGCCGTTTTCTCCGAGTATAAGAACATTCGCCTCTGTCTGAGCTACTTTTAGAATAGTGTCATATACCTTTTCCATTGCAGGAGAAGAGCCGATAAACTCATTAAAAGGCTGGTTCATATCCGCGCTAAGCTGTTCCTGCCTGTACCTGAGGCTGGCAACTTCAAGACGTGTTTTATGAAGGCTGCATGCAGCAGAAACTGTCGCAACCAGTTTTTCATTCTGCCATGGTTTGAGGACAAAATCAAACGCACCCTGCTTAACCGCGTTCACCGCAAGGTCTACACCGCCATAGGCTGTTATCATAATAACAACCGCTGTTGGATCGATATCCATTATCCTTGAAAGCCAGAGCAGTCCTTCCTGGCCGCTGGTAACATCCCTGGTAAAATTCATGTCCAGCAGTATTACATCATATGATAGATTGCTTAAAAGGGAAGGAATCTTTTCAGGGTCTCTTTCAGTATGGATGGATTCCACATGTTTTTTCAGGCACAGTCGGGCAGACTTTAAAATATCCTCATCATCATCTACAATAAGCACCTTTCCAATTTTATCTGACATCAAATGCCTCGTTTATTGTTTTTTTATCCGGCATGACTTCTTGCAGCAAATCGGATGTTTACTCCAAATGATATACATTTCTACTTTATTCTTATCAATATAAAATATTGAATAAATTAACCTGTTGGTTTAACAAGTCGGGCCAAGCACGGGCCTGCCACTCCAAATCCAACAATAATACCTGTTCGGAAAAACATGAACACGTTTTAATAGAGGCATACATTATATCGTAGGTGCGGGTCCCCTGCCTGGCACGCCATAGCTTTAGCGACGGCGGCTGCCCGTCCGGTTATAGTATAAATGAGAGATCTGAATGTAAATAATAGTGCAATTTTAGTACCGTGAACCCTTTCTATAAGTCCACGACGCATACTTCTTTTCATAAAAATGAAAACATTTATCTGCCGGGAACTCCTGTCTTTTAAAAACTATATGTTTATTGGACCAGATTATTTGGTTGCTCAACCTGTTCGCTTATGTACACTTATTGTCCGTAAAAGAACAGTTTGAAAATTTATTAATACTCTGCTGCATATATTGCATAACGCCTCATAACCTTTACCACCAAGGGATTCCGAGATATCAATATCAACTGGCACACTTCTGGCATTTAAAAAAGTAAAACTTAAGAAAAGGAGGAAAGACAATGGAAAAAATAAAAAAGGCATTAAATATAGTCGCGAAAAATATTTTTAACATGATGGACGCGGTTCCGGGGCTTTCTTCTACATTGATCACTTTTGTAATTGTTCTGAGATTTGTAAATTAGTGCAAATCAAAACAACTGTTCATTAATGGACACCTTGTGTCCGCTGAGGAACATCCTGTTAATACAAAATTTTTTAATATCGCCCGCAATCCCTTGTCGTTCAAGGGCTTAGAGTTTTCCATAACATTTGGCACAGGCATTGCTTTAAATAATTAATGATATGAAAAATTATTTTCAGAACAAAACAACAATGCACACGGCGATGCCCTCTGTTTTAAGTCTCCTCCCTCCCGGAGCAGAGGGCAGAGCCTTTCTCATATTTAATTTGAGGGACTCCTCAAACAACAGACAATTCCGATTAAAGGAAAAGTTATTAAGATAATTATTATCAATTTCATTTTAGAAGGGGGCAGGAATGATCGAAACCAGCAATTTGAAAAAAATCTACAGGACAGAAGAGGTCGAGACAACGGCCCTGGACAATGTGAACCTGAATGTCGGGGAAGGTGAGTTTGTTGCCATTATGGGACCGTCAGGTTGCGGCAAATCCACGTTGCTGAACATCCTTGGCCTCCTGGATAATCCCAGTGAAGGAGAATATCTTTTTCTGGGCGAGGATGTATCGGGACGATCAGAAAGACAGCGGGCTAACCTGCGGAAAGGCAATATTGGATTCGTTTTTCAGAGTTTCAATCTTATTGATGAGTTGACAGTCTATGAGAATATTGAACTCCCCCTCCTTTACCAGAAAACACCGGGAAAAGAAAGAAGCGAAAAGGTCCTGGAAGCCATGGAACAGATGAAGATGGCCCACAGGAAAAGCCATTTTCCCCAGCAGCTCTCCGGAGGTCAGCAGCAGAGGGTCGCGGTTGCAAGGGCGATCGTTGGAAAACCCAAACTTATTCTGGCTGATGAGCCCACGGGGAACCTTGATTCAAGCAATGGAGAGGAAGTTATGGGGCTCCTTGCTGCCCTCCATGAAAATGGTACAAGCATAATCATGGTAACTCATTCCCCGGCATACGCGGAATATAGTCAAAGACTGATTCACCTCTTTGACGGACATATTGTGGGAGAAAACATGGCGGCGTAAAAGAAAGAGGTCAGAGATCAGAGGTTGGATGACCCTAGGGGCACGGTCCGCCGTCGCTTTTAGCTATGGCGCGACAAGCGCACCGTACCCGGGAAGCAGGTGAAAGATTGAAAGTCGAATCCTCTTACTCTTGTTCTAAAAGCGAGATCATGATCAAGTGTACGAGGAAGAGAGAGACGCGTGAAATGGAGTTCATTAATGAATACAATATCTGATTATGTAAAAATTTTTGAAGGCAAGGTAACTCTATTTGAAATTGTAGCTGTGTTAACAGGATTAATAAGATCTCATCCGATTAATCTAAACTCAAAACAAAAAAATGATTATGAACAGGATTAAAAATAATACATTTTTGCTGGAGGCATACTTTGGACAGAAAAATTGAAAAAGAAGGAATCACCCTTAAAAAACTCACTCTTATAATCATTATCTGTGCCGTTATCGGTTTTCTTGTTTACCAGGTCATAATTCGCTCGGGCACAACCAGGCTCAAGGTCGATCCAAACAGGATAACCGTATCAAAAGTGGCATATGGGGAATTCCGTGATTACTATCCCTTTGACGGCAGAGTAGTACCTTACAAGACGGTTATTATCGCGCTGGAGCAGGGAGGCAGGGTGGAGGAAATCCTGAAGGAAGGGGGTGAATCCATCCAGAAGGGAGACCTGATTCTTCGCCTTTCAAATCCGTCTGTACTGTCATCTAACATTCAACGGGAGACACAAATACGTGAACAAATACACAACCTCGCTAACAGTCAGATTAACAGTGAGCAGACTTTAAGCACTTACAGAGAAAATATTATGCAAAGAGAGCTTGATCTCAAATTAATGGAGAGACAGTTTGAACGCTACAAGACATTGAGGGCGGAAAATATTGCTATAACTGAAGAAGAATTTGAGAACCTCAGGGATAAACTGGAGAACAAGAAAAAATCCTTTGAGCTGTATAAAGATCGAGTCGAGAGGGAGACCATCTTGATTAAAAGCAAGCTGGAAGTGGATGAAAAATCCTTACAACGTTACAATTACGCCCTGGAACTTCTGGAAGAGTCAATGAAAAGCCTTGAGGTTACGGCACGTATATCAGGCCATCTCTCGGAACTAAACGCGGAAGAGGGGCAGAATCTGCCCAGCGGCCATATTATCGGCCAGATCCATGTCCTGGATAGATTTAAAATTTACGCGCAGATAGACCAGTATTACGATTCAAAGGTGGAAGTGGGCACAATAGGCAAATTCAGCCTGGATGGAAAAGATTATGAAGTACAGGTTACAAAAAAGTATTCCGCTGTACAAAATGATCTAATCCCCGCGGAACTGGCATTTATTGGAGAACTCCCCGAGGGGATCAAACGGGGACATTCCCTGAGCATAGAATTAGAATTCAATGAGGCTGAAAAAAGCCTGATGGTCAAAAAAGGGGGCTTTTTTAATCAAACCAGCGGCCGCTGGGTATACCTGATTTCAGAAGACGGAAAGACAGCTCATCGTCAGGATATACGCGTTAGCAACCATAATCCGCGTTATGTGGTGGTAGTTGAGGGAGAAGGTTTAAAGGAAGGTGACTGGATAATAACCTCTGGTTATGACACATTCAAGGAAGCTGATGAATTGATTTTTACGGATCTGCTGGATTTAGAAGATTAGAATATGAAAGAAAGATAAAGGGAGGGCCGCATTATGCTTAGCAATTTCTTCAGGGTTACAATCCGCAACCTCTACCGCGAAAAGATGTACGCGATGATCAATATCACCGGGTTATCCATCGCCATTGCATGTTGCCTTATATTAGGCCTCTTTTTACACGGTGAACTCACATATGATCAGCATAACACAAAGTACAGGGAAATATTCAGAGTAGTAGGTGAATATAATATAAATGGCAAACTAGAGCCCATGGCACAGACATCAATACTATTAGGAGAAATGCTTGCTGACGAATATGCGGAGGTCAGGGATTATGTAAGGTTCTTTCCCGTTACCCGGAAGGTTTTATGGCGTTATGAAGATACTTCTTTTTTCTGGGATAAAACCGCCTATGCCAGTAAGAATGTCTTCGACGTTTTTGATCATGATTTTATTTATGGTGATCCCAATTTTGATAAAAGCAAACGTTTCATCGCCGTGAGTGAAACATTTGCCCGGAAGTATTTTGGTGATGAAAATCCTGTTGGCAAAATTATTCATGGGGCTCTTAATTCGGTAGTAATCACGCATGTTTTTACCGACCTGCCGAAAAACTCCCATTTGAAGTACGATTTGCTGATGTCGGATGATATACCGTTTTTTAATGTACCGGATGATGCTAACCAGCGTACGCAAGCATTGTGGAATATCAACTTTTACACATATTTATTAATGCCTGAAAACTACGATATCAGTGACTTTAAGAATATAATCGATCCTTTTTACGAACGGCATATGAAAAATTTTGAAGAAACCATTAACGGCTCATGGAGAGGCTGGTTGCAGCCGCTGACAGATATTCATTATAATTCGGATGTAGGACGCGATGAACCAACAGGCAACAAGCTTTATCTTTACGGCTTTACCGCCGTGGCGATTTTTATTCTGTTAGTTGCCTGTATAAATTATATGAACCTGGCAACAGCCCGGGCCACAAAACGCGCGAAAGAAGTAGGTATGCGGAAAATCCTGGGTTCTAATAAAACACGGTTAATAATACAGTTTATGGTAGAGGCCATCATCTTTTCCCTAATTTCTCTGCTACTTGGTCTTGTGCTGGTAGAATTATTCCTGAAAACCACCCCGATAAACGCACTACTGGATAATAAGATTGAACTGGATCTGTTTAATAATCCGGCATTGCTGGGCTGGATGCTTTTGTTTAGCCTGGTTCTCGGCTTAATATCAGGTATTTACCCGGCCTTTTATCTCTCATCCATAGCTCCTTTGTCCGCGCTTGTCGGCAGCCATAAGGCCGGCAAAGGCAGTATCAGGCTGAGGGAAGTGCTTGTGCTGATCCAGTTCACTATCTCCGTATGTGTAATTGCCTGCACCTTACTTATGGCCTTGCAAATGCGATATATATCCAATAAGCCCCTGGGTTTTGAAAAAGAGAACAGGCTGGTAGTTACAGTGCGAACAGCGGATGTGCTTGAAAAAATCCCCACCATTAAAAAGGAACTGTTAAAAAACAGCAGTATCCTGGGAGCATCCCTATGTGCCGATGTGATTGGTGACGTCCGTGGTATAGGTGCGGTAATGGCAGATAATAATGATAATGTCCAGGAACGAACATTAGTTAATGTATTGCAGGTAGGCAATGATTTTATAAACGTAATGGGGATGGAACTTTTAACAGGCAGGGACTTTTCAAAGAGACTGCTTACGGATGTTGGTGATTCTTTTATTGTTAACGAGACCATGGTCAAAAATATGGGATGGGACCAGCCGCTGGGTAAAAATATTCAAAATGGAAGGGTCATTGGTGTGGTAAAGGATTTTCATTATGACTCCCTTAGAACCGGTGTTGAGCCTTTTATGTTCGTCCGATTGCAGGGACCTGAGAATATTCCCCAACAGGATCGTAGTATCACGATTCAGTTTCTGATCATTAATCTGACAGGAGAAGATATATTCAGGACCCTGGAATATGTAGAAGATATTTTCACAGAATTTGATCCCAGGCACCCCTTTGAGTTCGAGTTTCTGGATGACTTTTTAAATAACCTGTACTTTTCAGAACAACGCCTTATGAAACTCATAGGAATCTTCGCGGCTGTTTGCATATTTATTTCATGCATGGGCCTGTTTGGTCTGGCATCCTTTACAACTGAACAGCGGACAAAGGAGATTGGTATTAGAAAAGTACTGGGTGCGACCGTATTACAAGTTATCACTATGCTTGCGCGTAACATCCTGTATCTTGTCCTGGGGGGTGCTGTGGTTGCGTCATTGGTTGCATATTTTGTAATGGATGAGTGGTTAATGGATTTTGCCTATCGAATAGATATAAACATGAATATATGGGTATTTCTGGTGGCTGCTGCTATAGCTACGGCCGTAGCATTTATCACGGTGGCCCTGCAGTCCTTCAGGACAGCCAGCGATAACCCGATTAACGCGATAAGGTATGAATAGAAAATATGAACATTCAACATCCAACTTGCAACGTTGAACTTTCAATGAAAGGCAAAAGGCAAATCAAGGCATATAAAACTTACTCTGGACAGATTAAAGTTGTTAATAAATAAAGGTTTTAAATTATGCATTTGTTTTTTTATTGGATGTTGGAAGTTGAGCGTTGAACGTTGAAAGTTTGTCTTTTTTTAAGCCTTTTCTGATCTTAAAGGAGGGAACGATGAAAAAATTAATAATGATCTTTGTCCTGTTATTTTCTGCTTTATCGATAAATAACGCCGCAGCCAGTGATGATATTACCGGCAAATGGCAGGGTAAACTGGAGCCTGCTCCCGGCAGTGAACTGGTTATCCAGTTCAATATAAGCAAAAATGATGATGGTTCATACTCTGTCGTACTGGACTCTCCTGATCAGGGAGCAATAAAAAATATCAAGGCAAGTTCCGTGGTTTTTGATTCCGGAAAACTGACAATGGATGTGACTGAATTGAGCGGTGCCTATGAAGGGATTTTAAAAGACGGAAAATTTGAAGGGAACTGGAAGCAGGAAGGGACATCAATCCCTCTTAACATGAAACCCTATGAAAAGCCGGTATTGACTAAAGAAGACAAGGCCCGACTGGCGGGTTCCTGGCATGGAGAGCTTAAGATACCGGGGAATACTCTGACACTGGTATTTCGATTTGAAATGCAGGAAGAAGACTTAAGGGGTTTCCTGGATTTACCTGACTCAGGTGCTAAGGGCATACCTGTTACTGACATAGAACTAAGCGATGGTGACTTAAGGTTAAAAGCCCCCTCTGTAGCGCAATTACAATACAAAGCAAAGTTTACAGATAATGAAATCACCGGAGAGGTAACCATTCAGGGCGCCCAGACATTTCCTTTGACTCTTCAAAAGGGAGAATACAAGGCACCGACATATAGTTTAAACCTTCCCAGGGAGGTCGTGGAGGGCTTAACAGGTGAATGGCATGGAACACTCAAGATGCCCTCAAATGTCATTCATGTAGCCTTTAAATTTGAAACTAATGAAAAGGGCGAGTTCGTTGGTTATTATGAAGTTCCGGATCAAAGACAGAAAATAGCAATCTCGGAAGCGAATATAAAAGATGGCACCCTGACACTTAAGATAAAAGTCGGCAGTGCCGAGTATAAAGGAAAGCTGGATGGAGATAATCTAAAGGGTGAATGGACTCAGGCAGGGATCAGCAGTATTCCCCTATCAATGAAAAAAGGGGAATATGTACCGCCTGTATATAACCTGGACCTTCCTGATGATATCAAGGAACAGCTGACAGGCGACTGGTATGCAGATGTTAAGCTTCCGGCACAAACCATTACAATAACAGTAAACTTTAAAACCACGGAAAAGGGCGAATTTGTCGGAATCGAGGACAATCTGACTCAGAATGCAAAAGGGATGCCGGTTTTTGAAGCGACATACAGTGATGGCAAGTTGACTTTCAAAATCCCAAATGCGGAGTTTAAAGGGAGACTGGATGGTGATAAACTTATTGGCGAAGTAACACTGGCAGGAAGTAATGCTCCTCCTTCACCTACGATTTTTAAAAAGGGAAAATATGTTCCTCCTGTTTACAGCCTGGATCTTTCGGAGGAAACTAAAAAGATCCTGTTGGGTACATGGAAGGGGAAAGTCGCTGGTGCTAATATTGAGGTCAAGTTCGAAAAAAATGAAAAGGGTGAATTTTTAGGTTTCATAGACAACACTGACACTGACGTAGATGGAAAGGGCTTGCAGATTACTGAAGCAAGCTTGAGTGAAGGCAATCTGATTCTGAAAGTAAAACTTATTAATGGAGAATATAAAGGAGAATTGTCAGGAGATACTCTTAAAGGGGAGTGGATACAGGGAGGTCAAACTGCTCCTATGCCTTTGATATTAAAAAAAGATTAGAATCGAAGCCCGGTCAAAGCAAAAATAACTAAATTATGTACGATCACTAACCGGAGGCATTAATAACATGAAGGTAAAACTTTCAGTGAAAACGGTTTCATATAAAATATTATTAATTATCATTGCTATTGTTTTTTCAACGGGATGTAGCCATCTAAAAGGCAATGATGATTATAATAACCTTTTTGTGTCCCAGGAAACCTTGTGGCAGATAGAACCAATAAAGTTAGAAAAGAGTAAGGAAGAAAAAAAGGTCTTTAGTCCGGATATGGATGAACCGGGACCGGTAGAGCTTGAGATATCACTGGAAGAATGCAGGGCACTGACCCTTGAGAATAACCTCGATCTTAAGGTTCAGCTTATTAATCCTGCCATCGCCGCAGAGAGCGTGAGTGAAGCGGAGGCAAATAAGTTTGAGGCAGTTTTCACAGTCAATGCAGTATATCAGGAGATGAACACTCCGGTTGCCGGTTATGCGGATCAGATTTCCGGAAGTAAAATAGATCAATCTTATGTCAGGTATGGCGTCAGCAAAAATTTAAAGACCGGGGGAGACATAAGTTTTGGCATAGTTGACACCCGCACAAAAACAGACGCGATTAATTCAACATATAATCCCAGGTATACTCCCAGTTTTACCGCCTCCATAAGCCAGCCTCTTCTTCGTGATGCAGGCACACGGGCCAGTACACACAGTATTCGTGCAATAGAATATGACAGCCAGATGAATGATGCGCAGACCAAGATGGAGGCCATCCGCATAATAGCCGAAGTCGATCGGGCCTACTGGAGGCTCTATGCGGAAAAAAGATCTCTGGATGTAAGCAGGCAGGAATATAATCTGGCGAAAGACCTGTCTGAACAGACGAGACGGCTTGTGGAAGTTGGAATGAAACCCGAGATTGAATTGATCTGGGCCAATGCAAGAGAGGCTGAGAGCCTTCAAGCTATTATATCAGCTGAAAACAGGGTTCTTGATATGGAAAGAGATCTTAAGCTAAGACTTAACAAACCCGGGCTGGGTGTGAATACAGAAACAAAACTGATACTTTCAACCGAACCTGATACTGTGCGTTATGAATTCAATAAGGAACAAATAGTGGAGAAGGCCACAGAAAACAGAATGGATATGCTGATGCTGGAACTTGGGCTGGCGAAGGATGAGATCACTATTGAGTACAGGAGGAACCAGCTTCACCCATCAGTGGAGCTTCAGTATGACTACACTATTAACAGCCTTGGAGATTCCAGGCGTGATTCCTATGACACGCTTTACGAGAATCAGTACAACGACCAAACGGTAACCCTGTCGGTATCCATACCGTTGGGAAACGAGGCTCAAAAAAGCAGCCTGCGCAGGGCAGAACATGAAATGGCACAGCGGTTGTATAACAAGGACAGGAAAAAAAGCCAGATCGAATATGAAGTATTTGCTGATATTGATCAGCTTGAATCAGGCTGGCAGAGTATAGTGGCAAGCAGAAAGACAGCAATGTACATGGACAAACAGTATGAAGCTGAAAAACGACGGTATGAGCTTGGTATGCAGACATTAAGGGATGTGCTTCTGGCACAAAAAGCACTCGCGGAAGCCCGGAGAAATGAAATAACCACACTGACGAACTATCAGATAGATCTTATCGACCTGGCCTATTCTACGGGGACTCTCCTGGGAGCGGCAAAAGTTGAGCTGGAGCCATTTGTGCCGAAGCAATAATGGTGGAAGGTTTTTTTATTTTGTTGTTACTCAAAAAAACAGGGGCAGTTAAATCGTGTGTATTAAAATAAATCTGGTTTCATATCTTATATCATTATTTGTGTTGTTGTGGTGTATTCTTTTTTCCGGGTGCTCTCATATTTATCCAGGCAAAGATCGCCACCTATTTAAAGTATCCAGGGAGAAGCTGCAGCAAATAGATGTATTGGAATTAAAAGAAGCAAAAGAAGCTGAAGCAGAGAAAATAACCGGTGCAATCGAGGATAAAAAGGCGCGTAGCGAGCTCAAGCTGGCCCTTGAGGAATGCAGGGCATTGATCCTTGAGAATAGTCTTGACCTGAAGGTCCAGCTTATTAATCCGGCGATTGAAGCAGAGCGTGTAAATGAACAGGAGGCAAGATTCGAGGCACTCTTCTCGGTTGATGCTGAATATCGGGAGTCTGAAAAAGCAATTGAGAATTTTTGGGATATTATTTACGGAAACAAAAAAAATACAATTAATATTAATCCCGGCATTGAGATTCCATTGCGTTCAGGAGGAACAATAAGATCCAATGTAACTGATATTCGGGATGAAAGTAATGCCTTACCCATATTTGTAAAAAATAATCCTTCCTATTCCTCTGATTTATCTTTATCAATAAACCATCCGCTTCTTCGAAACGCGGGAAAGCGGGCCGCGACATACAGCATTCAATTGTTCGATTACAACAGGCAGATTGTCAGTGCCCAGACAAAACAGGCAGCCGCAAATATTATAGCGCAGGCAGACCAGGTCTACTGGAATTTGTACGCGGCAAGAATGCTGCTGGATGTTCGCAGGCAGGAGCATGATCTTGCAAAAGATCTGTTTGAAGAGACAGAACGTCTTGTGGAAATTGGAATGAAATCTGAGATTGAATTGCTTCGAACCCGGACAGGTGTTTCTTCAAGTCTCGAAAGAACAATAAAGGCTGAAAACACTGTCCGCAATATGGAAAGGAATCTTAAGCGGATGCTTAATAAACCGGGCCTGGGTGTTAAAACAGATACCGCGCTGATCCTTTCAACCGACCCTGACCCGGTGCATTATGAATTTGACAGGGAACAGATGGTTAAAAATGCAATAGAAAACCGGATGGATATGCTGGAAATGGAACTGAGGCTTGACTGGGACAATAGCGCCATTGAATACAGCCGAAACCAGCTTCATCCTATTTTGAACCTGTACTATGCTTACAATATCAGCGGTACCGGAGGAAAAAGAGACGATTCATATGATATGCTTTTCGAGAATAAGTATGTCGATCATACGGTAAATTTATACGCATCCGTACCCCTTGGGAACAGGGCGGCGAAAAGCAGCCTTAACCAGGCTATATATACCCGGGCCAGGCGATTGAGCAGCATAGAAAATAAAAAAGCAATGATAAAGAATGAGGTGTTAAAAGATATTGACCAGCTTGAAGCAAGCTGGCAGAAGATACTGGCTAGCAGGCAGACAGCCCTGTACTCAGGGAGGCAGTATGAGGCGGAAAAACACCAGTATGAGCTGGGCATGCGGACCGCCAACGATGTCCTTCAGGCACAAAAAGATCTGGCAGAAGCCCGGGTAATGGAAATACTCGCGTTGACACAATATCAAGTAGATCTAATTAATCTTGCATATTCTACCGGGACTCTTTTAGGAGCTGCTAGGATTGATTTGGATGCGGTTGTGCCGGGGGAATAAAAAGATGAACTTTCAACGTCCAACTTTGACGGGCTCGTAAAAAGTAAAAAATGATTTTATATAATGTTATGAGTCCACAC
>JBHPCX010000006.1:0-67341 GCA_042573485.1 Thermodesulfobacteriota bacterium | reverse complement strand
AACCGGCTTTTTCAACAATACCGGGATCAATATTATTTTTTTCAGCTATTATCTTCAGACCTTTTCTGAATCCTTCCTCGGCAAATACTCCCCCAAAATCAAATATCACTGCCTTCAATATATTTTTTGTCTTTAATTCCATTATTTCTATTGTTTACGCCGGCTCTGTTTATCAGTATCCATTCGGGTTCCGGGACTGCCAGTTCCATGTATCCGCGCACATTTCATTTATCCCCTTTTCAGCAGTCCAATTTAATTCATTCTGTGCAAGCGTCGGATCTGCGTAAGTTACTGCTATGTCCCCGGGTCTGCGGTCAGTGATCTGGTATGGTATGTCCTTTCCTGATGCCTCTTTAAACGCCTCAATCATTTCAAGCACACTGTATCCCATGCCTGTGCCCAGATTATATGCCGCGACACCTGTTTTTGTTTTAATTTTATCGAGTGCTTTAAGATGGCCGATCGCCAGATCAACCACATGGATATAATCCCTGATCCCGGTTCCGTCCTTTGTGGGATAATCATCGCCGAAAACGGGAATACATTCGAGTTTTCCAACAGCCACCTGGGAGATATAGGGGAGGAGATTATTAGGTATTCCGTTTGGGTCTTCCCCGATCATACCGCTTGGATGGGCCCCTACAGGATTAAAATAGCGTAGAAGAATAATGTCCCAGCTCTCATCTGATCTGTAGGTATCTCTCAACATTTCTTCAATAATGAGTTTTGACCTTCCATAGGGATTGGTTGCTGAAAGGGGAAAATCCTCTGTAATGGGTACCTTGCGGGGGTCGCCGTAAACCGTGCATGATGAACTGAAGACTATCTTTTTTATATTATTATCTCTCATTGCTTCAATGAGTGAGAGAGTACCGTTAACATTGTTCCGGTAATACTCAAGAGGCTTTACAACTGACTCGCCAACAGCCTTTAACCCGGCAAAATGAATTACGGCGTCAACAGGGTTGTCCCTGAATATATCACACAATGACCTATTATCCTGGATATCCACCTTGAAAAACAGAACATCCTTACCTGTTATTTGCTGAACCCTGTTCAAAGACTCTTCTTTACTGTTTGAAAGGTTATCAACAGCGATAACCTCATGATCCGCGTTCAGCAGTTCAATAATGGTGTGACTGCCGATGTACCCGGCACCGCCCGTCACAAGTATTTTCATTTTATCTCTCCGCTTAAAATTTATCCGATCCTGTTCAATTCAGATTTTCTCAAGACTATTCGCGCCTGTGCCAGCCTGGCATAGTATTCCTTTATCTTTTTTGTCTTCCCCCTTGAGATTGCTTTAAGGAGATCTCCTTCCAGTTCCGCGACCTCAAGAAGCCTGTAATAATCAAGGGATTCCTTGAAATGGGCAAGTACAATCAGGCCTGTGAGTACAGGATGATTATTGGTTACATTCGCGTCCTTGAACTGGATTCCATGCTCAAGTTCGACCTCAAGCCCGGCCTTGAATTCCTTTGGATCGATATCCATATTTTTTCCCTGGACTTCGGCAAGTATTATCTTTGCTTCCTTAAGGGATACTCTTGCTTCCTTTTTCTTTGTCCAGTCAGAGATCTTAAGTTCCCTGCAGACCCTTTTTACTTCATCCTTTGTTACGTAAACGGGTAATTTCATGGTCATCTCCTTTTAAGATTTGTTTATTTATGAAGTATCAGTAAACTCTAGACGATGACTAAATATGAGTCAACCGGAAAGACACCCCTGGACACTAATAAGGTATCATCCGCCTTCGCTTAAAAGCTACGGCGAGACAAGTCTGCCATTCGATGAACTCATGGCCCTGAGTAAATCGAAGGGCTGTGTTTACCCGCCTCAGGAGGGTTATCTTCCCGCCGTTGCTAAAGCTATGGCGGACAGGTGATCGCTTCTCCTTGCGGCGTATTTCTGATACACCTCAGTCGGCGCTCCTCGATGCCTTGCATCTAACACCTTATTAGTGTCCAGAGATTATTTAAATTCTGTATAATCATTTATCTTGAAATTTAATTGGAAGAAAGACAACAAAAAAGGGCATCTCCTTTTGGGAGATGCCCTTTGATCTGAACAGTTTATAATCAAAACACATGTTAGATGAGGTTCAGGTGTTGCTTCGGAAGGTAACTTAACGACCTTCGTCTTGCAGATGAGGAGTTCAAAAGCAAGTTGATCAAAATCGGTTATTTAAAGAAAAATCGATTAGGTGTCATTCCCGCGCAGGCGGTTCACCCTGTTAAATGCCTTGAGGAGTTAAAAGGATGCATACCTGTGTACCTTTGATTAAAAATATCGGTAGCTTTTATACAGAATACAGACAAGCCCTCAAGGTAAGATTTGGCGATTTTAAATCTTATTTAACAGGGGAACTCCATTTTTAATTCCTACTCGACTATTTATCGCTATGCTTTATCGGGAATAGCGCCTATTTGGTCCAGCTTGTAAAAGACGAAGGATCTGGATTCCCCGATCAAGTCGGGGAATGACGTTGGACCTAGATTCCGCGGCTTGTCGCGCCGACTTGTCATGTCGAAACCTTAGCGTAGGCGGATCAGTAGCTGAATGACAAGTCGCTACGCGACAATACAAACCATTCTTCGTCTAATGGCGAGGGTTTTTAACTATTAGCCTCTTTGAGGGTAAGTGCTTTTACGGGGCATACTTCAACACATTCTTTACATGTACCGCATATCAGGTTGTCTTCCTGTCTGTAGAAAGTGATAACTGTTTCAAGACCGCGTCTGGCAAAGGAAAGAACAGAATTATTTTTTTGACCGCATACATATACGCACCGGCCACATAATACACAACGGTTCGGATAATAGTTAAGCTCCGGGTGTGTATCATCAAGATCAACCTCTTTGAGGTATTTTTTATAATCTTCCGATTTTAGTCCAACCTTTAAAAACTTCGCCAGTTTCTGGATTTCACAGTTTTTATTCGCGGGACAGCTCGCGCATTCAACCTTATGAGTCGAAAGAAGAAATTCCAGTGCTGTACGCTGGAGCCTTCTAACTTTATCGGTACCAGTATAAATAACCATACCGTCGGATACCTTCACCGTGCAGGAGGAAACCGGACCATTCTGCCCCTCTATTTCAACAAAACAGAGCCTGCATGAAACCGGGGGAGAATCCATACCTCCCATATAACAAAGGTTCGGTATAAAAATATTATTATCAAGACAAGCCCGGAGAAGATTATCCCCTTCTTTTACCTCGATCTCTTTACCATCTGCTTTTATTCTTATTTTTTTATCCATATTTATTATTCTGATTCAGGTCGTTTAATAAAAGGGGCCTTTTCCGGCGGTGAGACCTTCATAACCGCGCTGTATTCTTCCGGGCAGGCAACCATGCATTCACCGCATTTTACACATAACTCCAGGTCTACACCTTTCTTTCTTTCCTTGGTGGTAAAAATTGCCTCCACAGGACATGACCCCACGCAGGCATCACATCCCCGGGCACACTTTTCAAGATCAATGTAAAAGGCTGTCAGTTTACGGCACATTTTTGCCGGGCACCGTTTTTCCTTTACATGCGCCTCATATTCCTCCCTGAAATACTTTAGCGTTGTTATGACAGGATTGGGAGCGGTTTTTCCAAGATTGCACAAAGAGCCGTTTTTTATGTCTTCACATAATTCATCAAGCCTGTTCAAATCCTTATCAGTGCCTTCGCCTGTGGTTATCCTCTCAAGTATTTCAAGCAGATGTCTGGTACCTATTCTACAAAATGTACATTTTCCGCAGGATTCCTGCTGGGTGAAATCCAGGAAGTAGCGCGCGATATTGACCATGCACGTGTCCTCATCCATTACAACCATACCGCCTGACCCCATCATCGCGCCCGCCCCTTTCAGGGACTCGAAATCGATGGGGACATCAAGAAAATCTTCAGGGAGGCAGCCTCCTGACGGCCCTCCTATCTGGACTGCTTTAAATGCCTTTTTGTCAGGAACTCCGCCACAGATACTGAAAATAAGGTCCCTCAACTTCACCCCCATGGGGATTTCCACCAGGCCGGAATGAATCACATTACCGACAATGGAAAAAATGGCGGTACCCGGACTGTTCTCCGTCCCTATAGCAGAATACCACCCGGCACCTTTACTGATGATCGAAGGGATGGAACAAAAGGTCTTTACATTGTTTATAACAGTAGGCAGTCCCCATAATCCGGTCTCGGGAGGATATGGGGGTCTGAATTTGGGCATTCCCCTTTTCCCTTCAATGGATTGAATGAGAGCGGTCTCCTCACCACATACAAATGCCCCTGAACCTTCAAAAACAGAAACGTTGATATTCAGACCGGTCCCCAGGACGTCTTCACCAAGAACACCCAGTTTTTCTGCCTGATCAATGGCGTTCTTAACAGTCTCAACAGCAAGGGGATATTCCGACCGGATGTATATCACAGCTTTTTCAGCTCCGACTGTATAGGCGCATATTGCGATCCCCTCGAGAAGCTGGTGCGGATTGCTCTCAAGTATATTACGGTCCATATAGGCGCCCGGATCACCTTCATCAGCGTTGCATATGATAACCTTATCCCGGCTGTCAGCCGATTTTACCAGTTTCCATTTCTCACCAGTTGGAAATCCTGCGCCCCCTCTTCCCCTCAAACCCGATGACAATATCTCATTTAAAATCTCATCAGGTTCCATCTGGAGGGCCTTCACAAGTGATGAATAACCTTCCTTTGTTATAAAATCTGAAATATTATCAGGATCCAGGTACCCGCATTTTTCCATAACAATACGTTTTTCACTGTTGAATCTTGGAAAGTCCATAATGCCTGGAATGAGATCATTCTCAACCATTGCCCCCATCATATGCTCGAAAAGAGGATCTCCATCGTTCAGGAAGGATTTTAATATCATTCTGGCCTTTCCCGGAGAGACCTGATGGTAGAAAATTGGTGGGAATCCGGAATCCGGATTATCAATGATCACAACCGGCTCGGCATAACAATGACCAATACATCCAATTGATTTTATATCCGCCTTTATGCCCTCCCCGGAGAGAGTTTCTTCAATCGCCTTAAGGGTTTCAAGGGCTCCCGCGGCTATACCGCAAGTGCCTTTGCCGATATATATCTTAATCTTCTCACCCTTCGATTCATTCGTCACATCCAGGGTTGCCTGTTCATGTATTCTATCGAATGTCTGAATGAGGTTTTCTCTATTCATTTGAACCCTCTTTTCTGCCGGCCCGTTCCTCCCGTTCCTTTTCTATCTGAAAACCGAGGAGCACACCCTCCACCTTGCTTGGAGCCATCTTCCCCTGTGTGCCTTCATCAATTATTGCTACGGGGGCAAGCGCGCAGCAGCCCACACAGGCGACTCTCTCTATACTGAATTCCCTGTCCGGAGTTGTTTCTCCGTATTTAATACCGAGCTTTCTTTCAAAATTTTCAAGGATTATGTCCCCTCCCCTCACATGGCAGGCTGTACCGAGACATACCTTTATCTGATGTTTGCCAGGAGGACTGAACCGAAACTGGTTATAGAATGTAGCGACACCATATACATTGCTTGAAGTGGTTCCCAGATGTTTCGCTACCAGATCGATTGTCTCGGGTGATAGGTAGGCATATTTATTCTGAATCATCTGAAGAATGGGGATAAGGTCACTTCCCGACTTTCCGAATAACTCAAGTCTTTCGGAAAGATCTTTCAGCATGAGTTCTTCCTGTTCTTTAATCTTCTTTTCCTCTTCAGGGCTCAGGTCATCTGTCATAATTTCTACCATTTGGATTTCAGGATTTCGGTCCCGGTACGGCTGTTATCTACCCCGGGAATAAAATACTCTTTCGCCGCAGGGTTTATATTTTTCACAATAACATTCTTTATATCTTCAGGATAGTTTTTCCTGTGATCATACCCCATACCCTGCACCTCATCAAGGGCCATTTGAATGATCTGATTAAAATTTGTCAGATATCCATCGGCCTCACTGCCCGGGACATATCTTTTTGTGTCCTCCGTTTCTTATTTACTCAACCTCTCCATCTTGATCTTCCCAATTTTATCCGGGAGGCCATCAATTTTATCATCAAACTTGCAGATCGCGCAGGCAATCCGGCGTCTCCCGGCATAAAGTGCAATAAAAATAATCATTCTTGTTGACATACAATATGTTGTACTTTAGAATAGCCGAATTGCTATATAATGTTATTATTAATATATTATATCTGGTATTAGCTTTGGTAATTAACCGCGACTATTCAAAATTTATTTTATTTACTGGTTATTTCGTCATTCCTATGTCATTTCGGTTATATAAAGTAATTACAATTTATTAGTATCAAATAGAATTACAGTCAATTTATTTTAGGGGGGGAGTTAATGGCGCAGCAGGGTAAACTTCTTGTTACGGATGACGGTACATTCGATCTTGCTTCATACAGGTGGGATGATACTCTTTTTTCAGATTTACTGGTAAGGGAGAATCCCATAGACAGCAGTCAGGCCATGGATATCAGCAGGGCCCTGAGAGAAGATATTCTCAAGATGGAGTTGAAAACAATTACCATCCCCCTACTCGAGGAGATTGTCGAGGCAAAATTACTGGAATACGGATTGACCAAAACCGCGCCGATAAAATTGGACAGTTCGATATTTCTTAAGGAAGAACTGCACCTGTCCGAAAATGCCCTTACTGTATTAAAAAACAGATACTTGAAAAAGGACAGCAAAGGTAACGTTATTGAAAATCCTGAGCAAATGTTCAGGAGAGTAGCCCACCACATCGCCCTGGCTGAAAAAAAATACGGCGATGAAGACTCCATTGAAAAGGTTGAAGACACTTTTTATAAAATGATGACAGAATTCAGATTTCTGCCGAATTCACCCACACTTATGAACGCGGGGAGACGCCTGGGACAGCTCGCGGCCTGTTTTGTACTCCCGGTTGATGACAGCATGGAAGGCATATTTGACTCACTTAAAAACGCGGCCCTTATACATAAATCAGGGGGCGGTACAGGTTTTTCCTTTTCCCGCTTAAGGCCCAGTAAGAGCAGGGTTGGAACGACAGGCGGTGTCGCTTCAGGCCCTATATCATTCATGAAGATATTCAATACTGCAACAGAGCAGGTAAAGCAGGGAGGCACCCGCAGGGGCGCCAATATGGGAATACTGAGAATTGACCACCCCGATATACTGGAATTTATTTACTGTAAAAGGGATAATAAAGAGTTGAATAACTTTAATATATCTGTCGGTGTCACCGATACCTTTATGGAAGCAGTCAAGACAGGTAATAATTATGATCTTATAGATCCCAGGGACGATAGAACGGTTGGAGAAGCAAACAGTACTGAAGTCTACAAAGCACTTGTCAGCCAGGCGTGGGATAATGGGGACCCCGGGATAGTTTTTCTTGATAAAATAAATGTGGACAACCCTACTCCTGAATTGGGTGAAATTGAAAGTACTAATCCATGCGGCGAACAGCCCCTGCTCCCCATGGAGGCATGCAACCTGGGTTCAATAAATCTTTCAAAATATGTAATTGAGAATCAGGAAGAACCCGCGATTGATTATGAAGGGCTTAAGGAACTGATCTGGTGGAGTGTAAGGTTTCTGGATAATACAATTGACATGTCGAAATATCCACTTCCGGAAATAGATGCCATGGTCAAGAGCAATAGAAAAATAGGCCTCGGGATCATGGGCTTCGCTGATATGCTTTACCAGTTAAGGATCCCCTACAATTCGGAAAGGGCGCTTGAAATAGCAGAAGAGGTCATGTCCTTTATTCAAGAGGAGTCACATGATGCATCAAAATACCTGGCGGAAGAAAGAGGCGTTTTTGATAATTACGAATGCAGCATCTTCAAAGACCAGGAGGGCCAGGAATACAGAAATGCTACCACTACCACAATCGCTCCTACAGGAACACTGAGCATCCTGGCCGGCTGTTCCAGCGGAATAGAACCTCTGTTTGCCCTAAGCTTTGTCAGGAGAGTAATGGACGATAACATACTCGCCGAGGTGAACCCTCATTTTGAAACAGTCGCAAAAGAGATGGGTTTCTACAGTCATGAACTGATGGATGCCATTGCAAAGAAAGGAAGTATCCATGATCTCTATGAGATCCCTGAAGATATCAGGGAAATATTCGTAACAGCACATGACATTACCCCGGAATGGCATATCAGGATGCAGGCCGCCTTTCAGAAGTACACGGACAATGCTGTTTCAAAAACAGTGAACTTACCTAAAGACGCTACAATAAATGATGTTTCTAAGGTCTATGACATGGCCTATGAGCTTGGCTGCAAGGGTGTAACAATTTACCGTGATGGCAGCAAGGAGAACCAGGTATTAAGTTTCAGTGATAGTGAAGAAGGAACGGAAGTGTCAATACCATCCATAAGGGAACTGGATCGTCCGGAAATCCTTGAAGGGTTTACATCAAAAATGATGACAGGCATGGGCAATCTTTATGTAACTGTTACAGAGTACGATGGAAGACCCTTTGAGATATTCGCGACAATCGGAAAATCCGGAAGATCAACAACAGCCAAAACAGAAGCAATCGGACGCCTTGTTTCTCTAGCACTCAGATCAGGAGTAAATGTGGAAAAGATAGTCTCGCAGCTTGAAGGAATTGGTGGCGAGTATCCTATTTTCATGAAGGACGGCCTTGTGCTTTCAATTCCTGATGCCATAAGCCGTGTTCTCAAGAACAGGTATATGAACGGCGATAATAAATCGAGCAAATCAAAAACCAATAACAGCTTAATGGGTGAAAAGTGTCCTGAATGCGACCAGGTCATAAGCTTTGAAGAAGGATGTATGACCTGCCATTTTTGCGGTTATTCAAAGTGCTGATTTAGAACAATCAATTTTCTGATCAATAAAAGGTGTTTACAGGAAGGCAGCATATCCTTAAACACCTTTTATTATTTAGTATCAAAATGATAAAATGGCAGCCATTAATAGAAGGAAAATTACTAAAACGGTATAAGCGTTTCAAAGCTGATGTCAAGTTGAGAAACGGTCATATGGTAACAGCGCTGTGCCCCAACACGGGCAGTATGACAAGTTGTTCCGAACCTGGAAGAAGAGTTTACCTGTCAAGGCATTTCCGCCCCGAAAGAAAGCTGAAATATACATGGGAAATGATTGAAATGCCGACTTCACTGGTTGGCATCAACACGGGTATACCAAACAAACTTGTGAAGGAATCCATTATCCGGGGAAAAATACCTCAGTTTTCCGATTTTGATTCGATAAAATCAGAAGTAAAATATGGAAGCAATTCCCGTATTGATTTACTTCTTGAAAAAAATAACAATAAATATTTTATTGAAATAAAAAACTGTACCCTGATGGAAAACAATGTATGTTATTTTCCTGATGCGGTCACTTTAAGAGGTTTGAAACATCTCCAGGAACTCCAGAGAGAAGTACATTCCGGCAACAGGGCATTTATGTTTTATCTTGTGCAAAGGATGGATGTCAGCAGGTTTGAACCGGCCGCGCATATTGATCCCGCGTATGCCGCTGAATTAAAAAAAGCATATGAAAACGGAGTTGAAATTCTTGTATATGACGTAAAAATAAATACAAGGAGTATCTCTATCAACAGACCGATACCTTTCAATTTAGAAAGATATTGAGCAACACTCTGTTAAACGGTTGAATGCAATGACGGAAAACGATCCACACATTGATATTGAGGGTGAGATCCGGAGGGTAACATATTCCAGTGAAGAGACAGGATATACTGTTGCCCGAATGAAAGTAAAAGGGAACCCCTCTCCTGTTACCATAGTGGGGAATATACTAGCCCCGTCACCGGGTGAAACATTAAAGGTGAGTGGTAGCTGGACAACCCATCCGAAGTTTGGAAAACAATTCAAGGTAGAATCATATTCCTTAAAAAATCCAGTCACTATCCAGGGCATTAAAAATTACCTGGGATCAGGACTTATTAAAGGCATCGGTTCAGTAATGGCATCCCGGATAGTTGAGAAGTTCGGTAAAAAAAGCCTGGATATTATAGAACAAATCCCTGATGCATTATGCGAAGTTGAGGGTATTGGACCGAAGCGGGTTGATACTATAAAAAACGCATGGAAGGAGCAAAGGGATGTCAGAGACCTGATGCTGTTTTTGCAATCCCATGGTATCGGTCCTGGCCCTGCTGTAAAAATTTTCCGCAGGTACGGGCATAACGCTATTTCAATTTTAACCAGGAACCCCTATAAACTCGCCAGCGATATATTTGGTATCGGTTTTCTTACAGCTGACAATATAGCTGAAAAACTGGGCTTTAAGAAAAGTGCCCCGGTAAGAGTGGAAGCGGGTGTGCTTTTTGTTTTAAATCAACTCACAGAAGATGGCCATGTATATTTTCCATATGATCAACTTGCATATAAATGTATGGATACACTTAAAAATCCCCTTGAAGACATAACCGATGCTTTTGAAAAACTTAGGCAAAGAAATGAAATTATTATTGGAGACGACCAGCCTGGCCCCGGAAAAATCGATAAAAGAAATCAGCCTGTCTATCTGAAAAGATACTATGAATCAGAGGTCAGTATTGCCAGTCACCTGACCAGGATTATGAATGCCGATTCTCCTTTCCCCGAAATTAATTTTGAAAAGGCACTCAACTGGGTACAGGACAGAATTAAAATCCGTTTTGCTCCCGGGCAGAAAGAAGCTGTAAAAACCGCCGCGTCATCCAAGTTAATGATAATAACCGGAGGACCCGGAACAGGAAAAACTACCGTAATTAACGCCATTATCAAAATATACAAAGAACTGGGTGCGAAAATTCAGATTTCCGCTCCAACCGGAAGGGCTGCCAAGCGAATGAGTGAAGCGGCCTCATATCCTGCAAAGACAATACACAGGGCACTTGAATATACTCCCGCGCTGGGAACCTTTCAAAAGAATCAGGACAAACCGTTTGAGGAAAATGTCCTCATAGTGGATGAAGTTTCAATGATAGATACCATACTCATGAGCCACTTTCTCAATGCCGTTCCCGACAACGCGGTCTTAATTATGGTTGGTGATATAAATCAGCTTCCCTCGGTTGGAGCAGGAAATGTATTAAAGGACATTATAAATTCACAAAGGACCCCCTGCATTGAACTGGATGAAATTTTCCGGCAGTCGGAAGAGAGTGAGATTATTGTAAACGCCCATAATATCAATAACGGATATATGCCTGAAATAAATAATGACAGGCAAAGCAGTGATTTCTTTTTCATAGAACAGGATGATCCTGAGAGGGTTTCAGACATTATCGTTGAGCTTGCCTGCAGGCGCATTCCTGATAGATTCGGATTCGATCCTTTCCACGATATTCAGGTCCTGTCGCCAATGCATAAAGGTATTGTAGGGACAAGCAACCTGAACATGAATTTGCAGGAGACACTTAACCCGGGAGAGGCAAAACTTATTAAGGGGGAAAGGAGTTTCAGGATCAATGATAAGGTAATGCAGCTTAAGAATAATTATGATAAGGATGTATACAATGGTGACATAGGTAAAATTACAGATATAAATCCGGAAACTCAGAAAGTAACCATATCCTGCGATCACAGAATTGTTGATTATGAGTATAGTGAAATGGATGAACTTACACTTGCCTACGCGATTTCTGTCCACAAGGCGCAGGGAAGTGAGTATCCTGCTGTCATAATACCGATACTCACCCAGCATTATATTCTTCTTCAGAGAAACCTGATATACACCGCTGTGACTAGAGGAAAAAAACTGGTTGTAATAATCGGCAGTAAAAAAGCTCTGTCAATGGGAATAAAAAATGATAGAATTACTGAAAGATATACGAACCTTTCATCCAGGTTGAAAAATCTTGAACCATAAAACACCATTATAAATGGAGGGATGTCATGAAAAAACCGTTTACTTACCTGATACTGTTTTTTATTATTCAATTATCATTATCTATTAATGCCCAGGAAGGAGGATTTAAAAAAGATATGATAAAAACATCACAGGGAAATCTTGAAATAACCTTTATAGGGCATGCGACTCTTATGTTCTCTCATAATAAAAAGATTATTCATGTTGATCCATGGACCAGGTTTACCGATTACAAGAACATGCCCAGGGCTGATATTATTCTTATAACCCATGAACATATGGATCATTTTGACAAAAAGGCAATAGCGACTCTAAGAAAGGACAGTACTGAAATTATTATTAACGAAGCCTGCTCCAAACAGATGGAAGGCGGCATTGTAATGAAAAATGGTGATGTGAAAAGTATATCAGGACTTAAAATTGAAGCAGTACCGGCCTACAATATAGTTCACATGCGTAGCGGGAACAATCCCTTTCATCCGAAAGGAAATGGTAACGGCTATATAATAACATTTGGAGATAAAAAAGTGTATGTGGCAGGGGACACAGAAAACATCCCTGAGATGAAGATGCTGAAGGATATTGATATTGCCTTTCTGCCAATGAACCTCCCCTATACCATGACACCTGAAATGGTTGCCGATGCTGCGAAGGCATTTAAACCTGAAATACTTTACCCTTACCACTATGGGCAGACAGACACATCAAAACTTGTAGAGCTTTTAAAGGACATAAAGGATATAGAGGTAAGAATAAGGAAGATGTGATGAAAGAAAGGTGCACGGTACAAGGTGCAGGGTGCAAGGTAATCATAGCAATCTTTTAACTTGCGCTCTAAGCCTTGTACCCAGTACTAACTTCAATTATTTCCCTGGCAACCGTCAAAGAGTTTTCATCTTCACATTTAACCGGGCCGTTTATAATCTCTCTCTCTTCAAGGACTTTCTTAATAATATCAACACTATTTTCAGCATAGGCTGTATTCAGGTAGGAAAGATATGACCATACCTCCCAGGTTTGCTTCTGCTGATCCGGGTATCTGTTTTCATCCTCCGGGTTAAGTGATGAGGATGTTATTTTTGCCCACTCCATACACGCAATGTTCGCGCCTGCTGAAACAACACCGTTATGACCCGGATAGTCAAGAAAACGGGATTCATCCCCGTCAAATATCTTAAAGTCTGAACGGCTTCTAACTGCTTTTCCATAATTATATACCCTGTCAAGAGAACCTGAAAATATCAGGCCTTTGATTTTTTTATTTAAAACAAGTTCCTTGAGAATACTGGTCCGGATATTTTTTCTTTTTAATGATTTTTCAAGGGATTGTATCAGGTTGGGAGCATTATGGAGTATCAAGGATTCATCAATCAGTGAACACAGTTCAGTATAGTGTTCAGATAATCCCCTGTTGCTGTGATAGTAAAGGGGAGTATCTACCCAGAACACAGGTCCATTGTATTTCCGTTCACCTTTTTGTTTCTTTAAACTATCTAATATCTCAATTGTTTCTTCAGAACTTTGTCCGGTAATCCATACCAGGACAGGAGCGGCACCCCTTACAACAACAAGGGTTTTATCAAAGAGATCGATTTTCTGTTCAATACTGAGTCTTATCCCCTCACCGATTATGGGGCTCAGGACAAGGACTCCCTGGACATGGGGGAGTAAAAGATCAAGGTGCTGACCAAGCCCCCTGCCATCTATGGACCCGTCCTCCATAATCGGAGTGATCAGGTCAACAATTAAACCTCTAGGTAGATTGAAACCTTCCATTCAATCTGAATTCCTCTTTGCCTAAAATGTCATGGAGATGTAAAATGCCCTTCAGGCGTTTGTTATTATCAATAATAACAAGGTGTGTTATCTGATATAATTCCATTATTCCCAATGCTTCAGCTGCCGAAATATTTTCATCAATAGTCCTGGGTGAGGGCGTCATTACATCATCCACTATCATGGAATATATTCTTTCCTGCTTCATGAGCGCCCTTCTGATATCTCCATCTGTCAGAATACCGGCTACTCTATTATCTCCATCAACAACAACAGTAACACCTATACCCTTTGAATCGATTTCAACTATAGCATCATATATCTTTGTCCCAAGTTTAACTACAGGGATGTTGTCACCGGCAAACATCACTTCTCTTACGCTTGTCTCCAGCCTCTCCCCTAGTGTGCCGCCGGGGTGAAAACGCTTGAAATCCTTCTGCCCGAATCTTCTGAGTTTCATAAGAACAACAGCCATGGCGTCCCCCATGGCAAGAGTAGCGGTAGTACTTGTTGTTGGAGCCATTGTTACGGGGCAGGCTTCCCTCTCAACACCGACATCAATGGTCACATCGCTCATCCTGGCCATAGGTGAGTCTATATTCCCTGTTAGGGATATAATTTTCGCTCCCATGTCTTTTTTTATCATGGGCAGTATTTTATTTATCTCCTGTGTGTGCCCTCCATTTGATATGGCGAGTATGACATCATCTCTTGTGACCATCCCCAGGTCGCCGTGAAGCGCCTCGGCTGGATGCAGAAATATCGAAGGTGTACCGGTACTGCTGAGGGTAGATGATATCTTTCGGCCTACAAGGCCTGATTTCCCTATTCCGGTTATTATAACCCTGCCCTTTGACTTGACTATTATCTGTACTGCCTTATCAAATTCGGCCCCGACCCGGTCAATAAGGTCAAGTATACCCTGCGCCTCAATTTTTAATACTTCTTTAGCCTGTTCCAAGATCATATTCTATTTGCCTTAATACCAATTATTTCACAATTTTCAATCAGTTGTCCTTATGTATACAATTTGAACTATTACCACTTTAACTATTGCTTCACAAGGAATAATTTTGCCGTGTCGATACCCATAAAAATTTCACCTGCACTTCTTCCAGCAGCAAGTCATACTGTCTTTATATTCTAATTAATCTGTCCTTCCCAGAAATCTGTCAGCACTTTATTCACGTCCCTGGATTTGTTCATTGTAACAGGCTGCCACCCTGCCGGGAGTAAAGATTTGTAGCGATAACTTTTATAACGGTCGTCAATTAAAATTACAGCACCCCTGTCCTTTTCAGAGCGGATGACCCTTCCAGCAGCCTGCAGAACCCTGTTTATACCGGGATACAGATAGGCATATTCAAATCCCGTGTTATCTTTTCTATTGAAAAAATCCCGTATGATATCCCTTTCAGGAGATATTCCCGGAAGACCGACTCCATATATTACAGCCCCGGACAGTCTTTCACCCTCAAGATCAATTCCTTCACCAAAAACTCCGCCCATTACAGCAAACCCGACCAGGGTTCCTTTATTGTCCCTGCTGAAACTATTGAGAAAATCATCCCTTTCATCTTCGCTCATACCCGGGTTCTGGATTATGGTTTCATAACCGGATTTATCGGAATCATAAGCACCAAGAATCATATTCATATAGGCATAGGAAGGGAAAAAGATCAGATAATTACCTTTTTTTGATTTGACAATAGGATCAACCAGGCTGGCTGCACTCCCCTTTGTTTTTTCTCTATGTTTATATAAAGTTGATATACCTTCAAATATTACCAGGCAAAGATTTTCCGGCGGAAAGGGGGAAGGGATATCAATTGTTCTGGAATCTTCACCGCAGCCGAACAGGCTTTTAAAATAGTGCTGGGGAGACATGGTAGCCGAAAAGAAGACAGCGGACCTTATTTTCTTCAGCGCACTTTTCAGGCAGGTTGAAGGATCAATGCAAAAAAGCTTTAACCTTAGATCTTTCCCGTCCCTTTCATATATCGTTCTGTAATTATCATCATACTCCTCTAGTATTCTTACGAAGGCACGCACTTTAAAATAGAGTTCCATCAATGACTCTCTGAACTCTGAAGCGATATTCCGGACGAGCCAGTTTTCAGATGATCTTAAAAATGATCTCAGTATTGGTGTTATATCTTCTGGAGATACCTCTTCAGCGATGAAGCTGCCTTTTTCGTCACAATTTTTTCTGTATTTCAACATCCGGGAATTGACCTTGCCTATTTTTTTAAAAAGTCCCGGCAATTTCTTTTTCAAAAGCCTTCTGGTATCAAGAAAGTCCTGCTTTGATATTTCAGCCGAGAACATTTCCCTTGATCTTTCGACGAGGTTATGAGCTTCATCAATAAGCAGTATGTAATCCCTGTTATCTTCCAGAAAGAACCGTTTTAAATATACCCTGGGATCAAAAGCGTAATTATAATCACAGATTATCACATCGGCCATCAGGGAGAGTTCAAGGCTGAATTCAAAAGGGCAGACCTTAAAATGCCTGGCCTTGTTTTCGATCTCTGTCCTTGAAAAAGAATCTTCTCTAAAAAAACTCTCAACCGCTTCATCTACTCGATCAAAATATCCTCTCGCAAATTCACACTCCTCCGGAGAACACGCACTTTCCTTTTTAAAACATATTTTGTCTTTCGCGGTTAATGTTAATGATTTAATTCTCAGCCCTTTTTTCCGCATTTCCCCGATGGCTGTTTCAGCTGCTTCCTTTCCGGTGGTCCTGGCAGTAAGGAAAAATGTCTTTGAAGAAAGATCTTCACCCATTGCTTTAACAGCGGGAAAGATAGTGGACATGGTTTTCCCTATACCCGTGGCAGCCTGTATAAGAACTTCTTTTTCATTTTTTATTGCGGCGTAAACCTCCACGGCCATTCCTCTCTGACCGGGGCGATACTCTTTGAAGGGAAATTCCAACTCCTTTATGGAACGGTCGCGCAGTGTCAGCCATTTATCTATTGTTTCGATTCTTTTTATATAGCGGGAGATGAATTCATCAAAAAATAACTCCAGCTCCTTTTTTGTAAAATGTGCCTTAATTTCTTCTATTTCCTCAGACTCAAGCTGAAAATAAACCAGCTGACCTTCTATTTCATCTTTACCTTCCAGGAGTGTGCAAATATAGCAGTAGATCTTTAATTGCGCCCAGTGGCCGGGATTGGGATTTTTTATAACAGCATCAATATCTTTAGTTGTTGTCTTAATCTCTTCAATAACTATTCGGTCCGGGTACCGGTAAATACCATCCATCCTGCCGTTTACCTCCAGAAGATAATTTTCTATCTCAAACTGATAGGATATCGGAACTTCTCCCGTATATTCACCGGGCCTGGATTTCTGGATTTTCTGGTGTGCTAATATTGCTTCTCTGGGATTGCTCTGGGAAAAGGAATCAAAGGATAAATCACCCGACCGGGATGAGTAATCTACCAGGTTTCCAACCGAAACAGTAATCTTCTTTTTCAAAGGAGGGTCCTTTCCAGGTAATGCGTCGTTTTAGAGAAATATCCTGAATTATATTTCATCTGACACCTTACTGGTGTCCAGGATTATACCAAAATCATTTATGTTATCTTCTTTATAAACAGGGTCAGGCCTTTTCTATCATGGATATGGGCCGTTTCTCCTTCTTCAACAGGTTCATCACCATGATTCACAGCAAGCCATTTCTCATTATTAACAAAGATGTATCCTGATTCAATTATTTTCTCCATCGCGACTCCCTGCATACCGACCATTTTGTCTTTCTTTTTCCATTCATAGGCCTTCCATGTATAAAAGAAAAGTATAACATCCTTGGCAACCCAGGCTAATATAATTCCCCAGAAAATTATATCCGGAATAACTATCCAGCGCTGAATAAATAAGAGTATAACAACTAAAAACAGGAGACCTGGCAGCTGCAGCAATGAATATCTGATTATTACTTTTTTGGAAATATTGCTTTTCATTTTTATTTTCCTGATCTTGTTCTCGAAAAGCTACCATCAAACGCCTTAATAGGCAATGAAAGCTAAAGGTTTCAAATAACCCCTGGACGCCATCAAGGTGTTAGATGCAAGCAGCACCGCCGGACCGGACCGTCCTTTATTCGGTTGGGTGTAATCCACTGTCGCCAAGGCTATGGCAGGACATGAATCCGATCCTTCGTTTATGACCCTTTTTACAATGTAGGGTGGGGTTTTATACCCCACCACATAATGATTTATACTAGCAGTCCAGCATTTTAAATTATTATTGGTCAGGAATAAATCACAATTCTGCATCAAATTGATCTTTCCGGTGGCATATAAAATACCACCCTACGAAAATCTCAAATAACGTAGTGGAGTAAACTTGTCCCTCCATAGCTTTAAGCGAAGGCGGATGACACTTTGATAGTGGATCAGGCTTGTGTTAAGAAAACCTTTCGGTTATTATACCAAAAAATTCAACCAGGGGATTATATAATGAAAATAGATCAGTTTCCAGAAGATATACGATCTTACATCCAGCCGGAGGCAGCGGGGCAAATGTACTACAGGTGCCTCGGCTGCAATAATCTTTTTGATATTAATGAACTGCTTTACACTTGTCCTGAATGCGGTACTGTTCTCCTTCTGGAAGATACAGGTTTTGAACGTTACGATCATATTGACGGCCCCACGTGGCAAAAGATATTTGATTACAGGAAGATGTTAAACAACCAGCCTGTCAAGGGTATTTTCAGGTACTATGAGTTCATAGCCCCTGTAATACCTCTCGAATATATAATTTACCTCGGGGAAGGTCATACTCCTGTTGTTCAGGCAAATGACAGGCTTAAGAAGATGGTGGGACGGGATTTCTACTTTAAGGATGACGGCCTCAATCCGAGTGCTTCATTTAAAGACAGGGGCATGGCCTGTGCCCTAAGCTTTATCAACTATTTTGCCTCAAAAAATAAAATAGACAAAATCCTGGCCATATGTGCTTCAACAGGAGACACATCAGCTGCCGCAGCCTTATACGCCAGTTACCTGAAGGATTTTTTGAAATCCGCTGTTCTTTTGCCAGAGGGAAAAGTAACCGCCCAGCAGCTTGCACAGCCTCTCGGAAGCGGGGCAAAAGTGCTTGAGATTCCCGGGGTCTTTGATGACTGCATGAAAATTGTGGAATCCCTGACGGAAAATTATCATGTAGCCCTCCTGAACTCGAAAAACAGCTGGAGGATTCTCGGACAGGAATCATATTCATACGAAATCGCCCAGGACTTTGACTATGATGTAAGCGACAAGGTTATAATCCTGCCAATTGGAAACGCCGGAAACATTACTGCTGTAATGAGCGGCTTTTTAAAATTTTATAAGGCCGGGGTCATAAAAAGCCTGCCGAAAATAATAGGAGTACAGTCTGAACACGCAGACCCTGTGTACAGGTATTACCTTGAAAAGGATCCTGATAAAAGAGTGTGGCAGCCTGTAAATGTAAAATCCAGTGTTGCCCAGGCAGCCATGATAGGCAACCCGGTATCTATGCCCAGGGTAATTAAAATTGCGGATGAGTACAACAAAACCTCTCCTGAAAAAAGGATATTTGTAGTACAGGTAACGGAGCAAGAAATCATGGACTCCATGATAATCGCCAATAGAAACGGGAATGTGGTATGTACCCAGGGCGGGGAGTCACTGGCCGGAATGAAAAAAGCAGTGGATACGGGGCTGATTGAAAACCATGAGACAGGAGTCCTTGATTCTACCGCTCATATGCTCAAATTTTTAAGCTTCCAGGAAAAATATTTCAATAATACCTTTGAGCCTGAATTTAAAGTAATACCCAGGGAGGAGCTGAAAAATCTGCCGTCTCTCGTCAGGCCGGAAAGACTTGACAAGTATCCTGAACCCGGAAGACCTCTCCAGGGAAAGGACATGGAAAGGTTTGTAGAAATCATGAGCTCTGAAATTGCCAAAATTCTGGAACTGGAAAAAAAATAGATGAATATCCTTTTTGTGTGCACCGGAAATATCAGCAGGAGTTTTCTGGCGGAAATGCTTCTGAAAAATGAATTAAGAAAAAACCGTTTTTCAGAAATTCAGGTATCATCAGCCGGAACCAGCGCGTTTCCGGGCACTCCGGCAGACAGTGAAATGATGAATTTTCTTCTTGATAAAGATATTCCCGCGGAAAATCACATCTCCAGAATATTAACCGGCGATGAAATAACATGGGCAGACATTATTCTGGTTATGGAAGACTTTCATTATGATTTTATTATGGAATCCTGGCTCGAGGCGGATGGAAAAGTCCAGAAACTGGGGAAATATGTTGCCCTCGACCAGACTGAAGATGATATCCCGGATCCCTACGGCCAATCGACATATCACTATCGTGCCGCACAGTCTCAGATAACCCTGGCTGTGTCCAATCTTTTTAAGATTATTTCTTCCGGTGCCACCTTAAATGCTTAAAATAAATTTTATTGTTGTAGATCGTACAAAGGCTTCCTATTTGAGAAAAGGAGAAGAGAAATATCTTAAACGGCTTAAGAGATTTGTTCAGTACAGATACACGGAAGTAAAACCGGAAAAGATAGTAAAAGGGAAATCCGACCTGGAAATAGCGGGTAAGGAAGGCAAAAGGATTCTGTCAAAGCTGGAAAAAGGTGACTATCTTATTGCCCTGGACAGGTCGGGGAAACAATATAACTCCAGAAATTTTGCTTCATGGTTAAAAAGGTTATCACTTGATGTCCGGGGCAGCGTATGTTTTACGATTGGCGGACCTGTTGGATTATCCGAAGATGTCCTGAAAAACGCCAACAGTGTCTTTTCTCTGTCAAAAATGACAATGACACATGAGATGTGCCGGCTGCTTCTCATGGAGCAGATATACAGGGCTTTTACAATTATTGAGGGGCACAAATATCACAAATGAGGATGGGAAGGCCTGCTAAATGAAAAAAAAGGATTAAATGAGTTCTTTTAAGTGGTTGAGCTTGCTTCCAAAGCTATCTTTATTTTGTTCTTCAGTTCCGTCAAATCAAATGATTTAATGACATAAAAGTCCGCGGCTATGGACTTCATATCCTCCTTGAATGTGTCATATGCTGTACAAAGCACAACAGGGAGTTCATAAAATTTATTACGGATATCCTGAAGCAGGTCCAGCCCGTTATAATCAACCATCTTAATATCCAGTACAACCAGATCCGGCTTTTCTTCTTCTATTCTTTCAACCAATTTATGACCGTTTTCAGCGGTTATTACTTCATATCCTGCTTCAGTCAGCTCTTCGGAATAAAGAAAGCGGATATGTTCTTCATCATCAACTATAAGTATTTTAGCCATCAGATTATCTCCCTGACAATTGTCTTAAAATGGAGTTTTGCTAGATTGGAACCTGAAAGATATTATATCGGAACAGCAAGAAAATCTAAATTATTAAAACATGTTGTTAAAAACAGGCTATATTTTTACCATAATTCTTTAAAAGGTGCAAATAGTTTAAGCCCATGATGCCGATCCATTTTTATGGTGATATTTATAATCGGGATACAATAACATAATTCTTATATATCAAACACAAATGCGGATTATGTTATATTTTTGTTCAAAAATTTTGGCTCAGAATGCCCTTTCCCCTGATTTGCACACAGCAGGCAACGGATTGTTTTTCAGGATGAGATCATCGGATAACTGGGGACTTGGTTCGCAGTGATTTAATTTTTAAGGACTGATTGTACTAAAACTATGCCCACCTCAGATATCTGTTTAGCCCTTAAAAATTGAAACAAATCCTGAAAAGGTGTTTGATCTCATCCTGAAAAATGATGTGCTGCCTGCTATCAAGAATAAAATCACCACTTCATGCGGACCTTGATTCCCTTTTTGAAAAGATATTCCTTTATTTCCCTGATCGTGTATTCTCCATAATGAGTCATTGAGGCTATAAGGGCCGCATCCGCTTTATCATCATCAAGTACCTGGAAAATATGCTCCGGAGTACCCGCGCCTCCTGAAGCAATAACAGGGATGTTTACGTTTGATGAGATCAGCCTGTTTAAATTCAATTCATACCCTTCCTTAGTACCATCCGCGTCAATTGAATTGAGACATATTTCTCCCGCACCAAGTCTTTCACCCCTTTCGGCCCATTCAAGGGCATCTATTCCCATAAAGCTCCTGCCTCCGTCTACAACAATTTCATATCCGCTGGGGATTTTATCGGACACAGAAACTTTCTTGACATCCATGCCCAGTACCACACACTGACTTCCAAAGGCCTCGGCGCCTTGAGAAATTATGTCAGGATTTCGAACAGCAGCTGAATTTACACTAATTTTTTCCGCCCCCGCGAGAAGGACCTTTCTCATGTCTTCAACGGTCTTTATTCCTCCTCCCACTGAAAAGGGAATAAAAATCTTCTCAGCGACTTTTCTTACTGTCTCAATCATTATGTCCCGTTTTTCACTTGAGGCCGTAATATCGTAGAATACAATTTCATCGGCACCTTCAAGGTAATACTGATAAGCTGTTTCAACCGGGTCCCCGATATCAACGTTTCCCTTAAATTTGATTCCCTTGGTCAGTTTTCCATCCCTCACATCAAGGCAGGGAATAATTCTTTTACTTAACATCGCCTTTTCCACTCCAGTTACAAAAATTTTCGAGAATCTTTAATCCGGGTCTACCGCTTTTTTCCAGGTGAAACTGCATCGCTGCAAGGTTATCGGATGTAATTACCGATGTGAAAGAAATGCCGTAAAATGTTTCACCAAGAACATTATCCGGTATTTCAGGCACGGGATAATATGAATGGACAAAATAAAACTCACTTTCTGGCGGAACACCCTCGAACAGGGGATGCGCTTTTTTTAATTTCACACTGTTCCATCCCATATGGGGGACTTTGAGTTTCCTTCCCTCAGGATCCACAAGGTTATCAGAGAACTTAACCGCCTCGCCCTTTACCAGTCCGAGACACTCTGTATTGTTTTCAATACTTTTGTCCATAATAATCTGAATACCCAGACATATTCCAAGTACAGGTTTTCTATCATTTACGGCTTCTTTAAGGGCGAGATCAAGTTTTTGGTTCTTCAGGTCCGCGACAGCTTTTCCTGCTGCCCCGACACCAGGGAAAATAACCCTTTCAGCACCAACAATGGTTGAATAATCGGATGTGATTACTGAATCCTGACCAAGAAAATCAAGTGCTCTTTTTACACTTGTGAGGTTCCCTGCTTTATAGTCTATTATGGCAATCATGTTTTCAACACTCCCTGGGTGTTTTGAATTATTATTTTTCTTTTATCAAAATTATTACTGAAAAGTCTATTGATGAAATATCAGGTCTGTTTGGCTGGGAACAGGGACTGATGGCTGCTAAATAATTACTCTAATACTCCTTCCTTTCACCGTTCATATTTTTATACCACAATTTTTTTTATAAAAAATAGTTGTAAAATGATTATTTAAAAAATATAAATGTATTATTTACATCATAAAAGCAATATGTTAACAGATATAAATCTACCGTTAAGCCTTACTAAGGCTTCGAACATATCAGAATATCCTTTATAATAACAGTTTGAATTTCAGGAGAAGAGATGTCACTAACAAAAACAGACATTGTGGAAAATTTATCAAAAATAGGGTTCAATCGGAATAAATCAGTCGATTTACTCGAAAACCTTCTGGAAGCAATCAAAAAAAGTCTTGAAAATGGTGAGGATGTATTGATTTCAGGATTTGGAAAATTCTGTGTAAAGGAAAAGAGAGAACGCAGAGGAAGAAATCCGGCGACGGGCGATGACCTTATCCTGGGCAGTCGAAAAGTAGTTACATTTAACTGTTCATCAGTTTTAAGAGAAAAATTTAACAGTGATTGATATATCTTATCACTTTTTAGGTTTTATAAAAAATCAAAAAATGCCTCGTGGCCGGAGCGGAATAGAACAACGCTCTTTATGGCTTCGGGGCAATTTATTTCCTGCACCTGATTTTCTGAGGTGTTCCGCTTTTTTCTATCTATTACAGCCCTATGCAAAAAGATAATAAAACAAAAAATAGAGTTAAAAATACAATATTAAAATTTAAAATGCTCCGGCCTGGCGACCGGGTGGTTGTGGCTGTTTCCGGCGGTCCCGATTCAGTATGCCTCCTGGATATAATGGTAGAACTTTCAGCCTCAATGGATATTGACCTGATAATTGCTCATTATAATCATGGGTTGAGAAATTCTGAAGACGATAATGAAAACAGGCTTGTTGAAAAACTGGCTGCAAAATATGGACTGCCAATCGAATGTGAAAGGGCTTCTGACCTTGAAAGCAGCATGGCATCACTCGAGGAAATGGCCAGGGATTCACGATATGCCTTCCTGAAAAAAGTAAAGTCTAAGCACAAGGCTGATAAAATCTCCCTGGGACATAACCTGAACGATCAGGCAGAAACATTCCTTATGAGGTTGTTGAGAGGAAGCGGTATGACAGGTCTTTCAGGCATTCCCCCGGTTCGTGATGAGGTATTTATCAGGCCTTTAATTGAAACAGGCCGGGAGGAAATACTGGATTACCTGGATTGCCATCAAATAGAATACACGATTGACAGCTCAAACTCAGACAAAAAATTTCTCAGAAACAGGATTCGCCTGGAACTTATTCCTGAATTGATTAAATATCAGCCGAACCTGGTAGAAAATCTCGGCAATTTGTCCTCACATTTGAGAGAAGAAAATGAATTTATCAATTTGCAGGCAGAAAAATGGGTAGAAGAAGAGCTGCGGACAGAACGTTCCGACGGATTTCATATTGGATTAACTGTTTTCAATAAGCTACCCAATGTTTTTTCAAGAAGAGTATTAAGGCTTATAATCAGCAGGTTTATTAAATATTTACATGGAGTGGATGCAGGTCACATCGATTCGATTATCAAACTATCGAAGAATCCAAATCCAAACGCGTCTATTCACCTGCCGAAGGGACTGATCGTAAAAAAGGAGTATAATAATTTAGTCTTCTCCCTTGATGAAGATCAATTAAAACCGTTCAATTATATTATCCGGGAACCCGGTACTGTTTACATAGAGGAAACGGGACAAAAAATTTCTATAGAAACTACAGGCAGGCCAAAAGAAAAAAATATTAAAAAGACAGAACCCGGGACCGAGTTGATTAACGGAGACAGGATACAATTTCCACTTACCGTCAGAAATTATGAACCCGGGGACAGGTTTATCCCCCTCGGCATGAAAGGGCGCAAAAAGGTGAAGGACTATTTTATTGATATGAAAGTCCCGCTGAGAGATCGAAAATTAGCACCCATATTATTGTTTGATGATAAAATTGTATGGATATGCGGACACAGGATTGATGACCGTTTTAAAATGACACCGGACACAAAGACCATTTTAAAGTGTAATATTTTGGGGACAGGTATACCCCACCGCAACCTTTCTGGATTCCCCGATCAAGTCGGGGAATGACGGTGTTGGAGAATTCCCCGATTCAGCCTTCGTTAGAAGCTACGGCCTGACTGTCAAGCCGCGGAATTGTCAGTCTTTAACCTTATTCATAGGCGTCATTCCGCGGCTTGACCGCGGAATCCAGTCGTTTTAAGAACGAGAAATGCCACAGCTCTAAGTCAACAATTTTTAATTCTTGTCCTGCCAGAGTTGACAGGTGAAGGCGGATTATATCCCACCGAATTATAATATCCCGAATTTGGCAGCTTTGTTGTGAAATCCAACCAAGCAGCCTTCAGCTTTTATCAGCCATCATTCTGGATGACTCAGTAAAAAGCTTAAAAAACAAATGGAGGCCGGGAATTAACTCGCCGGCCTCCATTTTTTATTAGCATTAATTAAAATACATCTATGATAAAATAGAATGTCCTTCCTGGTTTTCTGCTTCACCCCTTTTTATTTTATTCGCTTCCATGTACTTAGCGACTTTATCATTAGTGAGTGAGTAAAAAAGCATTATTACGAAGGTTATCACACCACAAGCAATAGGAATATAACAGATAATATCCATCAGGCCGTTTACAACCTGATCGGTTATCTCCATATTTGGATCATAATGGATAAGATCAAGGCCCCAGGAGACCAGAGTAGCGGCAAAGGTGATTCCTATCTTTACCGGCAGAGTAAGCATAGACATGATAAAGGCACTCGCATTTTTACCTGTTTTATAATAGCCGTACTCTGCAGTATCCATGAACATGGCCTGGCGAATAGGAGCGGACATCCCGTGACCAAGGACTGTCACACAGACTATGCCGATATATATATAGGGACTGTCAGCGCCATACATACGCAGAACAATGTATCCAAGGCTGCCATAGGCAGCAGCAACTAAATAAACGTTTCTCTTCCCGATAAATTTCTCAACCATGGGGCCAAGGATCGTACTTGCAAATGTGGCAATACCCAGTGCCAGTGTGAAGGGAGCCATCCATAACGCGTCACCTGCTATTTTTGTAAAATAGTACATTGCTGTTACCTGAATGCTGAAAAGACCTAAATTGTTGGCGCACTCAGCAAGCGACAGGGTTATCAGGTGTTTGTTACCAAGCACCTGGGCTATCATCTCAGGCACAGTTAAATTATTGGCAGGAGTGAGTTTTTTATTGGGATCATATTTGTCATATTCCTTGGTCTGGAAGAAAAGGGCCCAGTAACCAACGATCTGAATAACTGCCAGGAGGCCGACAGTATAGAAGTACCCCCATGTTCCACTTATATTTGTAGTGGTATAGTTAAGCATTGGTATTATAGCAAGAGCGTACAGGATCTGGCTGGCCATGCCCCACTGGACATTCCTGCTTGATAGTATAAGCCTTCCCCCGGTATCTTTTGACAATACTGAAATCATACCCAGATGCGCGTTAAAGGCAAAATTGAGGCTGACATGGGCTAATATATAGACCACACTCAAATAAACCATTTTTATGTTATATCCAATGGGCAGATTTGTGAAGGTAGCGGTGAAAAAGATGCATGTTGAAATTGGAATAAACAGGAGCCATCCCCTGAACTGCCCCCAGCGGGACTGGGTCTTTTGAATTATGACGCCTGAAAAAGGGACCGACAAACCATCCGCTACATGGGTTATGAATGTGATTATGGTCAAATGGGCGGCAGTTATCAATGCAATATCAGTCATAAAAAATGTATACTGCTGCATCGCCAGCATCATCATCAATGTGAAGGTAAAATTTGCGAAACCATAGCTGTGGCCCAATAAACTCGGGAGTCTTTTTTCCAATTTATAATTCTCCTTTTATATTAATTTTCATCCGGAATGGTGACCGTTAATTGCTGCAGAGCACCAATTTCCGGATGGTTTCCAACACTAATAGTCTATTCTTCTTCAGCCCTTCTTTTTGCGTTTTCCTCCATGTAAAAGGCTACTTTTTCTTCAGTAAGGCCATAGAATATAAAGACAAACCCCGCCAAGAGGTAGCATGCGATGGGTAAAAATGCAATAAGATTCATCAAATTAGTGACGAATTCGGGCGTCGACTCCATATTGGGAACATATCCTATATAGGCAAGGAATAAAGGGATTATAGCCAGGGCGCCGGCAATTCCGATTTTAACAGGCATTGTGTACATGGACATTATAAATGCGCTGGCATTCTTGCCTGTCTTGTAAAAACCATATTCACAGGCATCCATATACATTGCCTGTCTAATGGGCATAGGCAGGTAAACAACAAGATTTGTACATGCAATTATTAATGTATAGGTTATTGGACCATTTGTTCCGAATTTACGCAGTAATAAATACCCTATGATACCAAGAAAGGCTGTATAAACACATGTTTCTTTTCTGCCGATCCTTTTAATAACATGTGGTGCTATCACGGTGGCCGTAAGGATTGAAACAGCTGATGTAAAGGTATAGACCGTCATCCATGAAGAATCACCAGTAACATATTTAAAATAATAGACTGCAATGGACACAAGCCCGAATATGGCCACATCTTTTAAAGTATCAGCTATCATTATTAATATCAGGTGAGTGTTCCCCAATATTTGGTAAACCATTTCAACCAGAGTTAAATTATGTGCCGGCTTTAATTTTTTATCAGGATCATAGCGGTCATAGTCCTTGGTTCTTATAAAAAGGTTCCAGTAGCCAAACATCTGAATTCCTGCGAGTAAAATTACTGTCAGGAAAAAGCCCATAGATTCACCATATTTACCATTGAAAAATTCAAGTGCCGGTATTGCAGCTAAACTGAATACTAGCTGGGCTCCGTATGTATACCTGGTATTCCATATTGAAAGTGATGCCCTGTCCTCAATACGACCTGAAAGCACTGAAATCAATCCCAGGTGGGCATTAAATGCAAAATTAAGACTAATATGGGATATTATATATGCCATTCCTAAATAGAATAATTTAACACCATAACCTGCCGAAGGGATATTGGTAAATGTTATGGTAAAAAAGGCAAAAGTGGATACAGGTAAAAACAAAAGCCATGATCGGAATTGCCCCCACCGGAACTGGGTCTTTTGAATTATGGCCCCGCCAATTGGAATGGACACCGCATCTATTACATGTGTAAGAGGCATGAATATGGCAAGATGAATTGCAGCAATCATTACCACATCCGTAAGAAAGTAGGTATAATAGTTTAAAGCCAACATCATCATAAGATTGAATGTCATAGTGGCCAAACCATAGCTGTGCACCAGGGAACCGGGAAGTCTTTTTTCCATTAGAATGTAATCTCCATTTTTAAAAATATTTTTTTAACAAAAATTTACCAAAGCAATATTTTACCCATTTACCTCAGCCCGTTTTTTCGCGTTCGCCTCCATGTAAAATGCTACTTTTTTATCATTCAGGCCATAAAAGATCATGATAAATCCTGCAATGAAATAGCATATTGCAGGCATATATGCTATCAGGTCCATTAGACTGCTTACAAATTGAGGTGTTACTTCCATGTTAGGCACATATCCTATCACCCTGTCAAGATACAAGGGTATTATTGTCAGGGTAATAGCAACGCCGATTTTTACAGGCATAGTATACATGGACATTATCAAGGCGCTGGCATTCTTGCCTGTTTTATAATACCCGTATTCTGCCGTATCCATATACATTGCCTGCCTTATGGGCGAAGCGATATTAATTAAAAAATTCGTACCGCAGATAATTGCCATGTAAGTTATTGGGCCTGACGCGCCGTATTTGCGTAAGAAGAGATAACCGATAACACCGATAAAGGCTGTGTAAATGCAAATCTCTTTTCTGCCAACCAGCTTAATAATAGGAGGGCCTATAATTGTACCTATAAGTGTCGTGAATGCCACGAAAAATATATATTGCCGCATCCATGAATCATCGCCGGTAATATACTTGAAATAATAAACAGCGACTGAAACAAGACCGAATAGACCCACATCCCTCACAGTGTCGGATATCATAATTATTATCAGATGTTTGTTCCCGAATATCTGCTTAACCATTTCAAACCAGGGCAGATTAAAGGAATCCTTCAATTTTTTATCAGGATCATAGGGGTCATATTCTTTAGTCTGCAAAAACAGGTTCCAGTAACCTAAAACCTGAACTCCGGCAAGTATAAGTACGATACAGAAAAAACCCAGGGATTCGCTGTAATTAGTTCTCAGGTAGTTAAGAGCCGGGATAGCTGCTATGCTGAATAAAATTTGACCTGCATAGAGATATTGAATATTTCTCGCTGAAAGCCTTGCCCTGTCATCAACATGACCGGAGAGGACAGATATAAGACCCAGGTGAGCGTTGAATGCAAAATTGAGACTTAGATGAGAAATTAAATATGCAACACCGAAGAAGATTAGTTTTGTCCAGTAATCAAATGAAGGTATATTCGTAAAGGTAAGAGTAAAAAAAATGAAAGTAGAAAGTGGCATAACCAAAAGCCATGATCGGAACTGGCCCCACCTAAACTGTGTTTTCTGAATGATGATTCCGCCTATGGGAATAGACACCGCGTCCACTAAGTGGGTAAGAGGCATGTATATCGCCAGATGGGCTGCTGCGATAAGCGCCACATCTGTCATAAAGTAGGTATAGTAGTTTATTGCCACCATCATCATGAGATTGAAACCCATGGTGGCCATACCATAGCTGTGGATCAGTGAGGCAGGTAGTCTCTTTTCGTTCATACTCTCAGATCTCTCGTATAATCAATAAATATTTTCTCTTATTAAATGATACTACCTCCGGAGATAAGGACAGGATCCAACATCAGTCGAAAAAGCTTAAAAATAATTTTAATTAAATTTAGCTAAAATATATCAGCCTATCATTACTTGACAGCAATAAAGCATAGGATATAATATTTGTTTGAAATTACCTGCGTCAGGAATGTTTAGACTATTACGGCATTTTTCTCAAGTTAATAATGTTCTGCAGAGAGAAAAAACGATCTACTGACATGTTATCTAATATTTTTAAATTAAAGAGGCAGGATTATGCGGATAGGTATTTATCAGAACAACCCTGAATTCGGTGAAGTTGAAAAAAACCTTGAGCAGGCGATAGATAAAATTGATACAATCCAGGCAGATCTTGTTGTTCTGCCTGAATTATTTTCAACAGGCTATCAGTTTATATCAGGTGAAGAGGCCATGGAACTGGCTGAAGAAGTTCCCGCAGGCCCAACCTGCCGCACACTGATTGAATACGCAAAATCAAAAAAAATATTCCTGGTTTTTGGTATTGCTGAAAAAGACGAGGATAAACTATTCAATTCAGCGGCACTCATTGGGCCAGAGGGTTTCATCGGGAAATACAGGAAGGCCCATCTCTTTTTTGAGGAGAAATTATTTTTCAGTCCCGGGGACACGGGCTTCAAAGTATATGATATTGGGATAACCAGAATAGGCATCATGATATGTTTTGACTGGTGGTTTCCTGAAGCGGCAAGGACACTTGCCCTCAAGGGTACTGATATTATTTGTCATCCGGCAAACCTTGTACTCCAAGGCTGCCAGAGGGCTATGGTCACAAGGTCTCTTGAAAATGCTGTTTATACTGCAACTGCCAACAGGATCGGTTCTGAATCAAGAGGAGGCAAGGAGAAACTTGTTTTCACTGGAGAAAGCCAGGTGCTCTCCCCTGGTGGTGAAAGGTTGCTGGGTTTAAGTAAGGGAAAAGAAGAAATATCAGTTGTTCAGATTGATGTAAAAAGGGCCCGGGATAAATCAATCACATCCTCCAATGACAGGTTTAAGGACAGGAGACCGGAATTATATTATTCTACTTGATAGCACCCCTCACACTTTCAACAATCCTGCCGGAAGTCGAATCACGGTTCATGGAAATTTTCTCTACTCTTCCGTCCGGCCTTACTTTATAGTATTTATCCGGGTTGGTTATTATCGGGAAATATTCTCCGCCAACATCTTCATACAAATCAACATCCATCAAGCCCTCTTCAGAACTATCGCTTTCAACCAGTCCAAGAAGTCCGTCCCGTTCAATAACTCTGTAGCCTCCATTTTCCGATTTATACCCGACAAGATCCGCTGTCCAGTGGCGGATATAGACATCGGCATCAAAGGGGTAAAGCTGTCCTTTAACCGACTCATACATCTCTCCGTCTTTTACCACGAGCTTTTTCCCTGAGCTGAGAACAGGTCTTGTGGAAATCAGGTTATCGGGGTTATGGGTGTAAATCATCTTATCAAAGGGGGCGTTTGCGATATCAGCATAATCAGTATGAACAATGCTGTTTTTTCGGGCAATATCATGGATAACAACAGAGCCATCATAGGCTGAAATTGCCCTCTCATATCTTTCCCGGCTCCATGTCCGTTCAATAAAATTATTGATATTACCATAAATAATAGAAGCCTCTTCAAAGTCGTCCCTGCTGATATCTTCAAAATTTTGAGGACGGCATGTCTCATACAGTTCTTTCCATAGTGATGGTTTCCATACCGTATCCGCGCTGAAAAACATGCTGTTCCCCTCAGTCATGAATTTAAAGGCGATTGTCGGCAGTCCATGCCATACTGATGATTTGACGGCCCTTACAGTCAACCCGGCTTCATCATCATAAAAGTCATTTCTTTCCTCTTCATAAAAGGATGTCGAACTGAAGGGATAGTAACTCTCCGGTTCCACCCATTCTCCTGTTTCTTCATCCTTAAAAAGAAGCCGCGGCCGGTTTGCTTTCGGGTTAATGAAGATTTTTGCACGTTCAGGGCCGATAATGTTGCCCTGCCTGTCCTCCACACAGTATTGAAAAGATCCGTCTTTATTATCCTTCAGTTTTATACAATACCTTCCCCTGGGACCGATTATACGCTCTTCAACCATCATGTCATATGGAATATCTACTATTGTTTTTGAATCTACTGACAGAGACCGCTCAAGCGCGCCCTTGGAATTCTTGGAGAACTCCTCGAGTACCGGTTCAGAAGATATTATTCTGAGTTTATGTTTGAGAAGGGGGTTATAAAATGTGAATAGAATTATATCGGTTAGCCATCTTTTATGATCTTCATGGGAATGGGTACCAAAAATACCCTTAATTCCGGCAATGCCTTTATACCCGAGAAAAGGAAATACAGGGGAGCCGCATTCAAGCAGATATACATGATCGTTAACGTTTATCATGTAACCGCTGCTTTCACCCATCATGGAAAAAGCGCTGGTATTTCCGACAACATCAAAGGTAATATCGCTGCCCATGTTATTTGTACCTATCCTGTATAGAAAATGAAAAATTAAGATATTCAATCAAAATTTGCCAATAAATTCAAGTATATTGCATGGGAATTATTAAGAAATACATCTTGAAAAAAAGAAGTGTTATTATAGCGCATTTTTGGGTCTTTTTTTGTTATCTATACAGAGTTTCGTGAATTTATTAAACCCAGCACATTATATGTCAAGACAGGATTATGTATCCCCTTTACAGTGATTTCTCCGATCTCATCAGCTTCTACAATATTACTTACATTACTGAAGGTCCTCTGGCTTACAAGTATCTCCCCTGCTTTTGCCTTTGATTCGAGTCTCGATGCAACATTTACCTGGTTTCCTATTACTGTGTAATCTAGCTGCATGTCAGAACCGATATTCCCTACAGTCATATAACCGGTATTTATACCGATACCCACACCAAAATCATGGCCGAAATATTGCCAGTCTTTTTTTAGTTCATCTGTTTTTTTCTGCATTTCCAGACCCATCAATACCGCCCTTTTTGCATGGTCATCCATCGGGACAGGATCACCCAGAAAAACAAGCATCCCGTCACCGATTATTTTATTCAGTGTGCCGTCAAAATCATATACGATTCTGGTCATTTCTGAAATATAATTATGGAGAAGATTGAATAGTTCCTCAGGTTCAAGAATATCAGTAAATGTTGAAAAATTCCTGATATCTGTGAACATAACAGTCATCATTTTTCTTCTGGGTGCAGCCCAAATTGTGTTTCCGTTTGACAATATTTTTTCAGCCACCTTTGGTGACAGATATCGTCTCAGGCTGTTATATTTATTAAGTTCTTTTAACTGTTTTTTTAACTTCTTCTCAAGATCCCCGTTGAGCTGCAGCAAATCTTCCCGTGCCTTTCTTAATTCTATTGTCCTCTCATCAACTTTCTGCTCCAGATTGATGCTGTATTCTTCAAGCCTTTCCTTGGCTTCCGCAAGCTCCTCATGTGCTGATTTCAAATCCTCATATGCCTTATTTCTTGCTTTTATGTTAATTCGCAGCTCATTAATAGTATCTATCAACTGTTTTTCAGGATCTGCTTTCCTCCCGATATTTTTAAAAAGGCTGAAGATTCGCCTGAACCATGAAAATTTCACATAGGTAACATTGAGAATAAAGTAGGGAGCCTTAAAAATCTCTCCCTTTCTGAAGAGAATTCTATCTTTGATCTTTACTGTTTCAGTCATAAGAACAGCAATGGCATCAGATCTATCGTCAATTCCGGTGTCCGCTTCAGAATATTTCCCCATAAATATTTTTTTACCGTTTATAATTTCCGGCTCAAGTTTCACCCTTCTTCCGGCTGTCTTCCTGACGTCATTAAACTGATCATATATTGTAAAAAAATCCTTTTCCATCCTTGCACCCAACCTGTAGTCCTTAAATTCAGGATCATTATTAAATAGTTTTACTGGATCGTAGGGATTCAGGGGCTGCTTGATATCGGCAGGGGGCAGTGACCATACTGTTGGAATTGATGAGATAATACCTCTGCGGTATGAATCGACTATATATTCCTTTTCCACATCAATATCATCATGATATTTCACTCTAAGTATTACTCTTACTTTTTTAATGGATTTATCGTACGCAGGCGGAAGAACTATATCTATTTCCTTGGTATCATTAATATTACTGTTAAAAAAAGGCAGTCTTTTATAGCCATCATCCGGGCCTGCCGAATATTGCTTCATGTAGCCGAACCTGCCCCATGAACGGAGAATTTGCGGCGAAGATCCGCATTTGAAAAAGAAATGCTCCTCACCTGACAGGTCCCTGGCCCGCCTGATTATCCTGTGAAAATTATCAAAGGTAGTCCATTCATCCTCATTCATAAAAAAGTTTTCAGGAGTGTCGAATCTTTCATGAGGGTATGGCAGGTTATGAAACAATGATTCATAGCTGCCTTTCCTGCTTAAAAGATACTTGGCTATAATCAGGATGTTCCTGTTACTGATACAGTCTGCTTTACTCATTGCTGTCCCTGTTAAAGTTGATGAAAAGATAATAGTGCAATGCACATGCCACAGGATATCTGCTTGATTTACCATCAAATTTATAATTGCTGGCACCTAAGTGCACATTAAAATATTCATGTCTGCATAGTTTATCATGCGTATTTAATAAATATGACTAATTGGAATTTTTACCCATTTTTGCCTTGGGCACATTTGGGTAAAAACTTACAGTTCATGAAATAGGTAGAGTCATTCATAACAACCCAAATATCCTGATCACAGGAAAATAAAAAGTTTGCCTATTTTAGCTCAAAGCTGTTTTCTGTAAATTGTGAGGATATAATGTTCTCAAGCAGTGAAGTTCTTATAATATCGGTTTAGCTGAAGGCTGAAGGCTGATCCGCCTTCGCCGAGGCTTCGGCGCGACAAGCAGCTGACTGCTGTGTCTGGGAGTGATAATTTGATAATGAAAATAAGTTGACACCGCTGTACTAATTAATATAAGACTCATTTTATCGGGACGTGGCGCAGTCTGGTAGCGCACCTGAATGGGGTTCAGGGGGCCGGAAGTTCAAATCTTCTCGTCCCGACCAAATTTAACTAATAAAATAAGCGGGTTAGCCGAATGGCTTTCCCGCTTATTTTTTGGGTTTTAAAAAATTGTGACCATTTCAGTTACAATTTGGAATGTTGACAGGAGCAGTTAATCCGTTTAAGAGATTAACTGCTTTCTTTTTGGTTTCCTGGGAAAGATGGGCATATCGGAGAGTCATTATCATAGTTTTATGACCAGGGATATCCTGCACTTCTTTAAGGGATGCGCCTCTCATAATCATATGACTATCCTTTGTGAATTACATAATATTGAAAACAACCTTCACCGTTTACCTGAGGGCACCTGTGAGTTTATAGAAGTGTACAAGTCCGTAGTTAGTCAGGTAAACACCGGACAGGACCAGGACCGTGCCGACCAGTAGCGAGACAGTTATGGGTTCACCGAGGAGAAGGAACGCCATGAAGATGGCACTTATGGGAACCAGGTTGATGAAGAGGCTTGCCCGGGTAGCACCTATATATTCGATGCCCTGGTAGTACCAGACAAATCCAAGCGCAGTTCCAAAAATGCCGAGGAATAAGATATTGCCCCAGTCGAGGAATGTATAGCTGTTAATATTTTCAAAGACGCCATCCATGATGGCTGGAAAGAGAAGTAATAACGCTCCCACAGTTGATGCATAGGTAATGGCTGCCAATGGCGATATATGGGCGATCACTGTCTTACCAATTAACGAAAACGCCACCCAGCTTAATACGCACCCAAAAATCATCACATCGCCCCAGCCGAAAGCACCTCCCAACAGCCCTGCCACGTCTCCTTTTGATATGGCAATAACAGCACCCATCACTGAAACTGGGACTCCCAGTGATTTGATCAAGCCCAACCGTTCCCGGAAAATAAGACTTGCAAACACAGCGATGAAAATCGGATTATTGGCAATGATCACTGATGCCCGACTCGCATCAACCGATTGCAGACCCCAGAAAAATAAAATATTATAGCTGAATACACCCGTAATACTGAGGCAAAAAATCGGCAGGAAAAGACGCCCTGGCACATGCGGAAAGCCACGGTTTTGTCGATAAAGGACAATCAGCAAAATCGCGGCTGCTGTTACGAAGCGCAAAAAAGCGGCGCTAAAAGGAGAGACATGGCCTGCCAGCATTCGGCCTGAAATAAAAGTCCCTCCCCAGAATATCATGGTGAGTGTGAGTTTGATGTATATCCTGGACACCTTTCATCTATCCTTTGCCTGAAAACTATCTTCCCTGGTTAATGAAGCGACGAATATAAGCTCATCCTCCTGCCAGGTCAAGTCATACCGGATCTCCTGTCTCTAAAAAAAGCGGGTTAGCCGTATGGCTTTCCCGCTTTTATTTCTACTTTATACAGGAACTGCCCTATAACTCCTCCTTCACATCATTCCTTTTAATGAGCGTCCATGGCCACAGATAACTACCAACGAAAAGGTACCCCGTTCTTGACAACAATCTACAGCAGCAATATCATACGTTTTCAATATAATCCTCACAAAATGAAAACTTACCAATTCTGATCCCAATCAAAGGAGGTCTTATGAAATCTATAATTACTTTTGTATTGTCGCTATTGCTCATCTGTCTGCTTTCCTGCCAGCCACAGGAGAATAATACTGCAGTAGAAAAACCGGAAGAGAACTCGGTTAAACCGGTTGATAATGAGTTAGTGTATGAACCAGGGGGAATGTGGATGCCTCAGCAAATCGCGACCACCCATGCTGAAACGCTGAAAGAGATGGGCCTGGAAATCGACCCACAGGTTTTCGCGGACCCGCTTGAGTTCCCGCTGAACGCGATCGTGCACCTGGGAGGATGTTCAGCCTCTTTTGTTTCACCGGAAGGGCTTGCTATCACTAACTACCATTGTGTAAGAGGATACCTGCAATACAACTCATCGGAAGGCAGCAATCTTTTGCATACAGGATTCAAGGCAGGAAACCAGGAAGAAGAAGTATCAGCGGGACCGGCTGCCAGGATCTATGTCACAACAGCCGTCACTGATGTAACTGACCGCGTGCTGGAAGGAATCGCGAAAATCGAGGATGATCTGGAAAGATACAAAGTCATCGAGCAGCGCAAAAAAGAACTGACTAAAGAATTTGAAGAGGCCAATCCGGATTCCCGCTGTGATGTGGTTTCATTTTACGGCGGGGGAGAATTCTATGTCATTACCCGCCTGGAGATTAAGGACGTTCGCCTTGTATATTCACCGCACAGGGGTATCGGCGAGTTTGGAGGCGATATTGATAACTGGATGTGGCCACGCCATACAGGCGACTTTTCTTTTCTGCGGGCCTATGTTGCACCGGATGGAACACCTGCTGAGTATTCTGAAGAAAATGTTCCATTCAAACCAAAGGCATATTTAAAAATCGCCCAAGATGGCTTTAAACAGGGGGATCTTGCTTTTGTTGTAGGTTATCCAGGCAGCACCGAGCGCCTGACAACTGCCCTGGAAACCGAGTTTGACGTAGACTGGAACATGCCCTATCGCGTCCGGTTATATCAAAAGCTCATAGACTCCTTACATGAAGCCGCCGGTGATGATGAAACCTTAAACATCAAGGCTGCAAGCCTGCTGGCCGGCCTCGAGAATACAAAGAAAAATTATATCGGTGTTCTGGACGGTGCAAAGAAAAAGGACATGGTTACAGGAAAATTCAAGGATGAAAAGAAGCTTCAGGAATGGATAAATTCAGACAGCGAACGGAAGATCAAATATATTTCCGTAATTGATGAAATCAATGTACTGTTTAAAGAATACTATCAATCCCGGGAAAAGGATCTTTTGACCCGCTTGATAGACGGAATTTCACTACTGGGTTCCGGTGTGGATATTGTTCGAATGGCTGAAGAAAGGCCCAAACCTGACCTGGAACGTGACCCCGACTATCAGGAACGTAACTGGCAGCGCCTGGAACAACAACAGGTACAGAAGCAGCAATCATACGCCCGGGAACTGGATATATCCATTCTGAAACTGCTGTTGTCTGAAAGCATAAAGTTCCCTGAAGAAAAACGCCCTGAAATCCTGCCTCATATGTTCGGTAAAGGCGATATTTCTGAAGTGAAAATCGAAAACTACCTGAATGATTTATTCAGCAAATCCAAACTGGAAGATGTGGAAGTAAGGAAACAGCTTTTAAAAAATGCCTCCATGGAAGACCTGCTGAAGAGTGATGACAGTATAATACGACTCACCCTGAAACTCAGCCCCATACTGGAAGAAATTAAAGAGCGCGGCAAACGTCTATCAGGTGCGCTGGTACTGCTCCGGCCTCTTTATTTTGAAGCACTGAATGAATTCAAATCCGGTAATATAGCGCCTGACGCGAACAACACGATTCGTATCTCTTTTGGTACCGTGCGTGGATTCAAGCCGACTCCGGAAGCAGAGAAGTATTATCCCTTTACAAAAATATCTGAAATGTTTGAAAAATGGGAAAAACATCATGGCGAACATCCATTTGACGCGCCGGATTCGATCATCGATGCTGTAAAGGAAGAACGGTATGATGGATATGTGCCTGAAGATATCGGCCAGGTCCCGGTAAATCTATTGACAGACCTGGATATTACGGGCGGGAATTCCGGTTCCCCCACATTAAACAGTAAAGGCGAGTTTGCCGGAATAGCGTTTGACGGCAACATCGAAGGAGTCGCGAGTGACCTGGTGTTTTTACCCGATCTAACCAGGGCCATACATGTGGATGTACGGTATATTCTCTGGATTCTGGATAAAGTTGAAAACTCGGATTACCTGTTGGATGAAATGGGAATTGACGCGAAAAAATAAATCTACAGTGTCACTTAATGTGGTTTATTCATAGATCGTTCAATGGTTACTGCCAAAGGTTAGCGGGAGAAAAAGTCGAGGCTGAAAATTTCAGCTATCAAGAGTAGGGTCGGGATTCTTATCCCGCCGCAGCCTTATACGAAGGAGGATATTCCCGACCGACCTATGTCGGCAAATAAATCAGTATTTTAAATCTGGTGGTGTATAAAACACCACCCTACTAATAATTTTCTCGGCTATCACCTTGAAGATACATTACGAAACAACCTTTTATGTTGAAATCGTAACGATATCATTACATAAGAAGTTAACATACAGCAGACGGATAACAGTGTTGTGGCATTTGAGCTATTAATTGGAATTATTAAAGCTGATCTCTTTCGCCAGTGCCTTTGAACGGTCACGCCTTTCCTGCCTGAGTTTCGCCCGTTCGGGCGCTGTTTCGTGAAGCCTTTTTTCCAGTTCACTCTCGGGGACGACAGGGGGTACGACATGGGGCTTGCCATCTTTATCCAGGGCGACGAAAGTCAAAAAAGCCGTGGCGCATATGGTGCGCTCCCCTGATAACAGATCTTCTCCTTCCACTTTTACAAATACTTCCATTGAAGTCCTGTTGGTCCACGTTACAAATGATTCAAGACAAATAGCCTGGCTGGTCCTTATGGGGTTTAAAAAATCAACAGAGTCTGTGGAGGCCGTGACAACCATCATCCTGGCGTGCCTGACTGCCGAAAGACCTGCCACCTCATCAATATAGGACATTGTTTTGCCGCCAAAAATAGTACCATGATTATTCGTATCAGGCGGCAGTATAATGGATGATTTTTCGGTAAAAGATTCCCTCATTTTTTTGGGTTTCATACTGGACTCCCTTTGAGATATAATTAACAAGGTTTACCATTTGACCTTTTGAATTAATACATGATAAAAATATTTTGTCTAGCATAAATATTCCTCATTTTTTAACAGGTTATAGAGAGCGTCCGTTTTGCTTTTAATCTTAACACCAATTTTCAAGAGTAGCCCATTATGAGAAATCTGGAGATGGCAAAAGAGATTAAAGGCACCGCTCCTGAATCACATTCAGGGAGCAGGCGGTATTCTATTATCGCGGCATCTCTTGCTGTTATTGTCATATGCCTGATCGGACTGTCCTTCTACCTCCTCTTAAAATCAGAAAAATCCATTAGAAAAAGTCTTTACTCACTGGATTCCAGGTTGTTGAAGATTGAAGACAGGCTTACCAGGATAGAGAGTGTTAATAAAAGTAATTCAATTATCGATGAACAAAGAACAAGACTGGAAATATCTTTGATGAATAGGATAGACAGTCTTGAAGCCCTTATTGATATGAAGAACAGTAAAAAAGTGGACGACACTCTTCACAGTGAAGCAATAAAAGAACCTGTTAAGATAAAAGAAGTGACGAAGGAACCAGTTTCAGATATCGAAAAATATCATGTAGTGGCCCCGGGGGAAACCCTGTACAGAATAAGTGTAAATTATAATATACCCGTGAATGAGTTACGCAGGTTGAATAATATTGGCCCCCAATCAGTAATACAAGTAGGACAAAAGCTGCAGATAAGCAAATAATCAGCATATCTTTCATTTCTCACCTATTGGTTTTTCCGAATTATCTCAAAAGTTTTATCGATTATTCCAGTTTGACTTGTTTTTGAACGCCATAGTATGAGTAATTAAAAAATTGGAGTAATCACATGAAAGAATATGAAGGGGAAAAAGAAAACAAATACAGCCGCAGGGCTTTCCTGTCCGTTGCAGCAGGAGCAGCGATTGGCACCGCCTTACCCTCCGGTCTTTCAGCGGGCGAACAATCCACACAAATGACACTTCAGGTCTGGTCATGCGGAGGACTGGCGGAAGCCTTTATCCCTGCCAACGAGGTGTTCAAGGAAGAAACAGGTGTCGATATTGCCTATACTGGCGCCTTTGCTGCAGCACTCGGCAAATCACTTTTAGGCAGCGCCAGCACAGAAATATTCGCAGGCAGAGTACTCGCCCTTGCAAAAAAACTCCGGAAAGCCGGAAAAATGGTTTCATTTAAACCCCTCTGTTTTACAAGCTATGTACTTGTAACTCCAAAGGGCAATCCGGCCGGAATCACAAAGATTCAGGACATTGCAAAACCGGGAATAAAGGTAATTCTTTCTCCTGAAGCATCCGCCCCCGGAGGGGGCGCCGTAACCCTGCTCCTGAAAAATGCGGGAGTTGCTGAAAAAGCGATGGAAAACTGTGTTATAAAAAGCAGCTGTGTGCAAAGGGCCATGGAAGACCTTGTAGACGGGAAAGGTGAAGTGTCTGTCGTAGAAAAAAGATTGACAAGGATGCCGCTGTTCAAAGATAAATCAGAAATAATTCCAATACCTGAAAAATTCTTTCCTCCCCCGCCTCTTACATTCACAATCGGCATAATGAAACACGCGAAAGATCCGAAGCTGGCAGCCCATTACATTGATTTTATTCGAAGTGATAAAGGCCAGAGCTTTTTCCTGAAGGCTGGTTTCATCCCTGCCATATCTGATAAGGGTAGAGAGATGGCAGAAAAACTGGGAGTAAAGGATGTCTGACACTGGCCGGATAGTAATACAGGAAGAGATATTAACTGACAAAAAATCTAAATTGAAGTTATTGACCTGGTGGAGAAGGCTAATCCAGGTGGCATTCCTGATCATAATGGGCCAATGGTCATTTTACGGCATTTTCCGCTGCCCGTTCATTGTGCCCTATGTGAGTTGCCAGAATTGTCCTGTCATTACATGTCACGGCAGATTGGTTACAATGTTCTGGGGATTCTGGCTGCTGCTACCACTTTCAATTATTTTATTCGGAAGGGCATTTTGCGGCTGGGCATGTCCCGGGGGACTTATCAATCAGTTATGCGGAATACTCTCCCCTCTAAAACTGAAAGTAAAAAACGATTTTAACAGGATTTTACCATACTTTAAATACCTGGCACTCATACTCTCCCTTTATGCCTACTTCATCATAGGTCAACCCAGGGAAGCTATACCAATACGCGCAGGTGATTTTTTCAACTCAGTATACCTTACCTTTGAACACGCCAACATGCTCTGGCTGATAAGGACATTCATCGTACTTGGGTTCCTGGTCCTGTGCCTGCTAATCTCCAATATGTGGTGCAGATTTGCGTGCCCGGCTGGCGGACTACTCGATCTATTAAAACCAATTTCTCTTTTCAAGGTATATAAAACAGAAGCATGCGATGGCTGTAATAAATGCCTTGAAATCTGTTGCATGGGAACACTCCCTGCTGAGTCAAATTGTACAAATTGCTGTGAATGCTTAGAAGCCTGCCCCCGGGATGCCATAAAGATTGGTCGCCCCTGAAGGTAAATAAAATGTTCAATAAATTCCAGACAAAAGCAAATCATCACCCCTGTTTTTTTTCAGAGGCAAAAAACAAATACGGCAGGATACATCTCCCGGTGGCCCCTGCCTGTAATATCCAGTGTGCCTACTGCAGAAGGGACTATGACTGCCTGCATGAAAACAGGCCGGGTGTGACAAAGGGAGTGATAAGCCCGGAACAAGCATTTAACCACTTTGAAAGAACACTACAAAAGATGCCTTTTATTTCAGTTGCCGGAATTGCCGGTCCCGGTGACGCCTTCAGTAAACCTGAGCTTACTTTGAAGACTTTTGAGCTAATCCGGACTAAAAACAGTGGAATATCCCTGTGTGTATCCACAAACGGATTAAATATTAAGGACTATATTAGGCAGCTCTCTGATTTAAATGTGAGGTATGTAACCATAACAGTAAACTGCATTGATCCGGTTATGGGCGCGCATATATATAAATGGGTCAAGATGGACGGCATCAAATTGAAAAGTATCGAGGCTGCCGGAACACTTATTGAAAGGCAGCTTGAAGCAATATCAATTTTAAAGAGCAATAACTTCACAGTTAAAGTGAATTCTGTCGTTATCCCGGGAATCAATGAAGATCATCTCATTTTCCTTGCCGGGAAGATGGGCAGTCTGGGTGTTGACTTAATGAACTTTATCCCGGTTATTCCTGTTAAAGGTACGGACATGGAAAACGTCCAACCACCCGGCAAAAAAATCATGCATAAATTGAGAAAAACTGCCGGGGCATTTGTACCCCAGATGCACCACTGTACCAGGTGCAGGTCTGATGCGAAAGGTTTGCTTGAAAAAGTTTTTTGAATCGCGCCTTTTTGAAAAGTCGAATTTAAGCCTTCACTCTTTTATAAATATTTATTTATAGATATTTTATCAAATGCGTAAGTGAATATGCATTTTTGATTAGTATGGTTAGCAGAATTTTTTCAAACCTTATGAATCAGATTTCCATTTTCATATCTTGTTTACTCTAGGATTTTCTCCCATAGTACGCATGATTGATTGAGATCGGGCAAGTCATTGGTATTTAGATTTTATCTGTAATTTTAATTGCTGCTTCAATGAAAAACAATAAAATGAAAATCCAGCTATATAGTTTTTACTTTGGGATATGTTGAATCACTCAGAATCTAAAGGTAGGTTTGAAAGCAATTAGAGGGTTCATCTATTAATAACCATTTACTAATTCATAGTGTCTGTATCGGTCACTCGAATATGGTTGACCATCTCTCATCCACATATATATCGTGTATCTATCATTTACACCATTTCTGTTAAAATCAAAATCAGCCCATATCTCGATCCATACGAGGTCTAATATCTCGCCCCAATCAAGCTTCCACCTCCTAAAGATATATTTATGCCTATGTCCTGCTGGGAATTCATAAAGGATATCCGGTATATCAGCTGTTTCTCCGCTCTCTACAGTTATTTCACCCGTTTGAATAAACCACGAGCCTGTTACTTCAGGATAGAACTCATCATTTTCAACATAACAGACTTCCATTCCATCCATCAGGTGTTTTATTGTTAAATCCAATTCAAGAGATTGAGCCTTCATTCTGTAAGCACTAACAACAGGGATGGTTGTTGAAATCAACACGAATAGAATACCCATTGATACAATCAGTTCAACTAAAGTAAATCCTTTTTTATCCCGAATTATTACTAAAGCCATATCATATCCCCACAATCCCTGGGCCTTCATCTGAAAACAAAATATCGGGAATACTATCATCTTTTTTTAGGGGTGGTATAAGTTCATATTTGTAAGGAGTTATTTTCTTATAATGATAGTCCAAAAGGTTTTTCTTCCAAATCTCGTTATCAGGCAGGTAATCACCTAATAAAGTCTCCAGCGAGTCAGGAGCTTTACTATCATGATTCTCCCTGTATTCACGAATAGCATTATTTATCATTATGATCGATGTAACATAATCTTCCGAAGGATTAGATTGATTAAATTCCGTATCGGAAAGACTAAGATACCATATTACCTCTATTATAACTATAATTAATGCCATTACAACCGATGCTGTAAGCATTACTGATCTTCGCTTTATTTTTTTACTTGAATCTTCTAATTCCTTTTGTATCCGTTTTTCATCAATGCTCACTTTTTTTTGAGTCATGGCAGAGAAGGTTGAAAACATACCGCAGGCTTCACACATCAATACATCTTCATCTTCAGACCTATTGCAGATTTCACAAACAGGAATCCCGCATTTTGAACATTGACCAATAGCATTTGCATTGCGATGATTTAAACATTTCATGGACATTTTTTATTTAATTTCTCGCTCAAAGTAAAGAAGATACAACCAATATTAGACAATTCAGTACCGGGATTGCCCATTAAAGAAATTCCTATAAAAGACAGCATATTAAATGCGTATAAAAAATCAAGTAATTTAAGCCAAACAGGGTATTACAAATAAAGAGTCGAGACGGATATTTTTTACTGGAATATTACTAATGGAATTTCTTCATTTAACATCCAAAGATCTCTGCAAGCTGAGAATTACCTATAAACAACTTATTGATTTCATTGATCTTCAGGGAAGCGGATCAGGCAAGTATAGGTGTCAAAATAGGGGTCAGCCACCTTCCTTAGTTATGTGTATCTCTCTGATATGTATCCACATATCTTCTCCAGATACCTTTGGTCTGCTTCGTCAAAACTGTTAATTTCCGTTGAGTCAATATCCAGTACTGCCCTGACATTATTTTCATTATCCTTTACCGGTATAACAATTTCAGATTTCGTATCAATCGAACAGGCTATATGATGGGGTATAGCACTCACATCATTCTCTACCTGGGTCTTACCCTCCCTGGCGCATTTTCCACATACACCTTTTTCAATATCAATTGTCAAACACCCATGCGTCCCCTGGAAGGGGCCTACTTTCAATGTTTTATCATCCACCAGTCTGTAAAATCCCACCCAGCTGAAATGATCAAAGGTATGATACAACTCACCGGATACTGTTGACATCACTGTTATCAGATCCGTTTCACCTTCGATCTGAGATTCAATATTTTGCAGCACTTCAATGTATATATTTTCTTTCAAGGCGTATTCTCACTTAAAGTTCATTTTGTACTCATTTTATACTATATTTATGCTCTCTGAAAAGCCAGCCTTTCATCACCCTGCCAGTTATATATCACACCGCAATACTGGAATCCTCTTTTTTTTAGAAGCCTTTGCATTGGAATATTATCTCTATGTGTATCTATTCTTATATTATTGTACTGTCTGAAACACCACTCAAGACAGAAGGATCCGGTTCCTTTTCCATGTTTAAAGACAGCTATCCGGTGAATTACCGCGTATGGATTATTGTCAAGCCATTCTCCTTTGAAAATTTCTTCATATGTCGGATCATCCCCTTCAATAAACGCGAAGCAGCCGACTACCCTGCTGCCATCAACACAGACAAAATGATGGTTATTTTCAATGTCCGCCATAATTATTTTTTCATCGGGGTAACCATCTCTCCACTGGTCCGGATTGCCATTTTCCAGCATATACTGCCTGGCCGATTCATATACCTTAAGAATTCCCTCAAGATCGTTTTGATTACTCTTTCTAATTTCCATAGCTTATTTCCAACATGAATGATGATAAATCTCAGTGTATTACCAGTACACCCCTGACATAAGCGGCAGCATACATTTAACCGTGCCATGGACATTTGAAAGCGATCCATTTATTAATTCCATTGTCATCCATGCTTCAGGATACTCTAAGTCATAGGGGGCAGATACATTCTTTTCAGTTTTAAACCCGCTTCGGCTGTAGTAAGCCGGATCGCCGTAGACAAATAACACTTCAACGCCATGCTCTTTTAATTCATTGATACTGTAACTTATCAGCCTGGTACCCAGCCCCTGCTTCTGATGACCTGTTGATATCGCCAGGGGAGCCAGTATATATGCCTTAATTTTTTCAGAACCCTGGATCAATACCGGACTGAACACTATGTGGCCGATAATTCTTTTTTTACCTTCAATCACAAAGGAATATACAGGTTTATCCATTTGGGTATTTAAAATAGCCCTAACTAATTCAGCGATTACAGGGCCTTCAGTATCATCAAATGCATCAACATGAAGATCACATATAGATTCAATATCATCACTTTTTGAATTTCTAAATTTCACAACGCCCTCTTCTTACCGCTAACGGCAAGGCTTACAGGTTCCCATATTATTTTACTGCGCTTTCCCGATTGCTCCGAAAGTTATAGGAATGTCGAAATAAGATTCAGTGTCTTTTTCTCAAGAGCCGGGACCATAGCATCTTCGGCTGGATACCCAACCACCAGGACCAGAAATGGTTTTTCGTTCTTCCCCCGTCCCAGCAATTTCCTCAGAAATGACATTCGGCTCGGTGTGTATGGTAAACACACAAGTCCCGCATTATGGATCGCGGCTATCAACATTCCTGTGGCTATTCCTGCCGACTTGCTTACATAGTAATGCTTCTTTTTATCTCCGTTCTCCAATACTCCCCAGCTCTGCCCGAATATCACAATTAAACAGGGGGCTTCCTCCAGGAAAGGTTTTTCATGGTTGGTTTCAAGCTGCGATAGATCTTTCAGCCACTCATCTCCCGCCAGGCCGTGATAGAAATCATATTCCTCTTTTTCGGCAGCTTCCCGGATTCGCCGCTTTATTTTATGGTCACTCACCACCACGAAATGCCACGGTTGCCGGTTCGCGCCGCTCGGTGCGGAACCAGCCGTTAGTATGCAGTCTTCGATCACTTCTCGTGGTACAGGTTCATTGGAAAACTCGCGCACACTACGCCTGCACTGCATATTGTTACGGAAAGAAGCGGCGCGCTCCGTCATGACTGACGGCGAATACTTATTGTATGATCTGAGTGGAACAAATTTATTATCTGTCATATACCTCCTGGGTCGTGTTAAAAACCTTTTAATATTGTTAGTAGGGGCGACCGGCTGGCCGCCCCTACAGATATTTTGTGTTCGGTAAATATGTTTTGTCTGTTGTTGGAACAGATGGTTGCGAAATAAAATCCGTTCTCTGAATAATCGTAACGCGCTAATGGAATCTATTTTCTGGTTCTCAATTTTTCCATTTTCGAATCAATTCTAACATCCTTTAATGCTATCATCCTTTCACACCAACCGCTATCAGATGGGCACTGATACCTGAAAGAGCGGATTCCGATTCCAATTCCCTTGCGATCCAGAGCAGTACCTTTCGTTGCTCCTCATCATCCCACCATTCATCCAGATTCGGGGCCAGCCAGGAAGGCCCTTCAACACCATATACACGGCCGTCTAAAAATCCCGCCCCGGTTATTTCGGCTTTCAGTTCATCCGGATGGTGAAAGAAGGTCTCCATAAAATAATCCTGATTACCTGTCGGATTTCGATGAAGCCCGTTTTTAAGGTCTCCGTTCACAATTTCAACAAATTTCGGATCCTTAAGAAATTCAGAACGCAATCCGTCAAGTGTCGACGCAAAGCGGGATATACCGACAGCCAGGAGAACACCGCCTGTTTTTAAAACCCGGTAAGCCTCTGATAATGCTTTTAGACGATCCCCTTTTTCAGTAAGGTGATAGAGAGGTCCGAACAGCAAGGCAGCATCAGCGCTGCTGTCATCCCAGTCAAGAGAACAGGCATCACCAACCTCCGCGCTGGCCAATTGATGTTCCGGCTGTCGTGCTGATTCCTGCCTGGCCAATTCAACATGAAGGGGCACAATGTCAATCAGATGAACTTCGTAACCGCGCCGGGCTAGCCAGCAGGCATGCTTTCCGGTCCCGCCGCCGATATCATATACCGTCGCAGGAACCGGAGGCAGAAAGCGTTCCAGCAGCTCGCGGGTACGCTCACGGTCAATTTTACCATCACTGATTTCCAATCGATTTGCTTCGTACCCTGAAGCGTAATGGGTTATCACATCTTCCGGCAGTGGTGATTTTGATTTATCGTTTCTTTTCATCTTTTCCCCTCGAATAACGACCAAGCTTACAGAATTGTATAGAGCACGCCGGAACGCAATTCCGTGTAAAGCCATTTGTTAGAAAAATTTATATATGTCTAATCGCTGCAACCGACACAAACACGAAGAATTGGCTTTAGTGTATTGTTTTTCAATTCATAAACAGTAAGACCGGTATCCCATGTATAGGGTTCTGTTGCCCAATACTCGGGACTACCATTTTTATCTATGTCTGATACTGCCAGCAACAAACCTTTTGTGCAGGGTGGTGTATAATTACCCTCGTGTTCACTCCCCTTTTTCAAACAATCCGTATTCAATTTATTAAAGAAGGATATTTCATCAGCCGATGGTTTATGAAAAACATCAATCGGTTTACTGGATAATAAAGTCCAATTTTTCAATTTTGTATTCTCAATTGTTCCATGGTAAACACAATGGTCTATTCCAAGTTTGTTCCAAAAAGATTTCACTTGCGTTAGTTTTACCGGATGAGCAGTATCAAGTACTGGCCAAAATGTCTGGTCATTTTTAATAGCGGCCCCTGTTGTTTCAGATATTTTTGATCCTACAATTCCCGCAACCGGCCTGAAATTGCCGACCCTGGTTTTAACACTTCTTGAATCATCGCCGGATTGAATAGTCGTCCTGTAATTAGTTATCCAGCCAATTATCACAGCACCATTTTCATTTTCTAAAAAAGGGCAGTGGTTTGTATCATCCGCGTATAAGTTTTGCGATATAAACAGCAAAATGAGTAAAATAGCAATTTTCATAATGTCTCACCCCTCCTAACAAAACAACCCGTTCGGTTGATGTAACACAGGAGTTAGAAATACACAATTAAAGAAAATATTAGAAATTAAGTTAGTTTGAATAGCCTTAAATTGACAAGATTTATTTGAAGCATGGTAACTCCATTCTACTTGATTTTGCAAGGAATTAATTACTTCAGGCTTTTTAGTTTGCTCATATTCTTAGATATTAATGCTTCCTTTTTTGCCCGTGACCACCGTTTTATTTGGGCTTCGCGCTGTCGGGCTTCAAGCTGAGTTTCGTATGTTTCAGTGTATGCTATCCTGACAGGTGGGTCCAGCTTTGTCATTCTACTTGCTGTACCCTTAATATGCTCAGCATAGCGGTTCTCCAGGTTAGTAGTTGACCCTATATAAATGTTCCCGGATTTCAATCTTAATATATAGATAAATATTGACATGAAAGAAGATATGTTTTCAGCCCTTCGACAGGCTCAGGACCATTTCTCCTCTATTCACTCTTCGGTCGGAGACCTTGAGCGAAAAGGGCACGAGTTGTGCCCTTTTTGAGTCGAAATGGCTCCCAAACCGTGACACTCAGCTAACAAATCGTGGAAAGACAGTTTCTGAGATAATCCCCTGTTATTACAGGTGTTTTAAGAAACAGAAGCACCTTTTTGCAGGCAAGAAACCTTCAGGTTTTTCTAAAAATAGGGCGATCACTGAGCGGGATTGGCAATCTGCTTTGAGTAAAAGGAACTGGAAAAATCCTATTTTTGAAGGGCAAAGATATCTCGAATACTGGGATAGTAATCCTGATTTCAAATACAAGGATGTGGCTGATGAGTTTGGAGTGAGTAAAGCAAGAGTAAGCCAGATGGTTGCCATCGTGAAAAAGCTTCCAGAGAAAATTATTGATTGTTTTCTAAGAGGAGATTTGTCTGACGAGATTCGATATTTTACAGAGAGGAAACTCAGACCTTTGACTTTATTGGATTCTGATGACATGAAGATCAAAAAAATTTTACAAATGCTAAAAAATCAACCTGAATCTTTAAGAAATAGGTTTACCAGAAAATGATTTAAATTATAAAAATTGCGGATATAAAACTTGCAAAATCGCGGCATTTAAATTATAAAAATAGCGACATAAATAATAATCATATCGCGTAAGGAAAATTAGGCATGACAAAACTCTACCCAAGATGGCAAAAAACTACAATAAACCATCTGATGTTAGAAAGACGGGTACTGCTTCTGAATGGCCCTAGACAAAGCGGCAAAACCACTCTTGCCCGTGAGTTGGAGTCCGATCAGATAGAATACCGGACCCTTGATGACAGCACTCTTAGAGAGGCTGCTGAAAACGATCCAAAAGGGTTTATAAAGCGTAGAACGAAAACACTGATTATTGATGAAGCTCAGCGTAGCCCTTCGTTGCTTCCTGCGATTAAAAAAGCCGTGGATGAAGACACAAGCCCAGGTCAATATCTATTAACAGGTTCAGCCAATATTCAATCTCTCCCTACTGTTAGAGAATCCCTTGCCGGGCGAATTGCCAAAATTCGCTTACGTCCACTTGCGCAAGGAGAAATGAAAAAAATTGCTCCCCTGTTCATTGAGTCTGCTTTTGAACAATCGTTTTCACGCAGTCATATTAACTGTGACCGTGATGCCCTCCTAGAAATTGCTTTCAGAGGCGGTTTTCCGGAAGCGATGGCACTCCAGGATCGTGCCCGGAAGCGATGGCACGCTGACTATATAAACGCCATACTGGAACGAGACCTGAAAGATATCGCTAGAATTCATCGGAAAAATGACATGCAAGAGTTGGTAAATGTACTTGCAGCATGGTCAGGTAAATTTATGGATATTTCAGCTATAGGTTCAGGATTATCTATTAAGCGACCGACGATTGAAAGCTATATTAATGCGTTAGAGACACTCTATCTGATAGAACGTGTATCACCATGGACAAAAACAGATTATGATCGAGTAGGCAAACAAAGTAAGCTATTTATGGTCGATAGTGGTTTAATGACATCTTTACTCAGATGGCAGATAGATCAGGTACGTTTAGACTCAGATCGTTCAGGCAAATTGGTGGAAACTTTTGCTTTTAATGAAATAATGGCACAAATAGATGCTGGTGACGGTATTTATAAGCTTTTCCATTATCGTGACAGGGAAAAACGGGAAATCGATTTTTTAATAGAAAGGGAAGATAATGCATTGCTTGGAATAGAGATTAAAGCCGGATCAGCTATTAATAAAAATGATTTTAAGCATATGGCATGGTTCAAGAATAATATAGCAAAAAACCGATTATTTGTAGGTGTTATTCTTTATACAGGAGAACATTCAGCTTCTTTTGGCAATGACATGTGGGCTATTCCTTTCGGTATGTTGTGGACTTAATCTTCCCATAAGTGTTGTCTTTAAATCCAATATTCATCAAAAATTTGCAATCATGGATCAGAAAATTGTTTGGTACGGCAGCATCAACTTATTGAGTTATGGTAGTTCTCGGGAGAGCATTATGAGGATTGAAAGCACCAACATCGCGAATGAGTTGGTTAAGAGCATTGAAGACGAATAACCGAGGTACCATCTGATTCAATATTAAATTGCTAATGAAGTGATGAAATTTTTGCTGATAACTATAATATATGAATTCCGAATTTGATCTTCAATCAAAGGATGTTGACTGAAAATAGTAAAAATTTAGCAGGTGTATGAACTGGTCACGCTTTAACTATTTGTAATTAATAAGAAAAAAATTGGCTCCCCGGGACGGACTCGAACCGCCGACAGGGTGGTTAACAGCCACCTGCTCTACCAGCTGAGCTACCGGGGAATATTTTGATTAGGAAAGTGCAGTTTTTAACAAAATCATCAATTCAGGTCAAGCAAAAATGTGTAATCAGGTTAATAACTATTATAATATTGCGGCCGTTAATTCAATGTGTTAATTTTTCTATTCATCTCTTAAAAGACAGGAACAAATTTAACTGAAGGAAAGGGATATTAAATGGGAGAAAAGACAGAGAAAAATCTGGCAAAGGCATTTGCTGCTGAATCCAAGGCGTCCATACGCAATGCCGCTTTTGCGCTAAAAGCGGAAAAAGAGGAATTTCAGGCTGTTGCAAAACTTTTCAAGGCTGTTGCCGACTCAGAATCAGTGCATGCCAACCGTTTCTTGCTGCTGATGCGGGGGAAGATAGGTTCAACGGAAGAGAATCTAACAACTGCCTTTGAAAATGAAATTAAGGCAAACGCGGATGAATACCCTCAATTAATAAAAGAAGCTGAAGAAGAAAACTCGAGTAAGGTTATAATTAAGGCATTTACTGAATCAAGGGACGTTGAAGACCGTCACGCAGAACTGTATAAAAAGATGCTCAATAACATGATTGAAGACAGGGAAACCGATTATTACGTATGTCAGATATGCGGTTATATAAGTGAAGATACAGTTCCCGAGAACTGTCCTGTGTGCGGGGCCGTCAGCACTAAATTTAAGGCAGTTGAGTAGGATCTTTGGGTTACCCTGTTATCACTTTTTCCGGATTGCCAACTTTGTTAGTGTTTCGGATTCCAGGTTTCAGGTTCCAGATTTCATAAAAACTTTATCTCACACCCATTCGCTATGCTCATTCGAGGCACAGAGTAAACATAGAAAAACATTTAAAACCTTTTAGACAGGATTAAGGGTTAAAGTGCAAAGTTATATTTCTTAACTACCTGCAGAGCAGGTAATCACATCAGGGATTAAACATAGAATGGCGCTTTGTAAAAATTGAATTCATTCATTTTTTATCAGTGCCATTCTTGTATCATTTAAGAAATATACATACTTATGCTTGTTATAAAAAAATCTGCGTTAATCTGTGTAATCTGCGGATTTAAGAAGGATTTCGACAATCCCGTTTAGCTGGAGAAAATTGTATAAAACTACTGGATTCCCCGGTCCAGCCGGGGAATGACGAAAATGTTAAAATGATTCTGACCTCCAAGCTCCGCGCTCCTTCATCCTGTATATCCTGTTAATCCTGTCAAATAGATTTTAAGATTTCTCTAAATTACCTGAAGCATTGTAAAATCTATGCAGTCTTTCAGGGGAAATACCGGCATAACAGCCTGCAAGTATAATAATATTTACAAGTGTAGTTTTTAAAAGCCCGATTGTCTGCCATCTCCTTGCAGAGGTCATGGCGTATCCGGGTACGATTTTAACAGATGCTCTTTTATAATTCTTTTTCAGAAAAAACAAATCTTCGGCTATCGGGACCTGTGGAAACCCTCCTGCTGATTCAAAAAATGATCTTGTCATAAACAGGCCCTGGTCTCCATAGGGCATATGTAAATATTGAGACCGGAAATTTACCATTAATTCAATAAATCTCATAAAAGGTGCTTGCAGATCTGTCTTGAATTTAAAGGCACCAATAGTCGCCTGTTTATTTAGGAGTGTGTTGAAAATAATAGACGGGTAATCATGGGGCAGGTATGTATCCGCGTGTAAAAAAAGGAGTGCGTCTCCTCTGGCGGTTGAAGCCCCTTTGTTCTGCTGAACAGCCCTCCCTCTGTCACTGTTTATGACTTTTACACCCAGTTCACGGGCGGTTATGACCGTCCTGTCATTACTTCCGCCATCCACCACGATTATCTCCGAATCTCTATTATTAACATTATTTAAAACCTTTTTGATTACATCTTCTTCATTAAAAACCGGAATTATGACAGAGAGCCAGGGATTCTCCCATTGACCATCCGGTTTCCACTCATACAAATCATCAATCGTATCGATGTCTTTTAAAGGAGGCAACAGTGAAACTCTAAGGTTATTCTCTGACGCAAGATCCAGGGTTTGATCGAGCACCTTCTCACTGCCCCATGAAACACCTCTGAACACATTGTGCGGCTGTTTCATTCCAATTAGCCAGTACCCGCCATCGGCGCTTGGACCGAGCACAAGATCATAATCATGAAGATCATAAAAGGCCTTTTCAAGATGCTCGTGTTTAATATCAGGGACATCTGTTCCGATTAAAACAACAGCCTTGCTTCCCTTCCTGATACTCTGTTTAATATCGTTATACATTCTCTGTCCCAGGTCACCGGGACACTGCCGGTGTAATTCTGTATCTTTTCCCAGCCATGCTTTCATCCGGGTTAGCCTTCCGCCGGTATAGGACACTTCGATCCCTTTTGCATGTTCTTTTGAAAACTGCATTACATTGTTAAAAGTATTCTCAGCCAGCTTTCGATGGATGTTTGCAGAGCCTACAGGCCCCAGGGAAGGTATCAACCTTGTTTTGGTTTTACCCGGGACAGGGTACCTGGTGAAGACAACTATTTTTTCAGAGGATATCATCGGGGTATGGTTTTTATTGATGGGGTTGAAAGACCGTAAAACGTGAGAGGATGAGAAATTAAGAAGGTTAGAAATTGAGAAAATGAGGAATCTAAAACAGGATTAATCTGAACCTCGCAACTTCTCAACCTCTTACCCTCTCATCTTCCCTGGCCCGCCATAGCTTTCAGCGACGGCAACTTATCTTCTGTTTTATCATCATGGAACAAGCCATACGGCGCAGTCTTTTGCGTTTGTAAGAACATATCTGGAAACACTGCCCATAAAGAAAGATTCATTCGCACCTCTTCTACCTATAACCAGGGTGCCGCACCCTTCTTTTTTCGCGGCGTCAACTATGGTTTTACCAATATTTAACTTGCTTTCCACTTCCTTAACTTCAAACTGGCTCTCACTCAGGCCCACTTCAGTAAATTTCTGCTGGGCATGAGTGTAAAACCTGTCAACACACTTTTTGTCACCGCTTGTTATGACTTCTTCAATCATTTCACCTTCTTCATCAAACTCTATGGTGCAATAATCCCTTAATTTAGGTGTAACATGCAGCAGGGTTACTTTAATGTCAGGATTTCCCTCAATCATAAAAGCCACATGGTCAACCGCCTTCAGGGCGCTTTCCGATCCGTCGACCGCGATCATTATTTTCTGGGATTTTATGTCGCCCCCTATCCCCCATACCGGTGTTATGTCAGTGTGCTCAAGAAGATTATTGGCGATACTGCCTGTAAAGGCCTCCGCCAGTTTTGATTTGCCCCTGTCTCCGACTACTATCGCGTCACAAATCTGCTGTTTGGCGTAATCAAGAATTCCCTTGGCAGTACCCTTTATTACCGGTAGAGACACCTTTTCAATCAGGTTTTCATCCATTCCTAATTTCACCATAATCTCCATGGATTCATCAAGAATGTTCATGGAATTTCCCTTATTTCTTTCAACTACATCCTTTAATGCCTGACTTGCCTTTGAGTCCAACTGGGAATCTTTAATAAGAAAATCGGAAATTTTCGGCCTGATATTAATAAGGGTATAGTGCACATCTTTAATTAGAGAACAGATGTTAATGCAATATTCTATAGCTTTTCTGGAATGAATTCCTCCATCTACAGCAATTAGTATTTTCTTTTCCACAGAACAGTCCTCCTCGGCAATCAATTATACTGAAACAAATTAAAAAAATAAACTTTACAACCGGGTTTTAACCTGAATTTTACACCGGATATCGTTATGAGGCGCCGAAAGCCTTGTGTTTAAAGGGAAGTTGGAATGATTTTTATCCGCAAGCATATTATGCATATGGTGAGGATTAAAATCATGAAACAACCTTTAAAGATAAGGCACTTCAAGCCGTAATAGATATGTGGTGTAAAATTCAGGTTTAACCTATCGAAAAGGGTGACAGAGTGTCAATAGAAATATAAGCCCTTTTACTGAACAATCCTCGTCTGTAAGAGGAGAGGTTTAAAAGCAAGTTGAATAAAATCAACTATACTAGGAAAAACCAATTAAACGTCATTCCCGCGCAGGCGGGAATCCATTTTAATTTTCTCCTTGATTATTTTGTAGCCATGATTCATCTGGGATAGCATCTATTTGGCCCAATTTGGAAAAAACTAAGAACCTGGATTCCCCGATCTAGTCGGGGAATGACAAGTCGCTATGCGACAATACAAAATTTTCCTCGCCTAAATGCAAGGAGTTTCAACAATCTCCGAGAGGGACACTAATCATCCGGGATATTAAATCCGGCTATCGCGGCGCCCAGCAGAGCGGCATTATCATTCAGAATGACCTTCACCGGTATTCTATCCAAAATACTCTTAAATCTTCCCTTTTCAGTAAAAGATTTCATGAATATCCCCTTCTTCAGACGCCACAACAGATTAGGCGGGATACCGCCACCCAGGTATACTCCTCCTGTTGTCATACCTGTCAGGGTAAGATTACCCGCGGCAGCCCCCAGTATTGAAATAAAAATATCTATGGTTTTCAGGCACAGTTTCTGTCTCCTGGTACCGGCCGCTTCATTGATGACCTTGGCCGGATCACCTTCTTCTATCTTTTTCAATAGCCATTTGGGAGATTTATAGGCCCCAATTGATATAAGGTAATTAAAGATGCTATACAATCCCTCTCCCGACAATATTCTTTCTATACTTACGTGGTCGTATTTTTTACCCAGGTACCTGAGCAATCCTGATTCAAGATCATTATTAGGCGCGAAATCTACATGCCCTCCTTCAGAAGACACGGGTAAATACTCCCCATTATTATATATAAGCAAGGCCACCCCCAGTCCTGTACCGGGAGCAATAAGAGAAATATTGCCATTTCCCGGAGACCTTATTGAGTTTAACCGGCTGACTTCCGATCCGGTTAAAAAGGGGACAGAACAAGCCATGGCCCTTAAGTCATTTATCAAAACCGTTTTTTTCAATTTGAAATATTTTTGTATCTTCTTTTCAGATATATTCCAGGGGAGATTTGTCGTTTTGCAGTTACCGTTTTTTACAGGTCCGGCCACTCCAAAGCAGGCCTGAACCGGTTTTATCCTGCTGCCTGCAAGGAATTTATCAATAATATCTTCGAGGTTATTATAATCGGCGCTGGGATAACTGACCTTATATTTTAAAGAGGGCCGTTTTTTCCCCATTGAAAAAATACCGATACTGGTTTTTGTACCGCCTATATCACCGGCAAGGATGATGTCTTTATTGTTTAGCATAGCAATTATGCTCCTATTTAAACCTATAATAAACCATTCAGCAAGCGTAAGGGCACGATGCATCGTGCCCCTACAGAGATTACCTCGAAATGACATTAAGAAACAATTTTAGTTCTAATATATTCTTCAAGCTTTTCCTAACAGCCTTCCCTGGCACACCGAAGCTCTAAGCAAAGGCGGCAGCCTAATAGCCTTCAGCCTGAAGTTAAAGACTCCTCTGATTTCTGTCCTCTATCCTTTTAATCCTCTTTCCTGATTTTCTTCACTATTTTCGGGATAAAGAAAGAAAAAATAAACAGGGAAAGCGCGCCGAATACCTTCAGAGATATTATCTGACTCCAGTCACCTGATGCCCATACTTCCTTTAAAGAGCCGAAAAAAAATGTGAAAACGAATGTTCCGACAATAATGCCGATCCCTGTACCAAAAAAATAATCAAGGAACCTTACCCTGGTAAGTCCCATTCCAAAATTCATGGGTGTAAAAGGGAAATATACGAGTCTCAGGTATAATACTGCCGCGAACCCGTTTCGCTCGATGGCGTCATCATATTTCTGTAATTTATCACCAATCATTGAAGCCGCGAATTCTCTGCCCAGAGTCCTGCCGATAAAAAAAGCTCCTGTCGCACCAAGCATCGCGCCGATCCATACATACAGGAATCCGTAATAGGGTCCGAATATTGCCGCGCCTATTAAAGTCAGGAGAGTTCCAGGCAGAAAAAGGCATACACCGATGGAATATACAAGAATATACACCACAGGCGCCCAGATACCCGCCCTGTCAATACAATCACTGAGGAAATCTATTGTAATGTATTCTTTTAAAGGTGAAAACTTAATAACAGTAATAGATGCAATAATGAAAAGGAGAAAAATAAAGGCCTTTAAGGCAGCTCTTTTTCTGTTTGATTCACCTGACATGGGAGGTTTCTCCCCGATCATCTATATTCACCCCCGGGTTCGCAGGCCCTTCCCTTGAGGTGAAAGATGAATTTTAACCCCTTTTGAACTTTTTTAGAAAACAATTTGGTTGAAAGAAAATTTCCCGCGACACGTTTATTGATCTCTACCAGTGTAGGGTATGGGTGTACTGCTGAACCGAGGTTCATAAGCTTCATTTTACTGTTTAATACCGCCACCCATTCTCCTATTAGATCACCACCGTTTTGACCCAGAATTTGTACACCGATTGGTTTTTCCTTCTCATCGAGAATCATCTTGATCCTGCCCGATTCTTCTCCCTCGGCAAGACTCCTGTCATTATTTTTAAATTCTTCCGTCCATACACTGTATTTAATACCGGCGTCACCCGCCCGTTTTTCATTTAAGCCTATACTGGCCAGTTCAGGGTCAGTGTATGTGCACCAGGGTAGAAAGGCGTAATCGGTTTTTCTTGGAAGATGGAAAATCGCGTTACTTATGACAATACTGCCCTCATAGCCGGCAGCATGGGTGAACTGGTATTTTCCTGTAACGTCACCTGCCGCGTAAATATGCTTCCGGGAAGTCCTCAAACGGCTGTCTACTTTTACTCCTTTTTTATCATACTCAACTCCGGCTTTTTCCAGTTTAAGTCCATCAAGGTTGGGAGACCTTCCCATAGCTACAAGAAGTTTTTCCGCCTTTAGTTTACTTTCTTCACCATCCTTATTCTTTATAGTTATCTCAACCTCATTACCTATCCTGTTTACATTTAGAACAGAAGAATTCAGATAAAACTCAACTCCTTCCGAGGCAAGGATATCCATAACGGTATCTGCCATATCTTTATCTTCTTTACTTAATATCTGACCGCTCCTTTGAATAACAATGACCTTACTTCCCAGGCGGCAGAAGGCCTGGGCCATCTCCACGGCAATTGGTCCGGCACCGAGAATTATAATTTCTTCCGGCAATTCACTCAGTGAATAAATTTCCTTGTTGGTGATAAATGGTATGGTTTCAAGGCCATTCAGCTTCGGTATAGCGGGAGATGATCCGGTGGCTATTACCCATTTTTTAGCGCTATATCTTTTTCCTTCGAGTTCAATGGTATGGGAATCCAGAAATGACGGAAGACCGTAGACTACCTGGACGCCAAGGGAACAGAACCTATCCTCGGAGTCATGTTTTTGAATAGTATCGATAACGCTTTTTATTCTTTCACCAATTTTACTGTATTCGACCGGCGGCACTTTAATCTCCGGCAAGCCGTACTTAAGCGTGTTTTTGAGCAGGTGGTAGACTTTTGCTGATTTTATGAGTGTTTTACTGGGGACGCACCCGTAATGCAGGCAGTCACCGCCAAGGATTTTTTCCTTTTCAACAAGAAGAGTTTTTGCTCCGAACTGGGATGACCCGGCTGATACTGTCAGCCCCGCGGCGCCCCCTCCTATTACCCCGATATCAAAATCATATTCAGCCATATTTGTTCCTGATAAGAGGTTTAATAATGAAGCTCCCCGCAGCAAGTTGTAGGGTATTCAGGCGAAGGCGAACAAAGCTATACGTCATTTGAATCATCAAAATAAAAATCAGCGTCAAGGTCTTCCAGCTTTTCCATCATAAAAGCCCTCGCGTCCTGAACTGCCTGGTTATAAACGGCGGGCCCCAGGGCTTTTATGAAAAAATCAAAAATCTGTTCAGCCCGAAACTGGCTCAGTTCCTCATCGAATTCAGTCTTATAAAAGGCTATGAAGGATCTAAGAAGGCCATCTCTTCGATCTTCCGTAAGGTTGATTTTCGCTGGATTATCAATAGATCTTTCCGGCATATTCCAAATTTCACCTCTATGGCAGGTTTGTAAAAAACCGTTCAAAGCGGGGTTTATACATATTATTGATATCGAGTGAAATGACTACTGCTGTTGCCTTACCAATAATACTGTCCCTTTCAACAAATCCAAAATACCTGGAGTCATGGCTGTCATACCTATTGTCACCCATCATGAAATATTTTCCCTCGGGTACAGTTATGGGGCCGAATGAACTCGAGTCCCGGCTGTGGGATATGATCATGACAGGGTGTTCCTTTCCATCAAGGTTTTCGATAATTGTTATCTGCGTGTATTCGTCATCTATTAAAAACTTTTCTAACCTGTCCCGGCCGGGTTGTTCATATTTTAACTCGGCACCATTTATATAAAGCCGTGAGTCTTTCATGGCGACAATATCTCCCGGCAGACCGACAACCCTCTTTACCAGCCTCTCTCCGTCCTCCGGTGAATAGAAAACAACGATTTCACCCCTGAGCGGATTTCCCCATTCAGCTATGTGAAAAGTTGTATAGGGGATTTTAAGATCATAGGCCAGTTTATTTACATATATCCTGTCACCTTCAACAATGGTAGGCTTCATGGAGCCTGTAGGGACAGTATTCCATTCAGCGATTGCTGATTTAATGGATGTTGCTATTAAGACTGCGACAAACAGGGAAAAGATCCAGCCCTGAAAAAACAGCTTAAGACTCTTTCGCCAGTCTTTATTCATGAATGATCCTCCATTACTATTTATTTTTCATCCTTTATATATTGCCCCCCGGGGACAACTGTAAAATGGAATATAGGCCTGTCAACCCGCTTTAATATCAATGGGCAGTGATTCATTCCCGCGGGCACAAAAAGCATGGATGTCTTTGTTATAATATGCTTCTCATCTTCCAGCCATATTTCTATTTCACCCCCGAGATCATAGGGATTATCCGGGTTATTACCGAAAAATCCTATAATCTCATCAGCACCATGAACATGGGGTACATCCTCCAGGGTTTCAGCTTCATTAAGATACCATGCCGTGTTCATGTGGAATGCGCCTTCGACGACCTGGTCATCAAGCCAGAGGACGCGTTTCGCGTATTTGTTATAATCTGCTTCAATTTTCTGTTTTGATTCAGGCATTTTCAGGTCACTTACTATATACTTGCCATACTTCGTTTCATCCATTTACAAACCTCCCTTAAAATTCTTTTATTCTAGTGTCATATCAAAAATAAGTAAAGGACATGTATCAAATTCAATAAAATCAGGGATTTTAAAACCTGCATTTGTATTTTGATCGTAGTAAGTTTTACCTGATGGCTCAGGGCCCAGGGCGCAGGGCGCAGGGCAAATAATAACCGACTTTTACCGTTGACTAAATATAGTAGAAGTGTATGAATGTTATTGTATTGATAACAATTTGGAGTAGCTAGTCATTTTGAGATGATAGCTGAAAAATATTAAGTAGGGTGGTGTTTTATACACCACCTATTTTATAATGTTGAGTTATTTGCCGATGTAGAACGGTCAGGAATAAATCCCGACCCTACTTTTCTCTCCTGTCGAAATTTCGACCTATGGGAGAAATCTTTATTGGTTTAATTAAAACCAGTTACCTAAGGTAGGGGCACGATGCATCGTGCCCTTACAATGCTGACCCTCAAAATTGGTATAGTGTGCCAATCTTAACAGAGATTATTACATGACTTTTACTATAGGTGTTATTTCCGATTCTCACGGTCTTCTCAGGCCGGAGATAGAACAGTTTCTTGAAACATGCGACGCTATCATTCATGCTGGTGACATCGAAACAGAGGATCTGTATAAAAAACTTATTTCAATCGCTCCAACCCACGCGGTGAAAGGAAATGTTGACTGGGAACCCTGGGCAAAGAAACTGCCTTTTAATGATCTTGTGGAAATCGCGGGAAAATATTTCTATATAACCCATATACTCGATAATATAGACCTGGATCCCTCCTCCGCCGGTATCGACGCGGTTATCTACGGACATACCCATATGCCTGAAATACTTGAAAAGGAAACGGTACTTTACATGAATCCGGGAAGTTCCGGCCCCAGGAAATACCCCAAGCCGGTTTCAGCAGGGAAAATAGTAGTAGACAAAAATGACCTGCACCCGGAAATTATTTATATTGAACGATAAACCCATCGACAAGAAATACTGCTTTTGTGTGGATATCTATCTAACATATTCCTTTCCAATCAATCTGTTACTACCTCAAATATCTTTCTGCCTGTATGCTCCTGGCCATATTCATCCCTGGCCTTTACTGTAATCGTATGTATTCCGAGTTTAATCTCTCCTTCCAATGATCCGATCCAGATATGAGGAGAGATAATCTCCCTGCCGCTTATAAATGTATTCGCGTCCAGATAGATATTAAAAGCAAAAGTATCGACCCTCATTTCATTTTTTAAAAAATAAGGTTTACCATCATCAATTTTTAAGGAAACAACCGATTTCTCTCCCCCGTCAAAAAGATTTACAAATATTCTTATTCTGTCAATCCGGGATAATGGCACACTTGAAACCAGCTCTTTATTAGGCGTTTCCTCAAGTGTAATTCTCATCTGGTAGTCATCCGATTTGCCCGCGGCTTTGTACTTCAGTGTGCACTTATTTCCCCTCACACTCATGATGTGATATCCTTTCGGGGTTCCATCGGGCTGCAGGCTGTGGGGAATGCCGTCTACATCCTTTGCACCGCTCCACCAGGTGCCCGAGGCGGTTGTTATAACATGATGGTGCAGCGGATTTTTTCCTTTATACCCGTCATCAGCATCAAAGTAGATATGCTGGGTTCCGTGCAGGTGGCCTGCTATAGAAAACACCCTGTCAAAACCTGAAAGGGCCTCAAAGAGTTCATCGGGATTAACCATGTTGAGCTCAGGCATATCCGATCCGGCTGATTTTATAGGAGCATGCATTGCCAGGAAAATCAGTTTATTCTTTTTGACATAGGACAGGTCCGCCTTCAGCCATCTAAGCTGTTTTTCATCCAGTTTTGTAATATATCCTCCCGAACCGTTTCTTTTTTCAGGATCAGTGCCCTTGTAAAGTATTGTATCCAGGATTACATAGTGGACCTTTCCCCAGTTGAATGAGTAGTAGGCCGGTCCGAAATGCCTCCGGAATGTATCAAGGGAACGGGAGTCATCAGCGGCAAGGTAATTAATATCATGATTTCCCGGCACATTGAACCAGGGGATTCCAAGCTGCCCGATAATGCCACTATACCGGGGAAATAATGACAGATCATCATTCATAATATCCCCCGTAGTAATGCCGAACGCGGCCTTCCTTCCTGCCAGTTCGGCAACTACCCTGTCGCGAAAATAATCCAGTTCCTCATTTGTTGTTGTCTGCGGGTCTGAAATCAGGATAACGTCATATCTATCCGGCTCTTTCTGCCTGTAGAGAGGAAAATTCAGATCGCCTTCTATCTCTCCCGAAGGTTTTAAACCGGGATAACGCAGCTTTATATCATCGGGTGTACCCCCGGGCGCGTAGTTGAAATAAAACTGCGGCAGGTTGTTTTGATCCAGCGGGAGAAAATATCCTGATGGTTTTGATATAAAAAGTGTATCACCGTCTTTTAACTCCAGGCTGTATCTGCCTTTTCTGTCTGTTAGTGTAACGGTACTTCCATTGCTTACGGCAACACTCCTTATTCCTTTTTCATACCTGTCAAGGTTCCCGTTTTTGTTTTTGTCATTATAGACAATCCCTGTAACTGTTTTTGCATAGGTAAATGAAGAAAAGCAGAAAAGACAAAGTAGCAAAACAGAATAAAGCATCACCAGCCGTTTCATATAATCTCCTTTTATTAATAATTTCATTTTAAATGTTCTCAGGATGAATGCCGGTAAATCCTTTCTGTAAATTATAAAACCATATAAAACTAAGCTGCTTTTTTACCCGGATATCCCGTCTTAAATGTTAATACACTATTTTAATATATTGGACAACTTAACTGAACCCCACCTGTTATCTTTTAGTGCAAACACATATACGCACTGTATTATTAAATGCACATTCAGCATTCCTCTTTTTTCACCCTTCTCACCTATCTAACTGATATTATAGCTAATATATGGATATTTCAATTTTAGGCATCCTTTTTGCTATATATAGTTATCAAGAGCAGGGCTTTTAAAGGTTTTCATGCACATTTTTAAAATTGAATAACAGAGAGGCAAGACCATGACTGAAGAAAAACAGATTATGGCCCTAAAAAAAGAAGCGGAAATATATCACAGCCAGGGACTGCTGGAACAGGCAAAGGAAAAATACCTGGTTTTAAGGAATCTGGCAGCAAAAAGCGATAAGTATTCAAAAGATGAAGCACTTAACAGGTATTTAAAAGATAAGATCAATCTCGTTAATATCGATTTGGATGCAGTAAATGACGATGAAATGGACACACCGCTGCTCGATTATGAAACGCAGGAATTAATAGGTGATCTTTTCAGTTTTTCGGACGAAGGGGAAATGGCGGCAATGGAGAGTGCTGTTGCCCTGGCGAAATTCGGGCAATACGGAAGAGCGCTTAATGAGTTCACCAACCTGTTTGAAGCAGGATGCTTTCCATCGATTTCAGCGAAAAATATCCTGAGGTGCCATGTGATGCTTTCCTCGCCGGAAAAAGCTGTATCTCAATATAATGAATGGGGCACGGAAGGAAGATTTACGTCCCGGGAACTGGAGGAACTAAAGGGTTTTCTTTCATCGATACTGGGAGAGAATTCCGGTTTGCTTTCAGGCAGTGAAGAGATAGAAACAGAAGGCAACAATGTAATTTATTACGATAATCAATCTGATTACCTGGAGGTTTACTCTATTTGCCTTTTTATGAAAAATGGTCTTAAGAAGATAAAAAAAGCCGAGATGAAGGTTACCCGGCAGGAAGAAAATAAAATTAGTTTTGTCCTGGATGAAGATCAAAAAAGATTAGCAGATGTTCTTTTACCGGGGGTCAACCTGTCTAAAGTGCTGTGTTTCTCAAGAGAATCTGTCTTTTATACGAGCGCGGTAATTTTAAAAAAATCGAGGATAGCGAACGGCCCTTTAAAAGACTGCTATACCTATGATTTTTTACTTGAGGATCCATTTTATTCTGCCTCCCAGGATTGGCAGTAATTAATTTAGATTACAGGAATTAAGAAATTTGAAAAGAACTAAAGGATTAAAAAAATGGCGTTAATAAATATTAGAGAAAGATTTATAGAATGCAAGCTGGTTTACTACGGACCCGGTAGAGGCGGGAAGACTACAAACCTGGAGTATATATACAGGGCCGGTAAAAAATACACGACAAGCGAAATGGTTTCCATAAAGACCAAAGGCGACAGGACCCTGTTCTTTGATTTCCTGCCGATGGGTGTCGGGAAAATAAAAGGTTTTGATGTAAAGGTCCAGCTATATACTGTCCCGGGCCAGGCAAAATATAATTCCACAAGAAAGATGGTTTTAAAGAATGTTGACGGGATAGTATTCGTCGCGGATTCATTTAACATAAGAAGAAAGGCGAACCTACTTTCACTGCAGAATCTTCAGGAAAACCTGGCAGAACAGGGTTTGAATATCTTCGATATCCCGCTGATACTTCAGTTCAACAAAAGAGACCTTGCGGACGAAGGAATGCCTGTAATGCCCGTATCACTCATGCAGAAAGAAATGAACCTGAAACTGAAAGCCCCGTCATTTGAAGCAAGCGCGATAAAAGGAAATGGGGTTGCAGACAGTTTAAAAAAATGCCTTTCATTGACAATGGCGAACTTAAAAAAACAACTTAATTAAAGAAAGGAGGTTACAAAATGAAAGATAGAATAGCACTCTCAGGAAGTCTAAAGTTTGTTACCCTCCCGGATATATTCCAGATACTCGGAGGTAACAATTCCACTGGTGTATTAAAACTGACAACACAGTATTCACCGCAAACGGGCATAATATATATATCCCAGGGTAATCCGATTAATGCCGAACACGGTTCCTTAAAAGGATTAAAAGCATTATATAACCTCTTCGGCTGGACCGAGGGTGAATATCTTTTTTATGAAGATAATGTCGGGTCCATTGGTGATGCAATTAAAAAAAGCCGTATGGAAATTGTCCTTGATGCCCTCAGGATGCTTGATGACGGTAAAATAAAAAAGATCGGGCCGCTTGATTCTGCATCTGCTGCTGTTCCTGACAGTAATAGTGATGATGACAGAACAATATTAAAAGGTCCACTGACAGATTACCTGTATGTCGTCAGGGAAGACTTCTTCAAAGACGGTGAATGTATTGTAGAGGAAGGTATGCACGGGAAATGGATATGGTCGGTATATGAAGGGACAGTAAAGGTAACAAAAAATACTCAAAACGGTCCTTTGACAATAGCAAGGCTCGGCGAAGGATGTTTTATCGGCACATTGAGAGCGCTTCTTTACGGTGAATATGAGAGAAACGCGACTGTTACTGCCGAAGGTGACGTGAGGCTCTGTCTCCTTGACGCGGAGCCCTTTTACCGTGAATATTCAAAACTCTCTATTGATTTCAGACACCTGCTGCTCAGCATCGATCAGCGATTGAGAAAATTAAACGAAAGGGCCGCTGACCTGTGTCTTTCAGAAGGAAAAGAGCATGACCGGTCATTTTCTTCCGGTTCCATGAATCAAAATCTAAACATGGAAAAAGATCTCTACAGAATACTTGAAGGAAACGCTCAGCTTGTTACCAAAGACTCAAAGGACAAGAAATACCTTTTATCTCTTGAAGAAAACGATGTTATGGGGCATATCCCTTTTATAGATTTTGGGCATGAGCCCAAGGCTGCCTCAATAATCCCTTCAGGAGATATGAAAACAGAAATGATAGACATACAAAAAGTAAGGGAAGAATACGACGCATTATCAAGAACATTTAAAAACCTTATTTTTAATATCGGATCTTACATATCATCAACAACATCCCTGGTTCAAAATTTCAATAGCAGAAATTGAGGGGTGTTTATTAATTTTCTTCGCCAGTGCCAATAAGGGGTAAAACTTTATCAATTTTAAAGAATACAAGGAACCTGGGTCTTCCGTCATCCTCGCCTGACTGATATTTTTTGCTCCTTATGCTGTATAGAAGCTCTGTATCCTTTTCTTCCCTGAGTTTTGTCAGGTACATGCGTTTTCCATTGTAACCGTTACCTTCTTCTTTAAAGAGATACGCCGCGTGATCATTTGACTGCAGGTAATGATGGGTCAATTTTTCCATCATTATAAAGGCTATTTCCCCGTTATTCATAAAATGAGGTTTTGAATATACAGCCATATTGACCCTTCCTTTATCATCAGATGTCGCTATGATACCTGTCCCTTCAGTTTCTTTGAAATATTGTTCAAGGTCCATTTTATATCTCCTTACTTCTCAAATTATTAACTGAATCCTTAACTTCTGTCTCATTTTTCATACAGTGCTGAACCTTTCCGGTCCATTTTTGATTAATAATATACACTATTAATAGTCATTCAACCCGGAAAGAAAAATTCAGGACATGATCCTTAAAAATAATTTATCAATGTACATTTCCCTGCCGGGGTGATATGTTTTTAAACTTTCGAGTATGACTTAAAATGTCCTGAAA
>JBHPCX010000069.1:0-19087 GCA_042573485.1 Thermodesulfobacteriota bacterium | reverse complement strand
ACTGGTAATTATTTTCTTAAATAATAGATTATTGAATTATTAAACATCGTCCCCTTTTATTAAACATGGCGTCGAGACTGCGAAAGGTTCCCCTGGATTGATGCTGATCGGTATCCCGAAGCAACAAGCTTTTTCTCCAGGTTTTTGGCACGATGTTTAGTTCTGGTAAAAACCAGCACAGACTTGGCATCAGTGTTTCCAAGCAGTTTGAGTAAAAGAGCTGTTTTCAGGTGATGGGCTACAGGATAGAGAGCGTGGCTGACAGTATCAGCCGGAGCAGTAGTGCCCACCTGGACAGTAGAAGGGTCACGCAGTATATCCTTGGCCAGTCGTTTAATTTCCTGTGGCATTGTAGCCGAGAAAAGTAGCGTTTGGCGTTTCTTTGGAATATGTTTTAGAATTCGTCTGATATCGGGAAGAAATCCCATGTCAAACAGATGGTCAGCCTCATCAACGACCAGTACTTCCAGCTTTGAAAGATTGATGGTTTGACGCTGGATATGGTCAAGAAGCCGGCCTGGACAGGCAACAACAATATCAGTGTGTTTAAGTTTCTGAATCTGAGGGTTAATACCCACACCGCCATAAACGGTAGCGCTTTTTATGGGTGTCTTACGGCCAAGAGTTTCAAAAAACTGATGAATCTGTTCGGCCAATTCACGTGTAGGGGCGATTATAAGGGCCCGGACCTTTCCGTGTTTCCCTTTTTGAAGTCTGTTAAGTATTGGTAGAGCGAATGCTGCTGTTTTACCTGTTCCGGTCTGGGCCAGACCTATTATATCATGACCCCCTACTACCTTCGGAATTGCCATGGTCTGAATTGGGGTAGGGATTTCATAACCAGCGGATGTAACACCTGCTGCAATGGATGGAAATTAAATGCTTCGAAATTCAAAATATACCTTCTTTCTTAAATCCGGATAATTAAAAAGTGTTATAATTCACAACCCGGGATTAAATAAAAAAAGCCCCGGAGTTATTCCGGGGCTTATGTGATTTTTAATATTACAACCAAGAACAATGTTAATTATTTAGAATCATACGGGTATTTGGGGTTAGAGTCAAGTTAATTGTCTATCCTTGAAAAGCAATGTGGTCAGTCCCTGGTTAAACAAATACAAAGTATGTTTAACAGGGTAAACCATGACATTGGACAAACAACACCTGTATTTTGGTACGGGAGGTTATTTAATGATAAGAGTATTATGAATTGGATTTTTTAAAATCAAACCTTTTGGAGGTGTTCAACCCTTTTTTTTCAAAAGCCGATAGGTTTCTTCATAAATGTATGCTCTTGGCCCAAGGGCAACTATTTTTATCTCTTTTTCTTCTTCAATTTGATAAATAATTCGCAACTTTTTTATTCGAAAACTCCTTAATCCTTCAAGTTCATCCTTCAATACCTTTCCTGAATAAGGATCTTCTTCATTTATTTTCAGGGCATTTCTTACTTTCTTTTTTATATCCGGATGCAGGGAACGGATATCCTTGACCAGGTATTCAGGAATCCTGAGTTTATACACAGCCTGTTCCCCTACTCATCAAATAACTCTTCAAGGGTATACAATTTTGCCCTTTTATTTTTTAGTGCTTTCAAACCTTTTTTAATGTCCTCCACAAAATCAGGATCAGTATGAATTAAAATCGTTTCTTTCCATCCTTCATACTCCTCAGGACTTACCAGTACGGCAGCAGGTCTTCCGTTTTTAGTAATGATAATTTCATCATCCAGATTATTTACTCTGTCAACAAGGTTGCTGAGTTTAATTTTTGCTTCGGACAAGGATAATGTTTCCATATTTGACCTCTATTATAGTCTACTAAAATACTAGTCATTTTAATTATTTTATTTTCTGATGTCAAGGGCTGAACCCATTTTATATTTATTTGACACATAGTATTATGTGTATTATTATAGCTAAATCTATACACATAATATGAGGGTTTAATATGAGGACAATACAAATGACTCTGGAAGATGACCTGGTAGAAGATGTTGATCGCATTTCAAAACAGCTTAATACCAATCGGTCTGCGTTTACCAGAAAGGCACTTCGTGAAGCACTCAATCGATATAATATTAAGGAGATGGAACGAAGACACTCTCAGGGATATAAACAATATCCTGTAAATACTCATGAATTTTCAGTCTGGGAAAATGAACAAGCATGGGGTGATGAATGAAACATGGTGAAGTTAGATGGTATAAATTTGTAAAACCAGATAAAAAAAGGCCTGTTTTAATACTGACCCGCGATTCAGTAATTGAATATCTTGCTGAAATAACAATTGCGCCTGTTACCAGTACTATTAGAAATATACCATCAGAAGTATTTCTATCCAAAGCAGATGGCATTCCGAGAGATTGCGCCGTCAATTGTGATCATTTGCAAACTGTTTCAAAGAAGAAAATTGGTTCATTGATTACAACACTATCTTCGGACAAAATGGTTGATGTTAGAAAAGCAATCCGATTTGCTCTCGATATATAATCCTTGAAAACCAGGGGCTGATCCCGGCTACTCGGGTGAATAAATCCAGTTGTAGTTGATTGGTCTCAGATGGATGGATTCCAGTTTTGGATGGAGAAATTCATCATCCAGTCTAAGCCAGTTGTAGGCCGGTTTTACTTTCCGTAGTTTTCCGTCTTCGGGAGGTTTTGAATACTGTGTGTATTCATAAACTGCCTCAGAGATTCCAACGTAATATCTTTTCCCTGGGTAAAGGTAGGCATCTTTAAAATCTTTTACATTCATCTCTTCTTTCATGGCAAGAGCGGTTATTTGCCTGTTGGTCAGTTTGATAAGAAAATATTTAGATAGGCCCCGCTCCGAATACTTGACCATAGTACGGGACTCTGAACTTGAAATAAATATAGTGCTTATTAATTTCAGGCGCTTTAATAGCTGAGATGCTATAAGAGCGGCAGTTCTTCTGCCCCCTACACTGTAATGGCTTCCGTAGTACTCAAAAAGTTTATTCTGAAGTATTCTCGCATACTTATCACCGTTTTCATGCAGGTTATTCTGTATGTACCGGAGATACTTAGCCAGGTCTTCGGCGGCATCAGCGATCGGCCAGTCTATCTTGACATGAAAATGAGTAAGCGCATATCTGTTTTTCTTTTTTACGGTCGGGTCCTGCTGGATAAGAAGGGCATAATCTACAGACAGAAGATCATTAATAAAATCGAAAAATCTTGGTTTGTCGAAATACTTCATATTATTATTAAATTTTTTATAGAGAGAGAATTGCCCAAGATCTTCAATGTTCTTTTTTAAAACTTTATTTTCAGGAAAAAAGCGAATATAATTTTTAAGCGACGGATCAATCATGCCTTCACAAAAGATTACAATAAAAGTATTGAAAAGCTCCGACTCCTTTTCCATCTTTTTTGATTTTGGTTTTAATTCACTTTTGTCAACAAAGGTATAATCAACATTATTTCTTAAATAATTATTGAATGAATCGATAAGCGAAATCTTCATAAGACTCAATTCAAGAGAATCTCTCATTATTTCATATAATGAGCGGCGCAATTTCTCAAAATGATTTAATCGTTCCCTATAAAACCACATGTATATGTCTCAGTAAAAATGATTTAATTATTGTTTACTATATCTTTAGAAATATATATCTGCTGTTTTTATTGATTTTAAACATCTTAAAGTTATCTATCATATAATTAAAACAGATATTTAAAACTTTGTTAAAATATATTAAAGTAAGGTAATAGTCAAGAAAAAAAGAGAAAATGGGGTGTGGAAGCTATGACTGTTTCTATATCTTTTATTTAAGTAATAATTTCAAAAATAAATAAATGATGATTTATTTGTTTAAATATTATAAAATTTATTAAATATAGAATATTTCTATTTGAGGAGATATATAAATGAAGAAAAAGTTAAAAAAGGCCGGAGTTATCGGCGCGGGTGTTATGGGCGCTAATATAGCTGCCCAGCTCGCCAACGTGGGAATCGAAACTATCCTGCTCGATATTGTTCCCCCGGAAACAAAAGATAATCACACAAAGGGTGTGGATGTTAAAAGCCGTGAATTCAGAAACAGACTCGCCAGAAAAGGTCTTGATAGGGCAAAAAACGCAAACCCTGCCTCTTTTTATCTGCCTGAAATGTCAAAACTGATAACCACTGGTAATATAGAAGATGATATGTCTTCATTAAAGAATGCGGATATTATTATAGAAGCAGTTATAGAAGATCTTGAAATAAAAAGGAATATTTTTAAGAAAGTTGATGCTGTATTAGAGAACGGGACAATAGTAACTTCAAATACATCGGGAATTTCTGCAAGGGGCATATGCGAAGGAATGTCAGAAAATTTCCAGCAGTATTTTGCAGTCACTCATTTTTTCAATCCTCCAAGATATATGAAACTATTAGAAATCGTTCCCGGCCCGCATACACTTCCTGAAGTAATAAGTGTTTTAACATATAATTTTGAACAAATAATTGGAAAACGGGTTGTATATGCGAAAGATTCCCCCAATTTTATTGCAAACAGAATAGGAGTATTCAGCTCTCTTAATAATATCAGGGTTATGATGGAACTGGGCCTTACGATAGAAGAGGTGGATGAATTGACCGGTCCTGTAATTGGCTTTCCAAAAAGCGGAACATTCAGGACAGTAGATATTGTAGGGCTTGATACTCATGACCATGTAGCAATGAATGTCTATAATGGCGCATTCGGGGATGAAATGAGAGAGGTGTTTAAAACTCCTGAATTAGTCAGAAAAATGCTTAAAAAAGGATTATTGGGAGAAAAAAGCGGGCAGGGATTTTATAAAAAGGAAAGAGACTCAGATGGTAACAGGGTCATTTTAAGCCTTGATATAGATAAGCTGGAATATTCAAAAAAAGAGAATGTTCTTTTCGAATCCCTGGAATATGCAAAAAAACAGGGTGAGTTGTCGAACAGGCTGGCATCACTTTACTACTCAGGTGATAAGGCAGGAATGTTCATTTTCAGGACACAGAGTGAGTCTTTAATTTATTCAGCCAACCGGATACCTGAAATCGCTGATGACATTGTAAGCATCGATAATGCTTTAAAGTGGGGATTCGGTAGAGAAATGGGCCCTTTTGAGGTATGGGATGCTGTTGGGGTTAGAAAATCAGTGGATTCGATGAAGACCGCGGGATATGAAATCCCTGCATGGGTACTCAGAATGCTTGAGAAGGGATTTGAGTATTTTTATAAAAAAGAAAAAGGTGTTGAATATTATTATGATATAAAATTTGAAGATTACAGGGAAGTCATAATTCCTGATGGAATTATTTACCTTCCGTCATTAAAGGAAAGAGAAAAAACTGTATCCAGTAACAAAGAAGCTTCTCTCATCGATCTTGATGACGGTGTAGCCTGCCTTGAATTCCATTCAAAGATGAATGTTATCGGTGAAGATATAATCAATATGATCGATGAGTCGATTAATATTGTAGGGAAGGACTTTGACGGCCTGGTTATATCCAACCATGCTCAAAATTTTTCAGCAGGCGCAAATATAGGTCTTATTATTGAAGTGGCACAGGCAAAGGATTGGGACAGGCTCGATATGATGATAAAAACATTTCAGAACGCATTCATGAGGCTCAAGTACCTTGATAAACCAGTGGTAGCCGCTCCTGCCGGCATGACACTGGGAGGAGGATGTGAAGTCTGCCTTGCATCAGACAGGGTTCGTTATGCCGCTGAAACATACATGGGCCTTGTTGAAACAGGTGTCGGCCTTATACCGGCCGGGGGAGGGACAAAGGAATTACTGATAAGAAGCACCGAACATCTTTTTGAAGTCCCGCCTGGGGGTGTATATCAAAAGCAGATAGAGATGCTTCCTTTTATTGCCAGGGCATTTGAAACCATAGCCATGGCAAAGACCTCCACTTCGGGACCTGAAGCCCGCAAGATAGGATATTTAAGAGAAACAGATAAAATCACAGTAAACCGGGACTTACTTCTGGGGGATGCAAAGAATACTGTAAAGGCAATGAACCTTGAGGGTTATATTGCCCGGAGACCGCTTGAGGAGATCAGAGCTCCGGGAGAAGACATACTGGCCCTGTTAAAACTTGCGGTCTGGACGATGCATGAACAGGGCTATGCTACAGAACATGATGTAACGGTTGCAGAGAAAATAGCCTTTGTACTTTGCGGTGGTAATGTTTTTGCTGATACAAAGGTAAATGAGCAGTATTTGCTGGACCTTGAAAGAGAGGCATTCCTGAGTTTATGCGGTAATCCAAAGACCCAGGCAAGGATGCAGTATACACTTATGACAGGAAAACCTTTGAGGAATTGAACGGAGAACATAATGAAAGAGGCAGTTATCGTAGCAGCAGGAAGGACTGCTGTGGGAAAGGCACCCAGGGGCTTTCTTAGAAATACAAGGCCCGAAGAAATGGGATGCGCTGTTCTTGATGAGCTTGTGAAACGGGCAGGAAATCTGGACCCAATGCTTATTGACGATGTTATCCTCGGGTGTACTTTCCCGGAGGCAATTCAAGGCCTTAACATAGCGCGCGTACTGGTTATGTCAATGGGCTGGCCTGACAGAATACCCGGAATGACCATAAACCGGTTCTGTTCATCAGGCCTTCAGGCCATTGCAATCGGCGCCGAGAGAATAATGTGTGGTTCCGCAGATGTAATACTGGCAGGAGGGATTGAACATATGAGCAGGATCCCTATGGTTGGAAGTATGCCTTACCCCAATCCGGCCCTTGTGGACAACAGACCCGGTTCCTATGCCGGTATGGGATTAACTGCTGAAAATGTGGCTGAAAAATACGGTATCAGCAGGGATGAACAGGATGAATTTGCTGCCTGTAGTCAAAATAAAGCGGAAACCGCGGCAAAAGAAGGCAGGTTCAAAGAACAGATCATACCGCTCAATGTGAAAATCCAGGAAAGAACCGAAGATGGTAAATTTAAACATCATGAGGTGGTTTTCGACATGGATGAAGGTATAAGACCCGGCACATTAAAAGAAGAAATCTCAAAATTGCCACCCGTATTCAAGAGAAATGGCACAGTCACTGCGGCCAATTCATCACAAATCAGTGACGGAGCGGCTGGTGTAATTCTCATGTCGCGGGAAAAGGCTGATGAGCTGGGTTTGGAATCTATAGCTGTATTCCGGTCCTATGCGGTTGAAGGCTGTTCTCCCGAATATATGGGAGTCGGTCCCGTAGTCGCAGTACCAAAGCTTTTAAAAATGACCGGTACAAAGGTGGAAGATATAGGCCTTTTTGAGCTAAATGAGGCATTTGCCGCCCAGGCGATACATTGTATTAGAGAGCTGGGTTTAGATCCTGATATTGTAAACGTTAACGGCGGAGCGATTGCTCTTGGCCACCCCCTGGGCTGTACTGGCGGGAAACTGACTGCACAGCTGGTATATGAAATGACAGCAAGAAGGCTGCAATATGGTATAGTCACTATGTGTGTAGGATTTGGAATGGGAGCTGCCGCCCTGTTTGAAGTGGAAGATGTATAATATTCGTGATTGACAAACTATATATAAACCCTTATAACCACCCGCTTATTTAATTTTTAAACTAAGTTGCAGAGGTTTTGAATGAAAGAACAAATAGAAAAAATCAGAAATATAGGAATCAGTGCGCATATTGATTCCGGCAAGACCACTCTCACAGAGAGAATCCTGTATTATACCAAAAGGATATTTGCAGTCCATGAAGTCAGGGGTAAGGATGGTGTTGGCGCGACAATGGATTCCATGGAACTGGAAAAGGAGCGTGGAATCACAATAGCATCTGCTGCTACCTATTGTGAATGGGACAATCATATGATCAACATTATAGACACTCCTGGCCATGTGGATTTTACAATCGAGGTGGAAAGGGCCCTGAGGGTTCTTGACAGTTCCATCCTTGTTTTATGCGCCGTAGGCGGTGTGCAGTCCCAGACAATTACTGTTGACAGGCAGATGAACAGGTACAATGTTCCAAGGCTTGCCTTTATAAATAAGTGCGACAGGTCGGGAGCTGATCCTTATAGAGTAGCTTCCCAGATGAAGGAACGGTTGAACCTGAACGCTGTACTGATGCAAATCCCTATCGGACTTGAGGCTGATTTTAAAGGGGTGGTTGATCTTGTATTAATGAAGGCAGTTTATTTTGAAGGTGACTTTGGTGAAAACATAAGGATTGATGATATACCCTCTGATCTTTTGCCGGAAGCTGAAGTAAGGAGAGAACAGCTCCTTGATGCTGCATCAATGTTTTCCGATGAATTGATGGAGGCCGTACTTGAAGGTGAAGTGGATGAAAAAATGATTATTGATGCTGTAAGAACAGGGACTTTGTCCAGGGAAATTACACCTGTTTTCATTGGGTCTGCTTATAAAAATATAGGTGTCCAGAGCCTTCTCGATGGTGTAACAAGGTATCTGCCTTCACCCACAGATGTTGAGAATAAAGCACTTGACCTGGAAGATAATGAAAAGGAAGTTACCCTGATATCAAGTTCGGATAATCCTCTTGTTGCCCTGGCTTTCAAACTCGAGGTAACACCATATGGCCAGCTTACCTATCTCAGGATTTACCAGGGGTCAATTAAAAAGGGTGATGACCTTGTTAATACACGGGACAGGAAAAAGCTTAAGGTAGGCAGGCTTGCAAGGATGCACTCTGATGAAATGGAGGATATTTCAAGCGCGAAGGCAGGCGATATAGTTGCCCTGTTTGGTATTGACTGTTATTCCGGCGATACATTTACCGATGGTAAAATAAGATATTCAATGACTTCCATGTTTGTGCCCGAGCCTGTTATATCCCTCAGTATTTCTCCCATGGACAACAAGGCAAGGATCAATATGTCAAAAGCCATAAACAGGTTCACAAAGGAAGATCCTACCTTTCGAAGCAGGGTGGATGAAGAATCAAGCCAGACAATAATATCCGGTATGGGTGAACTGCACCTGGATATTTATGTTGAAAGGATGAAAAGAGAATTTAACGCGGAAGTTGAAACAGGAATGCCCCAGGTGGCCTACAGGGAGGCAATTTCAAAGAAGGCGGAATTCAACTACACCCATAAAAAGCAGACCGGCGGTTCCGGGCAGTATGGCCGGGTAGCAGGTTTCATGGAGCCTTCGGAAGATGACACTTATGAATTTGTGAATGAAATTAAGGGAGGCGCTATCCCTACTGAATATATACCGGCTGTTAATAAGGGTTTTAAGTCATGCCTTGCGAAGGGCCGGTTGATAGGCTTTCCGGTTATTGGAATGCGCATCACGATAAATGATGGACAATCCCATTCTGTTGATTCATCTGAAATGGCCTTTTCCCATGCGGCAATCGGTGCCTTTATTTCGGCATATCAAAAGGCAAAACCTGTGATACTTGAACCAATCATGAAAGTCTCTGTTGAATGCCCTTCGGAATTCCAGGGTAATGCAATGGCGTCCATTAATCAGAGAAGGGGCATTATAATAAGTTCCGCGGAGGACGGTGTATTTACAACCATTGATTCTGAAGTCCCCCTGTCCGAAATGTTCGGATATGCAACTGTTTTGCGTTCCATGACACAGGGGAAAGCTGAATTTACCATGGAGTTCAGCAAGTATTCAAGGGTACCCGCCTCTATGTCGGAAGAACTGAAAAAAGAATTCGCCGAAAAGGCAAAGGGAGGGAAATAATAAATGAACGATTTCATAAAAGTCAGTCCATTAAAACTGCTTGAAATGTCTTCCGGCAAAGGCCTGGGTAAAGGAAATTTAGGTGTGCTGATGGCAAGAGCCGGAGTTGGAAAAACAGCATGCCTTATCCATATAGCCTTTGATATGCTTTTCAGAAAAAAAAGGCTTGTACATGTATCACTTGAGGATACACCCGAAAAAGTTACATCTTATTATAATGTTATTTTTTCAGACCTTATAAAGGCCCTTGAGGTTGAAGATGAAACAGATGCAAGAATGCTCCTTGAAAGGAACAGGATGATTCTTGCCTATTTAAATAACAGCTTTGAAATAAATCGTCTCAAAGACAATTTAGTAAATCTCCGGGATCAAATAGATTTTATACCTGATATACTCATCGTTGATGGTCTTGATTTTGAAAAAGCGGACAAGGAAATTTTTGAAGGTTTTAAGGAAGTAGCCGGAGAGTTTAATGTTGAGATATGGTTTTCCGCGCTTTCACACCGGCATATCATGGAAAAGAATGAAAAAGGCATCCCTTACCCATGTGACCGTGTTGATGATTTGCTCAGTGTTATCATCCAGCTGGATCCGCGCGAAAACGGCATATTCCTGAAATTGATCAAGGATCATGACAATGATGTCCAGGATGGTTCAAGCATAAGGCTGGATCCAAACACCTTTTTAGCCACCATATAATTGATTTTTATCATAAACAATGATTATATAGAATCCCGCTCATACAGGCGGGATTTTTTTATTTGTTAACCGATTATATCATTATCAGGTTATGAATTATTGGCTGACCAAAAACAAAAAAGAAATATAATTAAAGTTCTTATAAGCAGGCGAATGATCGTTTCCCTGATTATGGGATTTTCATGCGGCGTTCCTCTCCTTTTAACAATGAGTGTCCTCCAGACATGGATGAAGGAGGAAAGCATTGATCTTACTCTCATCGGTATGGTCAACCTTGTTCAAATACCTTACACGTGGAAATTTATCTGGGCTCCTTTAGTTGATAGATACAGCCTTCCGCTTCTCGGAAGAAGACGAGGTTGGCTGTTATTATCACAAGTGTTACTTATGCTATCTATAGTAGGGCTTGGCTTTTCCAACCCCGGAAGTAGTCTGATCTTGATGATGTTTACTGCAATGCTCGTGGCTTTCTTCAGTGCTACACAGGATATAGTTGTCGATGCATACAGAAGGGAGGATCTGCCCGATGATGAGCTAGGCCTTGGAACATCTCTCTATATGTCCGGTTATCGTCTGGGCACCATGCTTGCCTCAGGCGGTGGCCTAATCATGGCCGACCACATGTCCTGGTCGGCTGTTTATTCGATTATGGCTATGTGTATGTTAGTTGGTATCATAACAACACTATTTACTCCAGAGCCTGACGTAGAGCAGGGAACACCGGTCACTTTGAAAGCGGCTGTTATTGAACCTTTTGCTGAATATTTTAAACGCAATGGCGCTATATTGATGCTTGCTTTTATTCTACTATATAAAATTGGCGACATGATGGCGAGTGCTATAACCGCACCTTTTTATCTGGATATAGGTTTTACCAAAACAGAAATAGGGGCAGTTGTAAAGATTTTTGGTATATGGGCTATAATAGGAGGCGCTATAATTGGTGGTACTGTAATTGTAAAACTCGGCATCAACAGGAGCCTCTGGATTTTCGGCTTCCTTCAGGCTATTTCAACCGCAGGTTTTGCCCTGTTGGCCAGGATTGGCCATAATGTAATGCTTCTCGCAGGGGTTATTGCTTTTGAGAATTTATCAATGGGCATGGGTACGGCGGCCTTTCTGGCTTTTATGGCTTCTATTACTGATAAAAGGTTTACGGCCACCCAGTACGCTCTGCTTAGCAGTCTTATGGCTGTACCCCGTGTAATAATATCTGCACCAACAGGTTATCTAGCTAAGATAATGGGCTGGGAAGCCTTTTTTATATCTTGCGCCCTTGTGGCGATACCCGGAATGCTTCTGCTTTTCAAGATTGCTCCATGGAATGGTGAAAAAGGTTATTCTTGATCATCAGCTATAATTGCGTCAAAGTTGCATATAATTATTATTAATGATAAAACTCTACAGTATTTTACTCTGAATAAATCTGTGTCAATTTGTCATTTCAAGGTGCTTCATTGTAAGGGCACGATGCATCGTGCCCCTACGTTTGGTGACTGGGTTTTATCAAGCAAGATTTCTCCCGCTGGTCGAAATGACATATTGGTTTTAAATATATGCTGTGAGATAGCCTCATTATAGAAATGACAGGTGATGACTTTATGAAAGGTTCTATATAAATGAAAACAGGCCGTAATGATCCATGTCCCTGTGGAAGCGGGCTCAAATATAAAAAATGCTGTCTTACAAAAGAATTATATGATTCTGAGAATAGAAAAGAATTATACCTGAACAAATACGGAATAAGGCTGAAGACAAAATCCGATATTGAGGCAATAAAGCTTGCCGGAAAACTGGCTGTTGATATGCTGGATCTGGCCGAGCAGTATATTAAACCAGGTGTTAAAACAGATGATATAAATATAGTTCTCCATGAATATACTGTCAAAAATGGAGCCGTTCCAGCCCCTCTCAATTACAAAGGTTATCCAAAAAGTGTTTGTATATCTGTTAATGAGGTGATCTGTCACGGTATATCAGGTGAACGTGTTTTGAATGAAGGTGATATTGTGAATATTGATGTTACCCCCATACTTAACGGATACTATGCGGATGCCAACAAAACTTTTCTTGTCGGAGGCGTTTCTCCTGAAGCCAGAAAGATAGTCGATGTTGCAAGAGAAAGCCTTAAGTCTGGCATGTCCATGATCAAACCGGATAATACACTTGGTGATATTGGCTGGGCTATCCAGCAGTACGCGGAAAAACAGGGGTGTTCGGTTGTGAGAGAATTTGTGGGCCATGGAGTGGGTATTAATTTTCATGAGCCTCCCCAGATACCTCATTTCGGCAGAAGAGGGCAGGGTATCAAGCTGGTGCCGGGAATGGTATTTACAGTTGAACCAATGATAAATCTTGGAGGGAAAGAACTGCATATCCTGGCGGACAACTGGACGGCCGTAACTGATGATGGTTCATTATCAGCCCAGTTTGAACAGACCTTTCATGTTACTGAAGAAGGTTTTGAAAGCCTTACTCCCTTTGACCTGGATTCACCAATTTGAAAAGGGCAGTCAATGCATGATTCCTGAAATATTATCAAAGGCAAAAGAATTAGGCTTTATAGGTGTTGGATTCTCTCTGCCTTTAAGGCCTTTTTTTTTAGAGGAATTCAAAAGCTGGGTTGCTTCCGGTAGAAATGCCGAAATGGCCTGGATGGAACGTAATACCGATATAAGGGAAGATCCATCCCGGCTGCTATCCGGCTGCAGGTCAATAATATCCCTGGCATTCCCTTATCCCCTTAAAAAACCGTCAACAGAAGATGGCCTGACACTGTCACGGTACAGCAGACCAACAGAAGGCAATTATCACAGCCAGTTACGGGAAAAGTGCCTTCCAATTGCGGACCTCATTAAAAAACAATACAGGAGCAGCGTGTCAAGGGTATGTGTTGATTCCGCCCCGATACTTGAGAGGAGTTTTGCCTACTCTTCCGGTATTGGATATATAGGCAAAAACAATATGCTTATAATTCCGGGATATGGGTCATATTTTTATCTTGCTGAAATATTGACGACAGCCCCCCTTGATATCCCTGCTATTAAACCTGTCAAAAACATTTGCGGAAAATGCGATAATTGCATAAGGGCCTGTCCTACAGGGGCCTTAATGGGACCAAACGATTTTGACTCATCAAAATGCCTGTCCTATCTGACAATAGAATTCAAGGGAGACATCAATGAAAAGATAGGGGAACAGATGGACAGGTGCTTTTTTGGATGTGATATATGCCAGGAAGTGTGCCCTCACAATAAAGAGAATAACCAGATTGAAATATGTATGCCTCCTTCCGAAGAATTACTAAGTATGGACGAAAAAGTGTTTAAAAGGATATACGGAAAAACTGCTCTTTCCCGGGCCGGACTTGCGAAAATAAAAAGCAATCTCTCTGCTCTTGCCGGATGATTAGGGAAAGTATTAATACCAATTTATCTGTTTTTGTATAAGACGTTCAACATATTCCATTGGAATAATGATATGTTCTCCTAACGATGTGTCCAGATGTGTCAGTCTTTCCCTGAAATTTGAATTTTATAGACATTTTTAGGATTATCAAAAAGTGTTTATAAATTGGGGTAGTTGTAACCCCTGAGAAAGTCCGAAAACTGTTGATAACTATCAGTAGTTGCAACCTGATTCCGATCAGATTTTAGATATCATCAACATATCACAAGTAGTTTCAAAGTTGGGATACTGGCACCCATTAAAAGGTTCCTGTCAATAAAAAACACCTCACCATCGCAAAAAAAAATATATCTTTTTTTGCAGGAATAGAACCCCGCACTTTGATAGACTTCCGATCCCTGCTCCCCGCTTTTCGAAAGATTGTTGTTGACCGGTTCCAATCAACGTTCTTTTTTGCCCCAGAACAACGTTTCAATACCGAATTTAATCTTCCACTCATGATTCCAGTTATTTACATTCCTCCAATTAATTTCGGGCGCGACCAATAAATACATCCATTTTTTTCGCAACGGCCACCGATAAAATATTCCCATCCTGTATTCGTCAACAAGATGGAATCCTCCGAATGCAGCAAGCCGAATTCCCCAGCCGTGTGCTACGTCCTCACCGGAGACTACACGACCAAGTCGCGTTTCGTCCATCAATTCCTTTGCATGTCCAAATATAAACACTTCCGACCAGCGAAAACCCTCACCTTTACGTTCGGTCTGGTGATCATAATCTCTATCCTGCTCGCTCCACTTAATCGATGTGGAAAATCGCGTGTTCCAGCGGTTTATCCAGTGGTCAAAAACCAGAGTTGATATCTCGCCAAAACCAATCTCATTTTCCCAATACAATTTCTGCTGAGGGTACAACAACCAGTTTTCTGTTTTCCAGGTAGGCGACCAGACAGCATTGACAAATAACTCCGGCTTCCAGCGTGCCCGCACGCCGATGGCTGCGGATAGGTCGCGCATCCATTGCTCTGCAACAGCGGCAGCACGCAGGGTCTTATCCCACTGTTCAATGACATCCTTTCCAGGCAGCCTGGCGGGGTCATTGGTCGTAATAATGATCTTCATTCGCCGCTTCATATTCGGCAATTCAATATCCGTGTCAAAATCCACCACCTGCTTTACATCAAGCCCCTCATCATCTTTAATTTTTACTTCGCCGAACACACCGACCCGAAAACGCGATAGCTCAACAATGCGTTGTTCACCCTGCGGAGGTTTAAACCAATAGTCAAACCTCTCCACCTGGTCCTGTAAGGTTTTATAAAGATTCGCATGGATCCAATCGATTTTCTCGCCGAAACCTTTGGCACTTCCCCATGATACAATAACGGGTTCGACTGTTTCGTGTATTAACTCGGGTTCAAGTTGGGCGGGAGGTTCTACAGATGGTAATCCCTCACTAGGTTTGATCTGCGGATGATCGCTCTTCTCATCATACAGTCTGCCATGCTCTGCTTCGGCTATTTGCGCGAAAATATACTCGTCTTTTGATCCGATACATTGTAACACAAACAAAATAACCGTAGCGCTTATTATTCTCCGAGTAGTGGTTACAGATAAAATGCTATTGCTATTGAATAACATAGCGCTCTCCTCCCTGCATTAAACCTGTCTTTAATTTGTTTGAATAAATGGGGCTTTTGAATTGTTAATGATACTTATATTAACCTTGAATATCAACAAATCCAACAATACTATTGATATACTGGAATTGATTTAAAAAAGAATTTTAATTATACAACAAAACAAACTAAATCTCAATTAGAATACTATTGGCAATACTTCATTAAGTCAGATATCCCGATAGAATTTTTGATACCTCCAACATATGTGAACTTGAAATCAGCATTTGAAAAAGTTATTATAACTCTATTTTAAACCCTTGAAAGTGACCCAAATGTGTTAATAACGATAAGAATGTGAAACTTTCTCCTTGAGAACAAAGAAGGCAGTTTGTTTCTAAAATGTGACCAAAGGTGACAAAAATTGTTATTTGGTTTGTTTTCCTACTATTGTTTATGCTGCCTAATTATAATAAAATCAAAGTCTAGCATTAAAAGAGGCAGGCATGAAAAAGATAGGTAAACTTCAAATCATAACAGATATATCACTTCAGAGCAGATATTCTCATATTGACCTGACTGAAATGGCTATTGCAGGAGGAGCTGACACGATTCAATTTAGATCAAAATCAGGATCAACAAGAGAACTTATTGAAACAGCGGAGGCAATGAAAAAAATATGCAAAAGGGCCGGTGTTCCTCTGATTATAAATGACAGGGTCGACGTTGCTATGGCAGTTAACGCGGACGGTGTTCATCTGGGGCAGAATGATTTCCCAATATCAACCGCAAGAAAAATACTGGGACATCACCGCATTATCGGCGGATCTGCCGGAAACATGGATGAAGCTGAAATATGCCTTAAGGATGGGGCGGATTATATCGGATCAGGACCGGTTTATTACACCGGTTCTAAAAAAGATGCCGGACCTGCTATTGGTGTCGACAGTATAAAAAGACTGGTTGAAGGAATACCATTACCCCTTATAGCTATCGGCGGTATTGCAGCAGTTAATGTTCCCGAGCTTTTAAAGGCCGGAGTTCATGGTGTTGCGGTAATATCCGCTGTCTGTATGAGTGAAGACCCTGCAGGGGCAACAGAAGAATTTATAAAAAGACTGGATTTTAAGCGGAATTAGAAGATGACACAAAAGATATCTGATATCAGTGAGTTTGAGCTGATTGAAATGATCGAAAAATTGATAAATTCCCAGGTGAATAAATCTCCGGGCCTGACACTCGCTACAGGAGACGATACGGCAGTGTTCAACCCTGAACCGGGTTATGAGATTCTTATTACATGTGATTCAATGGTGGAAGGCCGGCACTTTATAAAAAAATTGATGTCTCCCATTGATGTCGGCCGCCGAGCCATGGTTATGAATATAAGTGATATTGGAGCTATGGGGGGAACACCTTTATACGCGGTTGTATCACTAGGGCTGACTCCCTCTACCCCCGTAAAAGATGTAGAAGATATTTACAAAGGCTTTTTTTATGAATTAGCCCCATTCAATGCATGCATAGCGGGAGGAAATATTACAGGAATAGACGGTCCTTCATTTATTGACATTACACTTACCGGCAAGGTTGAAAAAAAACATATAGCCCTTCGATCAACTGCAAAACCCTCTGATGTTGTAATGGTTACGGGATTTCCGGGGCAGTCTGCCGCCGGTTGTCATATTCTTCAGGATCATGACACTAATAATAAATCTGAGTATAAAACACTTGTTGATTCATATCTGAGACCTGAGCATCGTGCAGGGGAGGGAAAGGCCCTTGCCGAATCCGGATTAATAAGATCAATGATCGACTTAAGTGACGGATTGGCAGGAGATCTTAATCATATCTGTCAAAAAAGCGGAGTAGGTGCGGAGATATATCAAAATATGCTTCCCCTGAGCGAATCCCTGGGCAAAATGGCAAGGCATTATGGTTTGAATCAATATGACCTCATCCTCGGAGCAAGCGACGATTATGAATTGATCTTCACATGTCTGCCTGAAAGAGCAGAGGAGGCAGAGAACCTCCTTTCAGAATTTAACTGTCCTGTATCGCAGGTAGGAAGAATTGTACACCCGGATGATGGTTCCCATCTTATTTTAGAAAACGGCGCAAAAGAGAGTTTGGATCCTTCAGGATGGGACCATTTCAGTAAATAATCCCCACGACTGCTCCCGTCATGCATGTCGCGATCGTTCCGGCAATAATCGATTTTATGCCCAGGTTTACAATCTCATTACGTCTTCCGGGTACCATTGCTCCTATTCCGCCTATCATTATACCAAGGGAACCAAGGTTGGCGAAACCGCACATGGCATAGGTCATAATAAGCCTGCTTCTGTCACTTATTATGTCCGAAGACAGGGTGCTCAGCTCCTGATAGGCAAGCAGTTCATTCAATACCGTCTTAATCCCCATAAGGCTCCCTGTAATATGCGCCTCTGACCATGGAATGCCCATAAGCCATGTCACCGGAGCCATAATATAACCCAGGAGCCTCTGTATAGTAACAGGCTTCCCTCCAAGCTCGGGGATAATACCCAGTACAAGGTTAAGAAGATGGACCAGGGCTACCAGGACTACGAGCATTGCTATTATGTTTATGAGGAGGTTCACTCCATCCAGCGTACCCTTAGTAATTGCGTCCATTGAACTTCCTGAGCTGTCATTAAGGTCGACCCTGCCGCTGGAAGGTTTTTCCGTTTCAGGTATCATAAGTTTTGATATGGTTATCGCCGCCGGGGCGCTTATCAGGGAAGCGGTAAGGAGGTGCCCCATTATCCCGGGAATTATTGTGTTTAGTATAGAAGCGTATAATACCATTACTGTCCCGGCTATTGTAGCCATCCCTGATGTCATGATCGTGAATAATTCACTCCTTGATATTCTTTCAATATAAGGTTTTACAAGAAGCGGTGATTCAACCATTCCCACGAATATATTGGCTGATACGCCAAGACCTTCCACTCCTCCAATCCCCATACTTTTTGTCAGGAGCCACGAAAATCCTTTAACGACCACCGGGATTATTCTCCAGTAGAAAAACAGTGCTGACAGAGCGCTTATTAAAAGAACAAGGGGCAGGCTTTGAAAGGCGAGGATAAAGCTGGAACCGGGATCAGTCATCTCAAAGGGTGCTGAGCCGCCTCCAAGATATCCGAACACAAATCCGGTTCCTGCCGCGGTTGATTCCTGAAGGGCGCCGACTGCGTTGTTCAGCCACATGAATACAGTCCTGCTATATGGCAGTTTTAAAAGAACAAGGGCAAAAAGAACCTGAAGCGCCATTCCAGTTATAACGGTTTTCCGGTCTACCCGGTTTCTTTTCTCTGAGATAACCCATGCAATGAGTGCAAGTATTAGAAAACCAATCAAGCTCTGAATTCTTATCAAGTGTTATGCCTCCTTGTTATACATTCTAACTGATCTTTGCCTATTAATGCTGTCTATTCTAAAGGATGAATATCTTTTAAAAAAACTTAAAAGACAGGATTTACAGGATATCTTGGATTTTTATTTTCACTCTTTCCGGATGAAAGAGTGTAAGTTCCATCCCGTTACGCGGGAAAAATACTAATCAGTATTAATATAGATAGCACAATATCTTTAAGCCTGTTCCATATTCGTCCGCATCCAGGTTTCCCCAGAGATTAAAACCGAAACCGCCA
>JBHPCX010000068.1:0-19206 GCA_042573485.1 Thermodesulfobacteriota bacterium | reverse complement strand
CTGTTGCTCGGGTTTGACTTCTCAAAAACCATGCTGTCCTGAAACCGGGGTGGGGTTGAATTTTGATAATATCAATTACCACATCGGGACAATGAATGATTACCCCGAAATCAAGTGTATTCTTAATGAAAGTCACCTGGGCTATTCCTCATATGGCGCCTGCGGCATTGGAGAAGATGCCGGAGCCTCTTTATCGGGAATCACCGCTGGTGCAGTATACAATGCCACTGGGAAATGGGTCCACAATTATCCGGTAACTCCTGATAAAGTTCTCAAGGCCCTGGGGAAGATCTGACCCATAAGTTTGGGTGACTCCGAGTTATGCTGTATCAACACATTAACTTTACATAACTTATTTGTCATTCTGGAACTTTTATATCACCTGCACGTAACGCGGTGATTTTCTATTGACCGTCAATACAGGGCCCCATATACTACATTTCTTGTAAGGGGAGTTCATATCAATACAAAAGCTCGAAAGGAAACGCCCGTGGAATATCGACCCTGGACATGGCCCATCCCTGAAAACAGCAAGGAAATGAAAAAGGATCTCCCTCGCCAGGACGCCTTTGAAAGAGTCAGCGGCCATGCTGTGTTTACCCGTGACGTTATTTTACCGGGGATGCTCTATGGTAAGATCCTTCTTTCCCCGTATACTCACGCTAAAATCACAAGTATTGACACGAGCGAAGCTGAAGCACTTGTAGGAGTAAGGGACATACTGAAGTTTGACGACCCCGACATCGCATATGAAAACGGAATTCATCCCGGGTTCGAAGTTTCCCGTAATTACAATCTTTTAACACTGCCCGGAACATCCGAATTCTGCCAGCAACCCATGGGAGTTGTGGTTGTTGGAGACAGTGAAGAAATCTGTGATAAAGCGCTCAGGCTCTTAAAAATAGAGTGGGAAGAACGGCCCTTTATCCTTGATATGGAAGACGCGCTAAAACCGGACGCGCCCAAGGTTATGCCTGAAGTAAAGTTTATGAACCCAAAGGCCAGAGAGCCAAATACAGTATTGACCGATCGTGTTGAAATCGGCAATGTCGAAAAAGGCTTTGCGGAAGCTGATAAAGTCATGGAGTATACAATTACCCGGGCCCGGAACACGACTGCCGGAGTAGAGCCGATGGTATGTGTTGCGCAATGGAGAGGCGATTTTCTTGATATCTGGGTTCATCACCAGGATCTTCCCCTCAATGTTCTTACAACTCCCAACAATGTCCGCGAAAAGCCTCAATCCCCTATCGCGGAATGGAGTAAAATTACAGTTACTATGCCCTACCAGGGCTCATGGTTCGGCGGCATTTCATGGCTGTCCTACTCATACTCCTTTATCCGTCTCGCCTCTATACTGGCAAAAAGAGCCAGTGGAAAACCCGTAAAACTGCTTTATGACGAAAGCGGTTATTACTGCGGTGGCGATGACTGCGGAACCTACAAATGCAAGGTAGGCGCCAAAAAAGATGGGACCATTACAGCGCTGCACTGGCATATGCAGGGAATAAGAAATCCTGCAATAGAAAAAACCCGCGAAAGCACCAAAATTCCCAACATCCTTGGCACTCAGGAATGGGCGCTTATCAATAAAGGTCATAACATGTGTATCCGGCATGGTGCGCACACCTGTGTTCCTCATAATGTGATGTTTGATCGTGTTTCCACGGAAATGGGTCTGGATCCCACGGAAGTTGCCCTGAAAAATGACGGCTGCAAGGGACATGATTGGGAATGGGTTACCCGCTATCAGAAGGAAAATGACTTTCCCCAGAGGTGGAGTCTCAAAGAAACCATTGATAAGGGGAAAAAAGCAATCGGATGGGGAAAAAAATGGCATAAGCCGGGGACTAAAAAGCTTGCCAATGGAAAGATGCACGGCATGGGATTCATGCATGTGAATGAATGGCACTGGCACGCGCCCATCCCGGGAATCTCCTACGCCTGTCTGACACTGCGCAACGGTAAGGTGGCAATCATAGGCATGCGTTGTGATATGGGAGTTGATACAGAATCCGGCTCCCGCATGACTGTAGCTTCTGAGATCGGGCTTAAATATGATGATACTGTCCTGCTGGAGCGGCGATCGGACAATAGCAATTTTCATTTATGGCAGCCGGGCGGATCCTTTGGAACCGGCTACATCAACACCCAGTTAATCCTTGCGGCAAGAGAACTGAAACAGAAAATCCTGGAATATGCCGTAAAACCAAAACCGGGATTGTATACCAGTCCGGCAAGACCTCCGCTTTTTCCCAACCTGAAACCTGAGGATCTGGACATTCAGGACAGCATGGTTTTTGAGAAGTCAAACCCGAGCAACAGAAAGACCATAAGAGAAGTAGCTGACTCATTCTGGGCGTTGGATCCCCCGATTGTTCACCCACCCGCCGGCACATTGTACGGACTGACTCTTGACGGCAAGCCCCATCCGGATCTTTATGCCATGGCAAGGCAGGCACATTTCATCGAAGTTGAAGTGGATACAGAAACTGGTATGGTTGATGTTACTCAGATCGTCTGTGTAAATGATGTGGGACATATTTTTAACCCAAAAGGAGCAAAAGCTCAGCAATATGGGGGTGTCATCATGGGTCTTGGCCGGAGTGCTACAGAGGAACATGTCTTTTGCCCCCAAACCGGCGTTCCGTTGAATTACGACTTGCTGGGATACCATCTGGGTTTAATGAACGACTATCCCCCCACCCAGTGCCTTCTCAATGAGAGTCATCTGGGATATGCAGCCTATGGAGCCTATGGGATTGGCGAAAATGTAGGCGCCGCAATGTCCGGAATTACGACTCCTGCAATTTACAATGCAACCGGTAAATGGGTCCTGGATTACCCTACAACACCCGAGAGGGTTCTAAGAGCCTTGGGGAAGATATAAGTCTAGGTTTTGAATAACACATTGAAAACAGCAAGATTTGGAATAAAAGATGAACGCTCAACGTCCAACTTCCAACATTCAACTTTGAATGAAAGGCGAAAACAACACGATAGGTTAATCAAAACGCATTATCAATACAGATCCTGGATCAATGGTATAAATTCCGAATTAGTGATTGGTTTTGTTTTTTGATTGGACGTTGGAAGTTGAGTGTTGAATGTTGAAAGTTCATATTTTAAAGAATAATGCGGCTACTGTAGGTAATTATCTACTAAACAAAGAGGTTTTTCCATTTACGCGGAACACCTTTTCATTTGACTGGATTTGTCTTTTGTTTTAAAAGTGGATTTTAAGTTTATGCTTTAGCCCTGTGAGAAATTAGGATTGGAAAGGATTGTCAATGGATTATCGTCCCTGGACCTGGAGACTTCCTGAAAACTATCGGGAGACACAGCCTTCGATTGAGAGACAGGACGCCTTTGAAAAGGTGAGTGGCAAAGCCGTATATACAAGGGATATTACTTTTCCCGGAATGCTGTACGCAAAAATTCTTACCTCTCCTTACGCACATGCAAAGATTACGAAAATAGATACCAGAAAAGCCGAAGCTCTTCCGGGTGTCCGGGATATTCTGATATATTCGGATCCCGATATCTCCGGGGAGCGGGGGACAGGGGCCTGGTATGAGATATCCGGCCAGTACAGCCTTCTGACCCTACCGGGAACCAGTGATTTTTATAATCATCCGATGGGTGTGGTAGTTGTAGCGGAAAGTGAAGAAGTATGCGACCTGGCACTCAGGCTGATTGATCTTGAATGGGAAGAGAGACCTTTTATCCTCAACATGGAAGAATCGGTTAGGCCGGATGCCGTAAAAATAATGCCCGGGGTAAACCGTACCCATGAAAAAGCAAGAGAACCTAATACCGTGAGCGCCGAGGAGCTGGAGTACGGAAGCGTTGAAAAGGGTTTTGCGGAGGCCGATAAAATCATCGAGTACAAGATTAAGAGGGAAATGAACTCGACAGCCGGTGTGGAGCCTTCAGTGTGCATCGCTCAATGGCGAGGCGATTTCCTGGATATATGGGCGCACCACCAGGACATTCCCCAGTGGTTCCTCGTAAGCCCTTTCGAAGGTGAGAAAGGACAGGGCGAGCCCCTGGCGGAGTGGTCTAAAATAACTGTTACAATGCCCTTTCAGGGTTCCATGTTTGGCGGGATTTCCTGGCTGGGCTATTCCGCCTGTTTCACACGTCTGGCAGTGATACTGGCCAGGCGCGCGGATGGAAGGCCTGTAAAGCTGCTGTATGATGAAAGCAACCATTACGCCCTGGGAGATGATGCGGACACCTTTACCTGTAAAGTCGGGGCCAAAAAGGACGGTACGATTACGGCCTGCCACTGGCATGTGGTCGGACCCCGCAACGCCGTGGTCGAAAAAACATATGAAAGCACGAAAATTCCAAACATTCTGGGCACCTATGAATGGGGCCTGGTCAATAAGGGGCACCAGATCTGTATCCGTCATGGTGCACATGCCTGCGTTCCACATAACGTGATGTTTGATAAAGTGGCCGCCGAACTCGGATTGGATCCCACGGAGATTGCCTTAAAAAATGACGGTTGTAAGGGGCATGACTGGGATTGGGTTACCCGCTATCAAAAAGAGAACGGCTTCCCGCAAAGGTGGAGTCTTAAGGAGGTCATCGAAAAAGGGAAGAAGGCTATCGGGTGGGACAAAAAATGGCATTCCCCCGGAACTCGAAGGCTCCCCAACGGAAAGATGCATGGTCTCGGGTTTGTGCATATCAATGAATGGGCATGGCAGGCTCCGTGGCCAGCCTCGTCATTCGGCTGCATTATGCTGCGTAACGGGATTGCGGCGATTGTCGGAGTAAGAAGCGACATCGGGTCGGATACGGAATCCGGGGCCAGGCACATCGTTGCTTCTGAGCTGGGTTTGAAATATGAAGACACCGTTATACAGGAACGCCGTTCGGATAACAGCAGTTTCTTTATGTGGCAGCCCGGCGGATCCTTTTCCACGGGATTTATTAATACACAGCTGGTGCTTGCCGCAAGAGAACTTAAACAGAAACTCCTGGAATATGCCGTAAAACCAACTCCCGCTTATAACTCAAGCCACTTTTTCAAAACAGAAGGCCCCCCTGCTTTTCCTGGAAAAAAGCCCGGGGATCTCGATATTCAGGACGGTATGGTTTTCGAAATGGCAAATCCCGCAAATAAAAAAAGCGTACGTGAAGTCGCCGATATCTTCTGGGATGTGGACCCCGCCATTGCTCATCCGGTTGTCGGAACCCTTTCGGACCTGACCGTAGACGGTAAACCGGACCCGACGATGTACGTCATGGGACGCCAGGCCCATTTTATTGAAGTGGAGGTCGACCCGGAAACCGGCGTCATTGACCTTCGGAATATCGTGTGCGTTAATGATGTCGGGCACCTTTTCAACCCGCAGGGGGCCGCGGCCCAGCAATATGGAGGAGCCGTCATGGGGCTGGGAAGAAGTACGACGGAAGAACATGTCTGGTGTCCGAAAACGGGAGTTGCTCTGAATTTTGACATGATCAACTATCGTATCGGTACGATGAACGACTTTTCTCCCACCACATGCCTGACCAATGAAAGCCACCTGGGGTATGCGGCCTTCGGTGCCTACGGGATCGGGGAAAACATAGGCGCGGCCATGTCGGGTATTACCGTCTCCGCGATCTACAATGCTACTGGAAAATGGGTGCTTGATTACCCTACCACTCCCGAGAGGGTTCTCAAGGCCCTGGGGAAAATCTGAAAAACTTTATGCTCAGGTTAAGGATATAAAATGGCAGAAAAAAAAGGAAACAAAGAAGAAAAAAGTAAAAAAGGATTTGGTAACTTATCCCGCAGAGAATTCCTGAAGGATGCAGGCCTGGTCATCGGCGGTTCTACAGTTGGGTCAATAGCCTTTACGACCGAGACAAAGGCACAAGAGCAGGATAAAGCGGATAATGTGGTTGAAGCCACTTCCCCGTGTTCTGAGGATTCAAAAACCATTGAATTAACGGTCAATGGCGGAAAGTACCGCTTTCATGTTGAACCAAACTGGAGTTTACGGCAACTCCTGAGGGATGAGATCGGTTTGACTTCACCCAAGGACTGGTGCGGAGGCCTGGGAGCCTGCGGTTCCTGTACTGTGATCATGAACGGCAGACCGGTTCTATCCTGTTTAACCCTGGCCTGCGAATGTGATGGTGCCATTATTGAAACAGCCGAAGGCATTGCTAAAGAAAAGCATCCCATCATTCAGTCCTATATCAAGTGGAACGCTTTTCAATGCGGCTATTGCACACCGGGGTTTGTAACTTCGGCCAAGGCGCTTCTTGACAGAAATCCAAACCCGACAGAGGCTGATGTCAGGGATGCCCTTGGTGGGAACCTGTGCCGCTGCGGCACCTACCAGCAGCATCCTCCGGCTGTAGTGGAGGCTGCTGAGGCTTTAAAGAAAACCTAGCGTCCAACCAGAAACAATCTGCTTCTGCATGTAAATTAAAGAGGTCATAAATATGAAGACAATAAAAAGATTCGAACATGTCAATGCCGAAACAGTTGATGAAGCTGTTTCTATTTTAAAGGCTGAAAAAGCATCTGCCATAGCCGGGGGTACCGATATTCTGGGTACAATGAGGTTTGAAATATTACCGGAGTATCCTGAAGTCCTTGTCAACCTCAAGAGCATTTCCGGCCTGGACTACATTAAGGAAGAAGCGGGTTTGCTAAAAATAGGTGCATTGACCAGGCTGGAAGATATTGCAAAAAGCGACATTGTCCAAACTAATTACAGGGCGCTTGTACAGGCGGCACACCGGACGGCTTCTCCCCACATAAGAGAGATGGGCACCATCGGCGGCAACATCTGCCAGCTTACGAGATGCTGGTATTTCCGGCTTCCTGACAACAGGTTCAATTGCAGACGCAAGGGCGGTAAAAAATGCTACGCCATAACGGGAGAGAACAGGTACCATTCAATATTCGGGGCAGTAAAAGGGTGTATGGCGGTAAATCCAAGCGATACGGCTCCAGCCCTGGTGGCCCTGAAGGCAAAGATTAAAACGAACAAGAGATTGATTGATTCTGAAAAATTCTGGGACCTGGCTGTACCGGGTTCAACCATACTCGCAGAGGACGAAATTGTCACAGAAATACAGGTGCCTACACCGGCGAAGGGAATTAAGAGTTCATTCATCAAGTTCGCTATTCGAAGTTCAATAGATTTCCCCATTGTAAACTGCGCAGCCATGATTGGGAAAGGAGATGCACGGATATGCCTCAATGCAGTACACAACAAGCCCTATCGTGTATTGGAGTCTGAAAAACTTATCAGGGGGAAGTCCATCAACGAAAAAAACGCGGATGCAGCCGGTGCTGCTGCTGTTGCTAAAGCCAAAGCTCTTCCGGGTAATAGAAATAAGTGGAAGATACAGATAGCGCGGACCATGGTCAAAAGAGCAGTACTAGCTTGTAGTTAGTCGCGGGTAGTCTGTTGTTTGTGATTGCATGATTTTGGTTTAAAATAAATTGCTCTCTACAAGCAACAGACAACAAGCCACCTGCAACCCACAACATACAACTAACAACCTACAACCCGCAACCTACAACCCGCTACAATCTTTTTTTCGGAGATTTTCATGGGTGACCTTGAATTTTCTGTTCCATACAATAACGACCCCGCTACCCTTACCGAGATTTTCAAATGGAAAGAGTGCAACGGGAATAGCATAAGGGAGATATATCTTTCCGGCCCACAGGAATATGCCGGTTCAGGCCGAATTTCCCCCGCACAATCCTTCGATGATTTCGCTGATGCTGTAAACAGGATACACCAGGAAGGAATACGTGTTAACCTGCTCATGAATTCTGTTTGTGAAGGAACGGAATGGTATTCGCCCAGCATGTTGAATACTACTATGGACTACCTGAATAGGGTCTTTGAAGATTATGGTGTGGAAGCCATAACCATTGCAAATCCAATGTATATCAGGGAAGTACGAAGGCACTTTCCGCGGGTGGAGATCTGTGCTTCCGTCCTTGGAGATATTGACTGTATAGATAAAGCTGTAATCTATAAAAAGGCAGGTGCAGACTCTTTCACACCCGACGTAAACATCAATCGTAACCTCAAACTTCTGAAAAAGATCAGGGGAATAACAGGGCTGGAGATTAAATTAATGGTCAATGAGGGCTGCCTGCTCAAATGCCCTTTTCGTAAGTTTCACTTCAATTATATCTCTCACAAGTCAAGAAATCCCGGGACGGATGGGACTAAGGGCGAAGACAATGTTTTCAGTCTTAACTGTATTCAGATAACGAAGAGTGATCCTGTTCAAATGCTTAAATCAGGATGGATTCGTCCTGAAGACCTTGAGCGGTATGGAGAAATTTCCACATTTTTCAAGCTGGTGGGAAGAACCAGTTCCATGCAAATGATCTGCCGATCCCTGGAAGCTTATATGCAGCAGATCTGGGATGGCGATCTCCTTGAACTGATGGCGGGCAACCTTTATTCCTGCGGGATGTCCTACATGATGCACCTGGATAACCGCAGCCTGGATGCAGTAGGATTCTTTGAAAAAGTCACTTCCTGCGATCGGGAATGTATAGACTGTGATTTCTGTGAACAGCTTGCCGACAAAATAATAAAGCGCGGAGTATTAACACCTGAAAAAATAAAAGACATGGGATTGAAATAATCATGATTCACCACAAAGGTATCCTTCTTTCCATCCTCCGCAGCAAGTTACTGAGGACACCGCCGGCCATAGCCTGCCTGACCACCATAGTTTCAGCGGAGGAGGTTGGCGTCGGACGAGTTCGGACGCATAAAGCTAAGATGGAACAAACAGGGCCACAGGGGTTCCTATAATTTTTATTCAACTGGGAGATACCTGTTGGATTAAAGGATTCATTTCACCTATCACCACATTAGACGGGAGTAAAATATGGCAGATCAGAATCGACCATGGACCTGGGATATACCCGAATCCAGCGGAACAATAAAAGAAAACATGAGCCGCCACGATGCTTTTGAAAGAGTGACAGGACAGGCGGTCTATACAAGGGATGTGAAACTCACCGGTATGCGATATGCAAAAACACTCACGTCTCCCTATGCCCATGCCAAAATTAAACATATGGACACAAGTGAGGCTGAAAAGATCGTAGGAGTGCGGGATATTATGAGATTCGACGATCCCGATATTTCCGGCAGCCGGGGCGTTGGTGCTGATACCGGTGCCAGGTACAGTATTCTCAACCTTCCTGGAGTAAGTGATTTCTACCAGCATCCCATGGGGGTGGCCGTTGTTGCCGACAGTGAAGAATTGTGCGACAGGGCTCTGAGAGCGATAAAGATTGAATGGGAGGAGCACCCGTTTATCCTTGATATGAGTGAATCTTCAAAGCCTGGTGCACCCAGGATTATGCCGGAAGCAATGAAAATGGGCTTCGGTTTTGGCAACCCTAATGGAGGCTCGAACGGCAGTCCCAATATGGTGGAAACAGGGGAGAGGGAAATCGGGGATGTAGAGAAAGGTTTTGCCGAAGCGGACAGTGTAATAGAATACAAGATTAACCGGGAGATGAATTCTCCTGCCGGCGTGGAAGCCATGGTATGCGTGGCGAGGTGGAGGAACGATTATCTCGACCTGTGGGTGCATCATCAGGCAAATCCCCAAAGAAACCTCACCAGTTCTGGGATGACCATGGGAGGGCCCGCAGGAATGCCTTCTTTTATGGGAGACATGTCCGGTTCCGGTCAGGAAAACACTTCAGGGGTCAGTACCCACTGGTCAAAAATAACCGTTAAGTTTCCATACCAGGGTTCATGGTTCGGGGGGCTGGCCTGGCTGGCCTATTCCGATCTATTCATTAAACTGGCCGTATTACTGGCGAAAAGGGCCTATGGAAGGCCGGTGAAGCTTTTATATGACGAGAGCAGTTTCTATTGCGGCGGCGATGAATACGGATCATATACCTGTAAAGTCGGTGCCAAAAAAGACGGGACCATTACTGCCTATCACTGGCACATGCTCGGGGTGCGCAATCCAGCCATTGACAAGACGTTTGAATGTACAAGAATTCCCAATATTAAGGGTTCCCAGACCTGGGCGTTCACCAACAAGGGACACCAGGCCTGTTTCCGCCATGGGGCGGCTTCCTGCGTTCCCCACAATGTTATGTTTGATATGGTAGCTGGGAAATTCGGGATTGACCCAACCGAAGTCGCGCTGATTAACGATGGGTGCGAGGGACACGACTGGAACCATATCACGCAATATCAGAAGGAGAACGGGTTTCCCCGGAGGCACAGCCTCAGGGAAGTCATTGAAACAGGGAAGAAGGCCATTGACTGGGACCGCAAGTGGCACGCCCCCGGCGCGAAGCGACTTAAAAGCGGGCGAATGCACGGCATGGGATTTACTTCAATCAACGTATGGCATTGGGGGCGCGGAACCATGTCGATGGTCAGCAATTCCTATGCCTGCCTGATACTGCAGGATGGGAAGGTCACCATTATAGGGCTCAGATGCAACATGGGTACAGATACTGAATCCGGCTATCGTCATTGCGTAGCCGCCGAACTGGGCATGAAGTACGAAGATGTTCTTATTCAGGAGCAGCATTCGGACAACAGTGCTTTTTGCCTGGCCCAACCTGCCGGTTCCACCGGCACTGTCAATGCCACCGTTCAACTGGTTACTGCAGCCCGGGAACTTAAGCAGAAAATTCTGGAGGCGGCAGGGTCGCCAATGGGTGGACCGATACCGGGATTCATGTTTGGCACTAACGGAGGGCCCAGGTCATCTCTGAGTTCAGATCCCGCGGATTATGATATCAGGGGCAGCTATGTTTTCGAGAAGGCCAAACCGGAAAACAGGAGACATGTAAGCCAGGTTGTAGGCGGTTTTATGCAATCAAACCCCATAATAGTCCACCCGGAAGCTGGTTCTCCCATGAGTATGATGTCAGGAGGAATGATGGGAGGAGAAACCTATGTCATGGGCAGGCAGGCCCATTTTATAGAAGTAGAAGTGGATACTGAAACCGGCATGGTCTTTGTAACAAATGTAGTATGCGCCAATGATATAGGGCATCTATTCAACCGAAAAGGGGCTGAAGGACAGCAATACGGCGGCGCGATTATGGGTCTGGGGAGAAGTGCGACCGAAGAGAAAATATTCTGCCCGGAAACCGGTGTCGGATTGAACTTCGACCATATCAACTACCACCTCGGCACCATGAATGATTACCCGACCGTAGACTGCCATCTCGTCGAGACCCACCTGGGATACGGCACTTACGGTGCATTTGGAATCGGTGAGAATATCGGCGCTGCTCTGTCGGGAATCACCGCGGGCGCGATATACAATGCCACCGGGAAATGGGTCCTGGACTATCCGATTACTCCGGATAAGGTCTTGAAGACCCTGGAAAAGATATAAAAAAGGTGTTATTATAATGCACTGATTTTTAAGGTTTTTTAAACCCGCTGATAATCTGAACCTATCAATAAAAATTTATTCTTAAATATCAAAACATGCACAAAAAATTAACTTAGAGGTCTTCAGTGAAATGACTTGCTGTTCATTCATAATATATCTTGACATAATACTTATCTTTAAAATATTCTTACATATCATTCTATTTAGTTAAACTGTTTAAAATGTTTAAGATTTTATTTTGTTTGTTCTCAGGCCTTATTTAAAATAACCGAGTTCCTTAACATGTGAGAGTTAAATGGACCCAGATAAGCGAGTACATATCCAGGTTAATAGTGATCATCTTGTGGCATCCGGAATTTCGGATACCGGATCAATTCGAACAGAAAACCAAGACTCAATATACCTTGATAAGGGAGGCAACTTTGTCCTCCTGGCAGATGGGATGGGGGGGCATGAACGCGGCGCTGAAGCAAGCCAGACTATAATTGATTTATTCCCAGAATATCTTGTCCCTGAAAAAATCAAATATGAAATTGGAGAGATTACCAATGTTGAAGGTGTTCCTCCTGAAGTTATAAGCCTGTTTTCGTTGATTGACAAAGGTGTAAACAAAATAAACAAAACGCTTCATGATAAAAACCTGGAGGAAGGTCTTGAACGGCATATGGGCTCCACACTGGTGGGCCTTGTTCAGGTAAAAGGCCAGTATGTTGTCTGGTTTCATGCTGGTGACAGCCGTCTATACAGGTATAGAGACAACACACTTACACAGCTGACGGAAGACCATTCTGCCTATAATGAATGGAAACGAAGGGGAAGTGAAGGAGAAGAACCTGCTAAAAATATAGTTACGAGAGCCATTGGGCCGAAGGAAGACGTGATACCTGATATAAACTGGGAAGAAAGCCGGAAAGATGATCTCTATATTTTATGCAGTGACGGTCTGAACGATATGGTGAACGATGATCTAATAGCCGGAATCATTGCCGAAAGCAATGATGTGGATGATACGACGGTCAATCTTGTTACTGCCGCTCTTGACGCGGGAGGCAAGGATAATACAAGCGTGATTGTCTGTAAAACTTGATACATCGGAATATGATCATATATTAAGATAATATAAATCCTTTTAATGCTTTTATAAGAATTAACTAATTGGTATAGGAAAAAGACATGGCAAGAGAAAATGTAACACTGGCAATTCTTTTTGCAGATATCGCAAAGAGCACAACATTGTATGAGACCTTGGGCAATACAAAGGCCAAAAGCCTTATAGGTCACTGCCTTTCTTTGCTTGCAAGGATCACTGCTCAATATGACGGAACAGTAATAAAAACGATTGGTGATGAAATAATGTGTACATTTCCCAGTGCTGATCAAGCTGTCGGTGCTGCAATAACCATGAACAGAGAGCTTGAACAGTTACTCATAAGTGATATGCCGGGTGTTATACCCCCAAATATTTATGTAGGGATTCAGTATGGCCCTGTTATACGTGAAGAAAATGATGTATTTGGCGATGCTGTAAATGTGTCGGCAAGAATGGTTGCCATGGCTAAACAACGTCAGATTGTTACCACACAGGATACGGTTGATGCCCTGAGCATGGAACATAAAAGTGAAGCAAGAAAAATAGACACCACCACTGTCAAAGGGAAAAGCGGTAAAATGGATATTTTTGAGGTCGTCTGGGAGCAGCAGGACGCAACCGTTATGGTAGACGACTCCCCGGATGCATTTAAAATAGAATCTCAAATGGAACTGACCTTTCAGGGTAGAACAGTATTAGTAGACCAGAATAAGCCAAGCGTAACCCTTGGACGTCAGAATCATAATGACGTTGTTGTAAATGATGGAAGGGTGTCCCGGTCCCATGCCAAGATTGAATACCGGAGGGGGAAGTTTATCCTGATTGACCAAAGTACAAATGGTACATTCGCTTTGATTCAGGGGAAAAAGAGTGTAACCTTAAAAAGGGATGAAGCAACACTTCTTGGCAAGGGAATAATCGGCCTTGGCAGAGAAGTTGTTGACGAATCACCCGTAGCAATACACTATTCTATTAAACTAGTCTAAAAAATACCCTTCAAATTATGAAGGCTTTTCTGTGTAATTGATATCTGTTTTCACATGGATTCAATATCGGCCTTGGAATAAATTAATCCCGGATTATCAAAAGGAGAGGATTACATGAACAGCCCTAAAACAGAAAAAAGATTTTTCAAAGGGATTTTTTTTCTTTTTCTAATATCCTGTTTTCTATTTTCAAATAACATATACTCTGAGGAAATTTCCTGCCACAGCATACATATCGCTTCTTTCAGAGATCTAAAAAACGCCAATAACTATGTAAATACCATGTCAAAAAAAGGGAAATTCATTTTTTTTGTAACAGAGGATGTCCCGGGTAAAGGTACTTGGCACCGTGTATACCTTGGCAAGTATAAAGACAGGGAAACAGCCGTAGAATGCTGGAATGATTTGAAAGAACAAGGGTTGGTAAGTTATTTTGGTATTCGTGAATTTCCTGAAATCGATATTCCCGATGAAGATCCCATACTGGAGGATATTGACGCAGGCAGTACAGATGATTCCTTAATAATGGATGTTGAAAGGTTTGTGGATAATCAAGATGGTACTGTAACTGATAACAAGACAAGTTTAATGTGGGTAAAAAATGGTTGGCGCCTGGATTTTTTTTCCGCTGCAAAATGGGAAGAGGCACAGGAAAAATGTAAGAAATTCAGGCTGGCGGGTTATTCAGACTGGCGGCTTCCTACAATAATAGAATGGAAATCAATATTAGACAAAAATAAGGAATATCCGGCACTGATTGAGCCTAACCCCTTTGAAAATATAATCAGTCACATGCCCTATTGGTCAAAGACAAGGTACAAACCAAAACAGACTTCCTCGGTAAGCCGTACTCTCCGCGCATACACCGTGTTGCTTTATTATGGGAAAATAAAACAGCAGAGTACTAATGAAAGGGCATTTATTATGCCGGTTAGGTCAATAGATTAGAATTATTATTCTGATGAAAGATCGGCAACATAATCTTAACGGTAGTACCTTTAAGCGGGGTGCTGCTAATATTGATCTCACCATAATGATTTGAAATAATTTGATGAACCATGTTTAAACCAAGTCCTGCGCCGCTGGTTTTTGATGTAACAAAGGGATCATAAACTGAATCAAGCTCATCATCCGCGATCCCGGAACCGGTGTCACTTAATGTTAGAATAATCATGTTTTCTTCCTGCCCGGCTTTAAGGGAAAAATTTCCTCCTGGATTCATGGATTCAAATGCATTTTCAAATAAATTGGAGAGGGCTGTAACCATCTGGGATTCATCAAGATTAATCAAAGGGAGATCATCCTGCACATTTGATACAAACTCTATACCCTTTTCTTCAGCTGAAGATTTAAAAGTTTTTACGGTTTCTTCCAATACCGGAGTAATGCTTCCGGGCTGCAGATTAGCTGTTTGAACATCCGCCAGTTTACGCACCTGCTTTACCAGCCTTTCCAGCCTTTCCGTTTCACCCAGTATAATATCGGAATAATTAATGAATTCAGGGTTATTTGCGGACTTATCTTTTATTCTTCTGGCAAACCCTCCTATCACTGTTATTGGATTTCTAATTTCGTGAGCTATACCGTTTACCAGGTTACCCATCGCGGCTATTCTTTCTGTTCTAATCAGTTTCTCCTGAACATTTTTTAATTCAAGGGCGGTCACCTGGAATTTTTCTTCAAGACGCTTGTATAACCTCGCGTTTTCGATAGCCACAGCGATCTGCTGAGAAAGACTTGTCAGTATTTCCAGATCCTGCTCGGTGAATCCCTTTTCCGCTTTTTTATTCAGAACCTGAATAGCACCGGTAATATTACCATGAAGCATCAAAGGCACACATATTAATGATCTTGTTTTAAAGCCTGTCATTTTATCAAATTTTTCACTGAACTTTTCTTCTTTTTGTGCATCCTGGATTACCATCGGCTTTCCTGTCTGTACTACATAACCGGCAATTCCTTCTCCAACCTTTAACCTGATTTTTTTTACAGGTTCCTTTTTTTCTCCCCTGGCAAGGCGTATAAATAATTCATCCTTTTTTTCATCATCTATTTCATATATGGTGCTTGCCTCTGCATCAATAAACTCTTCAGCGCACTTCATGGCATTATCCAGGACCCTTTCGATATGTAGAGAGGAATTAATAAGAGCACTGAATTGTAGAACCGTGTTTAATCCCCGGGAATAGATATTGTCATCACTTTTGTCGGCCATCATAAGTCCTGCCCTTTCAGGTAATAATCTATTAACATGTTGTTAACGTAAATTGTGTAAAAGCACCTTAACTATATTTTTATAAAGATATCTGTTATATAATATCAATTCGATAAAAGGAGATATCTCTTGAATATACTGCTAACAAACGATGACGGCATATATGCTCCAGGACTGAACGCGCTCTATCAGGAACTGATAAGTGACTTTGATGTTTCAATTGTAGCTCCTGAGTCAGAGATGAGTGCCGCGGGTCATTCCATTACTCTTTCGAATCCTTTAAAAGTCCGTGAAATTAAAAAAAACAATACCTTTTACGGTTTTGCAGTAAAGGGCACCCCGGCTGATTGCGTTAAGATCGCTGTACAGGAACTTTTAAACAAAAAACCGGATATAATTCTTTCAGGCATAAACCTTGGCTCGAATACAGGTATTAACGTCCTCTACTCCGGAACTGTATCTGCCGCGATTGAAGGTACATTTCTGGGGATACCCTCAGCAGCACTTTCTCTTGATACCAGAAAAGATGCTGATTTCAGTTTTGCCGCCAGTTTCAGTAAAAAAGTTATCGGTTATATAAGCAACAATAAAATAAACAGTCATACAGCGCTCAATGTTAATATTCCGGCAGTCTCAAAAAACAGGATAAAGGGAGTTTCTTTGACCAGGCAAAGTCTAAGCATCCACAGGGAAAAATATGAGCGACGGATTGATCCAAGAGGGAACGCATATTACTGGCTCACGGGAGAATACTTGCCGGATGAAACCGCAGCGGATACTGATACAAATTTACTGATGCAGAATATGGTTACAATAACACCTATCACATATGACCTTACATGCCTTAATGACCTGGAAAGGCTGAAGACCACTGCACTCCCCGAAATCTGAATTAATTCAGGATAAAAGTTGAGAGATGGGCACCATGGACATATTGGTCTTCTTAATCTGCTTATAAAACAGATTTATGGCAGCTGCTGTTTCAGGAAAAGGGTGCCCTATCCCTATGGCCTGGCCGCAATTCATCGCGACCCTTTTCAGCCTGTCAAGCTGAGCCAGGATCAATGACACACTTTGTATATTATCCAGGAATATATTTCTCCTTATCGTAGATATGTTCATTCTTTTGGCTGTTCCGTAGGCCTCTGACATGCTTGTTGTAAGGCTGTCCACAAAGAATAGCCCGTTATCCTTAATGGCAGATAAAGCCTCTTCCATTTCCTTTCGGCTTGCGGTGAACCTGGAACCCATATGGTTATTAATCCCGGTAACAAAAGGTATTTCGGAGATATTCTGTTTTATAACATTTATAATTTTACCGGGAGAGTCCTTCACATATATTGCCCCCGGACCCGGGTCAAGTTTCGGATTAATCGGTTCCATCGGTTGATGCAGCATTACCTCATATCCAAGGTCATGAACTGTCCTGGCAAATGATCTGGAATGAGCCAACCTTGGCAATATGGAAAATGTAAGCGGGGCTCTTGTTTTCAAAAAATTATTCAGGCGGGACCTGCTGAAACCTATATCATCTATAATAATTGCAAGTTGCGGGTTTTTTACAGAACATGGGCTGGCAAATGCCTTTGAATGACATTTAAGCCCCAGCAGGGTTCCAGTGAAAAAAACAGCACTTTTAAAAATAAAGTCCCGTCTTCCATTCACTGAATTTAAATCTGGCATATAATCACCCTAGAATTGGAAGAATAAGCAAAAATTAGCTCCTTATACAATAATTTGTGGTAAAGGTCAAGAATATTTCCATATATTGTATTACACTCTCTATTAATAAATATTTTTTCTGCATAATAAGAAAATTATTATTGTGTTCAGTCACTTACAGTTACCCCACTATATTGTGGTGTTGAAAAACTCAACATTGGTTGGTGAAACTTTTTTAAATCATAAAGATTTTGGTACCAAGCCTTAGCTGTTATTGACATTTATTCTCCTCATGGATATTATTGATAATAAGTTGCAACAGGAGGTGATAATGGGTGATGAAATTGATCTGTTCAGGGCGTTTATATCCAGGAAAGGTCTCCGAAACACTCCTGAAAGAGAAGAAATAATAGCTGAAATATTTTCAAGGCATGATCATTTTGATGTTGATGAGCTTTTTTCACGGCTCTGTGAAAAGGGAAGTAAAATCTCAAAAGCTTCCATTTACAGAAACATACCATTGATTATGGAGTGCGGGCTCATAAGAGAAGTGTGGCTTGAGGATGGCCACATGCATTATGAACATATATATGGTCATGGTCATCACTGCCATATGAGATGTATAGGTTGTGGAAAAACGATAGAGTTTTACGAGGAAAGGCTAAAGGAAATAGAAAATAAAATTGGTATCGAAAATGATTTTCAAATAATCGATCACCGCTTTGATATTACCGGTTACTGTCCGAACTGCAGAGGGAAAAAGCTATAAAGATTTATTAGACAGGATTTACAGGCCCGCCCTGGTGTGACAGAATATCTAAATACTCTTTAGATAATTCGAGTGCGATGCGTAATATTTAGCATAATGTAGTAATACCAGGTCTAGGCCAGGAATTATTTGGATTTTTTATTTTCACTCTTCCCAGAAGAAAGAGTGAAAGATTCATCCCGCTATGCGGGATAAATTATGCAATATAACAAAGAAAGTGCAATATATTCAGGTTCGTTCTTAGTTGGCTAATTTACTATTTCGACAGCATGCTTCCTTTTTGTTTTTCTTCCGGAAAAACAAAAAATATCCGGTACATCCTGTTAATCATATCGGATAAGATTTTTAACCTTTGTACTTAGCCTTGAAATAAAAAAACACTTCAAAACCAAGCGGGCAAAAATCAAACGATCATGTCCCTTAAAGAAACAGTGCTGATCTCTTTACAGGATAATTGGAAATTGTTGTTTTCTGTAGATGAGAAATTTCAGATAATATAAAGGCTAGGCAATTTTCTTCAAAGAATCCTTGAACCAGTCTTTTATGGCCCTGACAAGGCGCTCCATCCTGCTCCGCTTTGTATAAAAGTCCTTATCTTCCTGACTTACCTTATCAGGCTGGTATTTTAATCTGATTTTCGTAATGGCGTTCAAGTCATCTTTAATAAAACGCTTATAAATTACGTTCATGGGGAAAAACCTGAATTCCCTTTCTGAAATAGCTGATGCCCAGTCCACGATATAGGGTTTTCCATCATTTCCCAGCATGATGTTGGGCGCCCTTTTCAAATCACAATGAGCCAGCCCTCTTTTATGGATCTCTTTTATCAGGTTTTTCAGCTCCCTATAAAAATTATCACCAAGGGAGGAAACAACCTCCATCTTTTCAATATCAGTTCCCTCTATTTCTTCAACAATAAGGGTAATTCCGCCTATGGATCCGTAAAAGACCGGGACACCCTTTAAGCCTTTGAGTTTTCGGTAGGCCTTTGCTTCTCTCCATATCAGGAAACGGCCAATTATATTTCTGTAAAGAAAGCCGTTATAACGAAAATCCTTAACAATCGCTTTGAGGCCATTGTCTTCAATTCGCCATA
>JBHPCX010000067.1:0-19210 GCA_042573485.1 Thermodesulfobacteriota bacterium | reverse complement strand
AATAAAATAGCGGTGAAAAAAACTATTGCCAGCACTACAGGTATTACCCAGTCCATTCGAAATGATATTTTTTTATCCTTAGCTGTAAAATACGTGCACAAGACCTTGAAATTTAGGATAAAGTGCCAAATTCCAATTATTACAAAGAAAATACAAACGATTTCATGTATTCCCTTCCAGTTTACCAATATTCCGCCTGGTGCGTGAGATTCGTGAGATAAAAGGAGAACAAGTCCTGAAAATCCTGTTATTAAAAACGTGCATAGAGTCATTACTGATACAAAACGTCTGATACTGAATTTTTCTTTTTCTAACATATTCAATTCTCCCTTAGTATTTGTTGCAAGATATAATTATTGGCACATCAAAATAGATATTAGAACCTGAAGGTATAATTGAATTTGATACGAAAACGAGTCTGGTCTTCGTACCGGTCAAATGTTACATTTTCCTGCCAGTTATGGTTCAGCACAAAGAAAAACTCCTTCCCCGGTTCCATGATCCAGCGTAACCGACTTTGCAGGCCGACATTGCGGCTTTCAGTGTCATATTGCACAAAGTTGGTTAGAGTGATTAACGGTGTAAATGAATAGCTAACACGACACATTACAAGGCTGGTATTAAAATTGCCCTCTGGCAGTTTAATCCAGTTTTTATTGAATAGGATAGAAGTGTTAAGATGGCGGTCTTTTCTCCAGGTTAATTCTCCATGAAACTCGCGACGTGTTCCGGAATAGAAGTCACCGAAACCGAAATCAGTCATTAGGGACAGAGGTCTACCCGGAAAGGTCATGAAAAAGAATTTGTGAGCACCAAAAGAATATACACCAGGTGAAAGTGTTACGCCAAGTCTTGGATTAATCATCCAGTTATCAAAAAGCTGTTCCTTATTGTAGGTATAATCATATCCTAAAAATTCGCCGCTTTCCAGGTTCAATCGTATTGGATTCAGCCTGAGCTCCTTTGACTCCCATGACTGTTTAGCCAAATTGTAATAATCACTATAAGCAAACTCAAAAGCCATTTGCCGAATATACTTGAATTTTGGTCTGGGGGATACTTCAGCCGTTACAGAAGAAACCCGAATCCCTCCACGGGGCACAAAGCCCAGAGCGGGATTATAGTTTTCTCCAATCTTCATCCATTTGAGTTCCGCTTCTATAAAATCGTTTGGATAAGATATGGTTCCACCGTATGCACTGTCACTATCTTCCAGGTTGCTTGTATGGGTTTTTGATCCGAATAGAACCAGGCTGAGGTTTTTATTCTTGTTAAGAAAATTTGATGTGGCCAGTTTGAAATCGATTCCAGCCATACGGTTTGTAGTCAATCCCGTTGGATCACCGTATGTAAATATTGCCCCGATATAGGACTGTTTCAGAAAGTTTGCCTTTACACGTCCCACGGAAAGATCCTGACTCTCAACGGATTGTCCGATCATAGTTTCAGATGCACCCAGGCTTCCGGTCCGAACACCCAGCAATCCAACATCAAAACGCCCGACTTTCCCGGTAAATTTCTGGCCGACTCTAATCGGCACTTCACTTCCGAATACCAATCCGATGCGTCTGGAAAAGAAAGGTATGATATCACCGCCCATATTTTGATCAGGAGGGCCCATGGGTGGTGTTTTGGCAAATTCAAAAATTCCAGCATCTTCCAGGAAAAAGGCCCGCTTTTCCGGAAAGAACAAAGGGAATCGTGTGAGGTTCACCTGTCGTGCATCCACCTCGGTTTCTGCAAAATCGGTATTTATGGTTGTGATGGAAACCAGGTTGGAAGTGATCCGATAAAAAATATCTGCACCGCCATCATAATCCAAGTTTGTGTCGTAATCCTCAGTGATCCGGGTTGAATCAATAATATCTCTGCTAAAACCAACAATACCGTATAGCTTGACATCAAGCCCAATTCCCTGAGTAGCTTCATTTATGCCCGAAATGGTTCCTGCCCGTTCAACATGGAATATCTCTACATCAAGAGAAGGTGAAGCCCATCTGGATATTTCTCTGTTGCGGGTAAGATACCGAGAGATGTTAAAGCCCCATGTGGAAATGTCCGGATTGAAACCTATTGTCTTAAAAGGGATTTCAAATTCCGCCGACCATCCCTTGTCAGTGCTATGAGTCCGGACATTCCAGATGCCATCCCAATCCATTGATGGAAAATGATTCTCAGTTATGCGACCATCAACAATTGCTCCGACAGCGTTTGTTGAGAAAAGATAGGCATTTCGGCGGTCATGGTAGGTGTCGAGAACGATTTCTATATTGTCGTTATCGTCCAGATGCGCATCCCTGACCATTTCGGTTGCAACAATCTGCTCAGGATTGCGGTCTTCACAAAACACTGCAATATAAAGAGCATCCTTATTGTAGGCAAACCAGACTTTCGTGCGCTCTGTTGGGACTTCAAACTGATGTGGTTCTACCTGGGTCAGGCTGTCTATCCCTGGGACTTCTTTCCATGAAGACTCATCCAGTATACCATCGACTTTTATTTCTTCTGACAATTCCCTAACAACAGCATCGGGAATTTCTTCAGCATAAAGCGGTATCGAGAAAATCGGAAGGATGATTACCAGAATAAAAGCTAAGTGGAGAACGCGGGGGAAAAAGAGCTTGTTTGAATAAATCATTTTTCGAATCTACTCCTGAATTTGTATGAATAGATTCATTTATAACTCCGAATTGTAAAGAAATTATTAAACATCGATAATTTTTTGTAATGGGAATGTAAAGCCCACTGTACAAGCTGCTTTATGATTGTTTCAAAGAGTAAAGCTGGAAATGTTGAGGCAGTCGAGAGTACCGCCATCATCAGTGGTAAGTTGCCGATATGTTAATTATTATGGATGGGGCAGATTAAGGACCACTGAAAATCCTTTAGGATGAAGGTTCCGGGCGGTAACAGTACCTTGGCAGGCATCCATACAGGTTTTTACAATGGATAGGCCGAGTCCTACACCACCAGTTTCTCTGACCCGGGAGATTTCAGGTCGAAAAAAAGGTTCAAATATTTTATCTATAAGGGAATCAAGGACACCGGGACCTGAATCCTGAACCTCTATAGTAACATTATTTCCTTCTTTTTTTGCTGCTATTAGAATTGGCCCGGCCTGCCCACCATATGTTACCGCATTTCGAACCAGATTGGAAAGGGCCCGGGAAAGAAGATCCTGGTTTGCCATTACACTAAGATCAGGGTCAATATCCAGAACTATTTCATCGGAGGTTATTCCTTCCCTGTGTGCAATCTTTTTTGCTATTGGCTCAAGTTTCAAGGGTTCCAGCTTGACTTTCTCAGGGCTCAAATCTGCTTTGGAAAATGAAAGAAGTTCATTAACAAGATTGGAAAGGTGAGTCACATCCTCTGCAACATCCTCCAGGTGTTTTTTATTTTCTTTATTCATGTGTTGTTCCAGGATACCTATACCAAACTGTATTCGGCCAATTGGGGAACCTAGTTCATGAGCGACATCCCTTAGAAACTGCTTTTGACCGTTTACAAATCCTCGAAGCCTCGACGTCATGTGGTTGATAGCTTCCGATAACCGTCCTATCTCATCGTGACGTTTCTCAAAAACAGTTTGACCAAATTTCCCTTTAGCTATTTCTTCAGCGGCGATAGTCATTCGTCTCAAAGGTTTGGTGATGTGGAGAACAAGGGGAATCCACATCAGAACAGAGATCAGAATTACTGATGTAGCAGCGATAATCCATGGCATTGGATCTAAAAAAAATCCATTTCCTGTCAGTGAATTGGAACCGGCTATCAGCATTGCAGGGATAGGTCGTAGATTATCATTCGCCGAAACCAATACGGGTATTCCCATCCAGTGCATCACCGGGTTACCTGTATTCATTACAAGTCTCTTTTCATTAAACCGATTCTCTTTATCAAAAAATCGTTTTTTGTGATGATTATTCTTTGGAATGATTGAGAACCTTTCAGGTTTTCGCTGGTTGTGGGTTGATGTAACCCGATCAACTACTTCTTTCGGCAAAGACAACCCTTCAGAAACAAAAATTGTACCGTCGTTGGTTACCAGTGCAAAATCGACCTGGTTAATATTTTTATGTCTGGTGAGGATTTCCTGCCATTCGGATGAAGGTTTCTTGCTTAAATCATGAGTAATGAGTTCTGCTGCGATTTTCAAGCGGTCCGATGCCCAGCTTCCCAATATAGTATGTAAATCCACCCTGGTTTGGAAATTAAAAAATGCAATCAAAAGAATTGCCACAAGGAACAGGTTTACTATAAGGCAGATAAGAATTTTGGTAAAAAGAGTGGATAATGGCTTCATTTCTAACCTTCCTGGGTTTGAAGCATATATCCCACACTCCGGATGGTTTTTATGTACCGGGGTTCCCTGGGATCATCTCCGAGTTTTTTTCTGATAGTAGAGATATGGACATCTACCGAACGGTCATAGATTTCGTACTCTCTACCAGCCATGGCATCTAAAAGCTGGTCTCGTGTCAATACACATCCGGCTGATCTGGCTAAAGCAGTCAGCAGGTCAAATTCAAAAGCAGTGAGGTCAAGATCATGCCCGTCTAATGAGGCGGTTCTGGACTTAAGGTTGATCTTTAATCCACCTACTATCATAATACCGCTAAGTTGAATGTCAGGTTTACTGGCTTCAGTGTTTAAATGGCGCCGAATAACCGCCCGAAGCCGGGCCAGGAGTTCGCGTGTAGAAAAGGTTTTTGGGACGTAATCGTCTGCTCCCATTTCAAGACCCATAATTCGATCAGCCTCTTCTCCCAGAGCTGTCAGCATCAACACTGGCACGTTTGATTCTTGGCGAAGCTTCTGCAGTACTCCGAAACCGTCTTCTCCTGGCATCATGATATCTAAAATAACGGCATGAAACGATTCAGAAGTAGCTTTTTCCAGCCCATCGATGCCGTTGTGGGCTACCTTTACATCAAATCCCATAGGTTTCAGGTAGTTCTGCACCAAACGACAAAACTTCCGGTCATCGTCCACCAGTAGCACTTTCATCCGGTTATTTTCTGTTTCCCGCGTGGGTATGATATTCATCAATTTTTAATACTTCACCTGTTATTGTCGGTTGATCAACACTGATTGTCTGTGTAGGCTTTGAAACTCATATGATTATTAAATTGTACATAGAATCATCTGTCATGCAAGCGATTTTACATTTGCATTACAAATATAATAGTAGTATTAAGATAATAAATAAGTGATGCAGGGCTTAGGACAAATTCAGGACACGATAGCTTAACCATTTGATATTACAAGGAATTAAAGGGGCTTCAAATCCGGTGCAACGGGCTAAAACCTCGTTGGGTGGGTTCGATTCCCATGCACTTCCGCCATTCAATAAAATAAAGGGGTTAAGAAATATTCTTAATCCCTTTTATATTTTTCTAACAACGACTATTCAAACTGCATTAAAAAGTCACTTACGGACAAAACAGGGACCGGAGAATTTTTCATTTTCAATAAGTGATTGTCCCCTGAAATGATATAATTTGCCTTCCCTTTAACCGCACACCATATAAAGATATCATCAGGCGGGTCTTCTCTTATAAAAGGTTTTCCTTCCGGAACATTGATAGGTTCAAACCATGGAAGAATCTCCGCGGTTAAAAGGTACTCAATTTCATTATCAGTAAGTTTAAATTTAGGATAGGCAAGAACTCTCAGATACTCATCTATAATATCCTTTGAACATAAGGGAATTATATGTTTCTTTTTCCACAAAGAAATAAGCCTGCCGGGAACACCGTTAAAAAGCATTCCGGAAACAAGAACATTGGTATCAATAACTACTCTGTTTATTTTTCTCGAGCCCAACTGACAGCTTCCTCTACACTCTTTTCCGATATTCCAAGTTTTTGCATTTTAGTTCTTATCCCATCAAGGTCTGTATCATAGACCTTAACAGGTTTCAGTATTACATTTCCATCGCTGTAACTCACATCAAAATATTGAACATCCGGCAGCCTGGATATCACATCTTTCGGAATAGTTATCTGGTTTTTTGCAGTAAGTTTTGAAAGCATTTCCTACCTCCTTACTTTCTTTTTTTCAAACTATCCTACAAAAATACTATATCAAAAGCAACCTTCTTTTTTTTAACCCATGTGTCGGATTATATATCACTAGCAAACAGGAACATGGCCTGGAAACCAATTTGTTTTCGCTACTGATAAAATGGATCCCCCGATCAAAGCCTGCCCCTCACTTGTTGCGGGGTCGAGGGATGATGGCTGCAAGGTATTCCTCGATCTGGGCTACAGCATACTTACAATCGAAAATATCTTTTACTAATAGCGTTTCCTGGCTCGCCATAGCTCAACGAGCGACGGTGGCACCCTAAAAGGCCAGCCTATTTAATCCCTTTTTTTCGGGTGGTGATACCACAATTTATAACAGGCATCCCGGTTTTGTAAGGGTTTTAAATGGTGCAACATTCCAAGGAACATTACCAGGAATTCCCGTGAATTATACCAAACAATTTTCCTGTTGCTCGTGACGATGGGTTCTTCAAGAATTATGAACCTTTTCCCGTTCTTCCTACCCCAGAGTCTCAAGGCCCGGGAAAAATGTATTTCTTCTGACGCGTAATATCGTTCATCAAACCCGCCTGTCCCGTTAAAGGCCTCACGGGTACAAAAAACATAGGCTCCGCAGGCCCATTTGAAGGTCCTTGATAAAAACAGCCAGATTTTATGAAAACACCTCGCTATAAATGCTATATGCCTGTCAAACTCGACAATTGTGCCACCTCCGCAACACTCTCCTGATTCCAGGCTTCTCAAAGTCTTTTTTAAAAGAGCCGGAGATATTATTGTATCGCCGTCAATAAAGATTAGATATCTGCCGAGGGCTTCCTCCCCTCCCCTGTTACGTGCCCGGGAAATCTGCCGGTGTTCTTCAAAGATAACCCGTGCACCTGATTCTTCGGCAATCGCGGTTGTACGGTCAGTAGAGTTATTGTCAGTAACAATAATTTCACCGTTAAATTGACCGAGAGCATTCATAGATTCCTTAACACTTGCCAGTGTATCAGGCAGGTACTCTTCCTCATTATAGGCTGGAATGATAATGGAATAGTCAATCTGTTTATTTGCTTTCATTTTGGAACACCTGGTACAGTATCAAATCAATATTCTCACGTCTTTATTTTAGTCATGTATTGTGTAATAATTTGTTTATTATAAATACCTAATTCTTAATACTTCAGGAGGTCATAAATTATGGAATTAAACGACTCTCAAAAATTGGAACTTTTACATAAAGCCGCTGATATTACAATGCAGGCAGCTTCAACCGGGAAATTTGCCCCTGACAGTTTGATGGATATAATGGAACTATCATATAAAAAGTTGATAAGCCTGGCAGAAGAAAATGGTTCTGAAAGCAACTGATTTTTGCGGTCTGGCTTTATTGAGGATTCCATCGGGATATTTTAAAGTGTCTTATCTATTATATCCTGAACCAGCTGTGTGAGTTTCCTGATGCTGATTGGTTTTTCCAGAAAAGCCAGGTAATTATCCTGAATAAACTCCCTTGATTCAGTTGATATTTCATAGGAATAAAACAGAAAATTGCGATTAATGAGCGGATTTAGCCCGATAGCTTCCTGATAGAAATCAATACCGCTCATTTTATCCATGCTGATTTCCGATAAAATCACGTTATAAAAATTTTCTTTGATCTTTTTTAAGCCTTCCTGCCCATTGGAGACCTCTTCTACCTTCCCCATGCTTTTCAGTACATCAGACAGAAACCCCCTAAAGGATTCATCTTCATCAACTATCAATATTTTTCTATCCCATATTTTAGTTAATTCTTTAAGGGTTTCAGGGGGCATAATATCTTCAGGAAGATCTTCCAGGAATTTTTGTATCCTTTCTCTGTGTGATTCAATAGTTGCTGTGGCAAATTGAAATTCAGAAGTAAAATCCCCAACTAATTTCATCGTATATAAAAAAATGCTATTCCACTCAAAAAACTCTGCCCTAATAATATAATTGACCAGCTCTTTTTTTGTTAATGTATCGTTCTTCATTAAATAGTATAAATCTTTGAATGGACTCTCTATATGCTCCTTGGTGACCGAGTCTATGCGTATTCCAAATTTTGGGAGTGATTCTTTATCCTGAATAGCCTCCAATGCTTTACCCAGCAATAAAGCATGCCATTCTTCTTCATTGTGTAATCTTGACAGGAACGCGGAAATTTTTTGACTTGAAGCAAATTTGTTTGAAGCCTCAAGATAAACATTACCGGCAAGATATTCTACGCTTCTCAGCCAGTTAATTATTTTCACTATATCCATAACGTAAATTCCCGGCATGTAAAATGAAATTTTTTTCAAACAATTAAATACACAATAATCTCAAGTATGACTCTCCTTATAAATTCACAGCAACAGTACTAATGAACCTTTTCTCTTCAGGTTTACTATTGGCTTTCCACGTTTCGATATCAATAATTTTATCCGCTTTTGAACTTACTTTTTCATAGCTCAATCCATATCCTAAAGGGAAAAGCGGGTTATATTCATTTTCAGGCATATTAATATTGAGCGGCAGCTGCTCCATGGACCTGGGCCATGAAAAAGAGAGTTTTCCTGTAGGATTGTAATCTCCGAATAGCACATCAGCTATCCCCTGCCCTTCTGTTCCGGGAAGGAACGAAGCCAACAGGGCATCGGTTTCCGGCAGTATTTCCTTTACAATCATGGGCCGTCCGGAGATGACAAGGGTTACAACAGGGATTCCCGCCTTCTTTAAATTATTTACCGCAGTAACATCCTTTTCATCCAGTGACAGGTCTGACCGGTCACCAATCCCTTCAGCATAGGGCAGTTCTCCTACTACCGCAATACCCAGGGTCGCCCCCTCCGCCCCTGTTCCATCCGGAGAGTAGCTTACTTTAGTGTCTTTTGATACTGCGGCCTTAACGGCTTCAAGGACGGTTGTACCTCCGGGAGTTACATTGCCGGTCTGTCCCTGCCATCGGATCGTCCATCCGCCGCACTGGTTTCCGATATTATCAGCGCTCTTGCCGGTTATATGAATTCTTGATATTGTTTTCGATATTGGTAAAGTCTGTTTATCATTCTTAAGGAGCACAACTGATTTGCGGACTGCTTCCCTTGCAAGAGCACGGTGTTCTTTTGATCCAAATACTTTATGCAGCGAACGATCTGCCATCTGTGAACGGTTTTTGTCCATCAGTCCCATTGCAATCTTTACGCGCAGAATACGCGTAACAGCATCGTCTATTCGGGACATGGGGACTTTTCCCTCTTCTACAAGCTCCTTCAGGTTATTGAAAAAATCCCGATACCCTCCAGGCTCCATTGCCATGTCTATACCCGCGTTGATCGCGATCATTATGGATTTTTTAAGATCTCCGAATTCAATCTGGTGGATCGCGTTGTAATCGGAAATTAAAAAGCCTTCAAATCCAAGCTCTTCCTTAAGGATTTCCGTAAGGAGACGTCTGCTTGCTGTACACTTAACACCATTCCATGAACTGTAGGACGGCATAATGCTTCCCACACCTGCTTCGATGGCCGAAATATACCCCGGGAGGTGGATTCTGCGCAAAGTAGCTTCGTCCACTTTCATATCTCCCTGGTCAACCCACATGCGTCCTCCAGGCCCCGGGAATCCGGGCCGGGGATCAGTTGTTGCAGCGGTACCTCCATCACCCACGTAGTGTTTGGCGCAGGCCAGTACCGACAGCGGATTGGAAAAATCCTTTCCCTGGAGTCCAAGTACAGCTGCCTTTCCAAGTTTTCGGACTATTGCCGGGTCCTCTGAAAAACCTTCATATGTCCTGCCCCAGCGGATATCCTGCGGAACGGTTACGGCCGGTCCGAAAGTCCAATGAATACCCGTGGCACGCATTTCTTTTGCTGTAATACGCCCGATTTTTTCAACCAGCTCCGCGTCACGGGTGCACCCCAGGGCAATATTATGGGGGAATATGACGGCACCAAGGACATTGCTGTGCCCGTGTACCGCGTCTATTCCGTAAAGGACAGGAATCTTAAGCCTTGTCTCCATAGCTTCTTCCTGGACCCTGTCATACAGGTTGGTCCATTGCTTCAGGCTGTTTCCACCGGCAGGATCGGAATTACCCCCGCTTAATACCGAACCGATGAAATACTTCTGCATGTCACCTTCATTGCCCAGAACCTGATCCTGTTCCGGCTGAGTCATCTGCCCTATTTTTTCCTCAAGCGTCATTTTCTTCAGGAATTCTTTCGCCTGTGAATCAAATTCCATCAATCCTTTTGCTGAAGATGAGCATGGTAAAAGCAGTATCGAGATCAGAATCAAACAGATTGAAGCTACACGGAAACCGGCTTTTTTCATTGCGCTACTCCTTCATGTGATAGTTTTCACCTTAATTTTGCACCAAATATCCATACGGCTTGAAGCGCCTCACTACGGTATGGGGTGCAGGATTCAGGTAAAAATTTTAAAGCATTCTACATAAGGAAAGTATTCTTTACAAGATTTTTAAGTTTTTTATATGTGCAATAGGGACTTTAGAACTTCAGGTGTATTAGCAGAATATTAACTATATTACCTGATACATTTTAGAAAATTTGATGATTGTATTTTAACAGGCCATTTGATAGTAATATTTATTATATTTTTAGTTGAGGGTTTAATTTCATAACGGAAACGTATAGTATCAACTATCTTCAATTACTGTAATATTTTGTCACTTAATTTAAAATGAAATATAAAATAAAAAATTCAGTGATCCCCCTAAATATTATTAAACGATGGCAAACAATCGTTGATAATATTTCAGAGCTTCTTTCTGTTCCCAGCGTTATGATCAACAGACTAGATCCACCTGACCTTGAAGTATTCCGTGCCAGCAGTAATCCTGTTAATCCCATGTTGGCAGGAATCCGTATGCCTATATCCGCCGCCTACTGCAGGAAGACAATAGAGAAACAAGAACACGTGGTGTTTACAGACGCCAGGAAGGATCCTGTAATGGCTGAAACAATGGCTGTTAAGGAAGGATACCTTGCTTATATGGGGTATCCTCTCTTCTGGCCGGATGGAGATATTTTCGGAACTTTATGTATTGTAGATGATAAGGTTAATGAGTGGAAAAATATGCAGGATAAGGTACTTTCCGCTTTTAGGGGCATGGTAGAGACACATCTCGACCTGGTCTTTACTATCGAGCAACTGAACGAAAAAAACGCACAGCTCCAGCAGGCCTTGGGCGAGGTAAAATCACTTAAAGGCCTGCTCCCCATATGCGCCAAATGCAAAAAAATCAGGGATGATAAGGGTTATTGGACACAAATAGAATCATATATCAAAAAACATTCCGAAGCCGATTTTAGCCACGGCATGTGTCCTGAGTGCGAAGATGAATTATACAGGGACCTGGATTTAATTAAGTAAAGCATTTCGGCAGGACTCAAATAGTAGCCCTGGCCCTCTTTTCCGCCCAGGACCTGAGTGCATCTATACGTTCTTTGTAGGTAATTGATAAGGGAACAGTCTCTTCAATTTCACGAAAAATATCTTTATCTTCAATTTCCCTGTCTTCAGCAAAAGCCAGGTAAAGACCCGAAATGATCAACTGTTCAATTTCAGCACCTGTAAATCCTTCTGCTTTTTCAACAAAACCCGGTATATCGAAATTGTCGGGGTTACGTTTTCTTTTTTTGAAGTGGATTTTAAAGATGTCCTCCCGTTCTTCTTTTATCGGAAGGTCCACAAAAAAGATTTCATCGAACCTACCCTTTCTAAGGAGTTCCGGCGGCAGATTTTCAATGTTGTTGGCAGTCGCCAGTACAAATACAGGATAGGTTTTTTCCTGCATCCAGGTCAGGAAAGTTCCGAACACCCTTGCTGAAACTCCGCCATCTCCTGAGTGCTGGGATCCCATACCTGAGAAAGCTTTATCAATTTCATCGAGCCAGAGAATATTCGGTGACAGGGCCTCAGCTATTTTAATGGCTTCCCTGATATTCTTTTCTGATGAACCCAGATAAGAATCAAATATTTTTCCCACGTCAAGCTTCAGGAGAGGAAGGTTCCATAGAGTGGCAGTCGCTTTTGCAGCGAGCGATTTCCCACATCCCTGCACACCCAGCAGTAACATTCCCTTTGGCTCCGGCAGTCCAAATTCTCTGGCCTTTTGACTGAAAGCCATTCCCCTTTGATTGAGCCAGCCTTTTAACTTATCCAGTCCTCCGACAGTGTCTATGCTTTCCGAGAAATCATAATATTCAAGCAGGCCTGATTTTCGTATCAGTTTTTTCTTTTCAGCTACGACAAGCGGGAGATCTCTTTCATCAAATGCCCTGTTACTTACAATTAACTTGGCATAGAGGTTTTCCAGTTCACCTTCAGTGAGTCCCCTGGAGGCGTTAACAACCTTTTCCACCAGGTCATCATCCAGCTTTACACTTATCTTTTTCGCCTGTTTGAGCGGGTTTATGAGCTGTAACAGGACCTGCTTTATCTCCTTCGTGGAAGGCATGGGAATATCGACCGGAGTAATATCTTTTTCAAGCCCCGGCGGCAGTACCAGGAGGGGAGAAATTATAAAAAGGGTTTTATAACTTTTCTTTAAATTTGCCACAATATCTCTTATTTTACGTACATTTATCGGCTCCTCCAGGTAGGGATGAAAATCCTTGAGTATGAATAGCCCCGGTTCAGCATAATCCATTATGGTATTCAAGGCGTTCAGGGGACTTGTATCCTTCCCGAACTTATTTGTATTGTAGTATCCTCCTGTCGCACTCCAGAAGAAGCATGGCTTTTTACTCAATTCTCCTGCCTTTTCAAGTAGCTTTTCCGCCCTGCTCTCCTCCGATGTTACCAGGTATATTATGGGATAACGTGCTTTTATATAGATACTGATTTCTTTTAGAATATCGTCCATTCATTCCCTCATGTAGAAACATTAGTTGTGTGAATAAAAATCTCCATCCCAACCAGTTCAATAGACTCGCGGTTGAATTAATTTAGTATTAATTCAAGGTGCATCATTGTAAGGGCACGATGCACTTGTCCCGCCATAGCTTTAGCAACGGCGGATCGTGCCCCTGCCTTTGGTGTCTGGGCTATATTATCCAAGATCTCTCCTGATGGTCGAAATTATGATTATTGTGTGTGTTATAAATATGATTCCTTTTTGTCTTTCTTCCGGAAAGACAAAAAAATATTTTGTTTATCCTGTTCATCCTGTCTAATTAAAACTTCTAAAACATGTTTGAATAGTCATGTCAACCACTCCCGGAAGGGACGCTAAATCTCCAGGTACTGTGAAAAATCTTTTTGGGGTTTATCTTTGCTCTTCAGTTCTAAATACCGGGCTGAATCTTCAGTGATAAAAACCAGCCCTCCGCGCATCAGGGCAGATTCTTTTATTCTTTCATCGGTAGTATAACGCCAGACCATCTCACTATTATCATCATAACAAAAAAGACTGTCACGCCTCCTGATGATTTCATAAAAATGCTCCCCATCCATAAAAAACAGGCTGTGGGTAGATTTAATCTTATAGGTTGAAATCGTGGAAAGATTTGAATCAAGATGATATAATTTTTGATTTCCTGTTGCAATGAACAATGGATCATTCGATACTATTTTAAATTCTCCCTCACTGTCTTTAAATACCATTTTTTTCCATTTTAAGTCTGACAGATCAATTGAAAATATTGAGTGACCTTTGGTAGTGCAAACCAATACCGGATCACTAAAGAAGATATCTGCAACTTCATTTCCAATGGGAAAGGTAAAGATAGCTTTTCCTTCTCCTGAAAAACCTTTTATTTCTTCATCATTGATCAAAATGACACCATGTGATTCACAGGATATCATCTTATTGTAGCCTTTAGTGAGGGAAATAGTATCAATAAGGCGGCCATTAAAATCATAGATTAACAGTTCTCTTTCTTTTGATACCATAAAAACCTTCCGGCAGTGATAATTAATCACCGGTTTCCCTGAAGGAGATTTATTGAACAGGATATATTTCTTTTCTTTATTCTTAATATCCGCGATAATCATCTCTTTACCGCCATAGATAAATCCATAATGGGATACATCGCTGATTTCTATAGTATCCACCATCGAAGTGAACGACGTATGAAATTTATACCCCCCCTGCTCATCATAAAAATTTATACAACCGTCTTTTCCGATAAGGCCAAACAGGTCCCCTGTGGAATTTACCGTTAACAAATTTAAAGACGCGATTGTATTATATCCTCCTGGCCGGATACTCCATACAACCTCTTTGTCCATCACTCTTTTGTCATCTTTTAACTCAAAAAATTCTCCCCGTTCTTTATCAATTGAATCGGTAGTATAGCAGGTCAGTACTTTATCATTGTCAACAGTCAGGAAAAAATCCCCTTTTGAGGACATCTTCATCAGGTTAATATTATGGTCAAATTTATAATTCCACATTTTACTGGCTTGTTCATTAAACATTATCAATTCATTTTCAGAATCAAGGACCAGAAGATATTTTCCATCAAATGAAATGGAAAAACATTTTAATATACGCTCCTCGGTCACTTCAAAAAATGACTGTCCGCTGACATGAAACTGTATCAAATCATCAGGATCCAGAATAAAATAACCAATGTATCCTTTTTCACATACCAGGATTTTATTATGGATAATAAGGTTCTCCAGGTACCACATTGTTTTTCCATTCATATCAGTACAAAGGAGTTTACGGTCCTGGTTATATATGATGAGATTGTTGGTTACAGGGATCACCGTGAACTGCCTGATAAAAAAATCAAAATCAAGGCTTTTCTGTATACTTCCGGTTTGCTTCACAAGGATAATGTTTTTTTGAAACCCGCTCAATAATACTGAATTCTTATAAAACTCCATCAACTGTATTTTCTCATCGACGTCGATACCCTTAGTCTGCATGGTTAAAAGATTATAGAAAAAGAGTTTCCCCACTCCTAAAACAGCAATTAAATCCCCTTCAGCATTGATATTAAAAGAGACAGGCTCACATTCAAAAGAGATTGTCCAGTTTTCCTTACCCTCAGAAGAAACAGATTTTAATTCTCCATCAGCATACAACATGATTATCGAATTGTTTCGAGGATGAAATTCTACCTGGATAAGCCTTTTTTGAAGAAAGACCTGGCAAATAGATAATGGCATTTGAGATTTATCCTGATATTCTTTTATAAAGTGATTCTAATCAATTATATTGTTTAAAATAACCACTCCAAAATGAAATTATATAATATGCAAAATATATCATAACTAAGGACCAAACCAGACGTGGAAGCCATTGGGACAGTTCTAAAAAAGAATTCTCCGCCAATTCGATTTGTTTTTTGTAAAGCTTTGTCAACGTCTGACTGAGGCGGCCACTTTCCTCACCGACCTTCCAGATTGATAAAAAATCGCCTGGTAATTCTGAAGAAAATCCTGATGAAACAGGGTTTCCCTGCTGGGCGCTCTTGCTGCCACCAGCAACCATTTCTGAAATCAATGTATTGCCGCTAAGATCGGTTGCAATTTGTGCACATTTTTCAATAGGGACACCACTCTCAAACAGCATCCAGAATCCAAAGCAGTACCGGCCAAGGGCCATGGTTCTCATGGCTTTGCCTACCAGTGGGATCTTAAAAACCATTTTTTCTATAAATAACCGAAAACTGCCCTGCTCATCCGATTTAATATAGAGAATCACAATTGCAGATGCCGGGCCGAAAAAAATTAAAAGCAATTTCAGGACAGACAATGGATAGCTACCAGTTGAGTCCGAAAACAATAGTGGCAGCGGCATGATAAATGCTGCTGCAAGCAAATTCCCTATTGGTTTTCTTAAACCTCCTTTAATAATCATGAGTATCTTAGCCTTAAACCTGTACCAGTCCCCCAGGGCCTTGAATATATCCGGTAATCTGCCCGATTTCTCCCCGGCATCAATAAGGATCCTGTCAAAAGTTGGAAACACCTTTGATTGCTTTCTAAATGCCTTGGAAAGTGCATCTCCCTTTTCTACAGATTTTTTTACCGCCATAATTGCATCATGAAGTTTCTTATTAGCGCCCTTCACAGAGGTATTAAGGGACACCTTAATATCAACGCCGGAACTCAACATTGTTGAAATACTATCGTATACCTGTTCATAAGAAATAGTCACGGGATCACCTGTTTAAGACTTATTGAGGTTTTTAACGCCAGACTTCTTCCATTTTTCAAAAGCAACAAATAATTGATCAAAAAATTCCTCGGGTTCAGGCACAGATAAAAACAGATGATTACTTCTTTCTAGAGAATGTAACCATGGGAAAATGAAATTTAACCAATTTCTTCCTGATTTTCTACTGATATGAATAATTCCTTTTTTATCGTTAACATATTCAAGTCCAATTTGATAAAACATTTTTGATAAATCTTTCCACCAAAGTTTAAACCGGGAAATCAATTTGTAATTCTTCATAGTATGTTGATGCCCTATTTCTTTATATTTAGTTTTCAGTATTGATCTTTTCGGTCTTTTAAATATTTTAATTAATTTAATTTCTGAAAATGAAATTATATATTTTTCATTATTTGATTTTATTATTTCCAGCCTGTCACTCATTAACTCAAATAACTTAATTTTGTTTAACAAAGGAATAACACCCCAGAACAGACAGGAAAAAAAGATCCATATAACGCTTAGAGTCATAGCTAGCCAGAATGAATACGAAAACAAACCCCAAAAAGATGTAAGTTCATCAATTCCATACTCGACCGGGAACAAAGTTATCCTGATCATGATGTTAATTAACGAAACCATACCAAAGCCGAAGAATAAAACATAAAATACGCCAAATAACCCAATAAAAAATTTTCTATATTTATTTTTAACAGGAACAGTTTCGTATATTTTTTCTATTGCATAGTTTTTTCGATCAAAAAGGTCTTTTGACTCTTCTTCACTATATATCTCCCTGACCTTGCGCCCTGCCCGGCCATAGTACTCGGCAGCCTTCTCCCATTTTTCAGCTTTCTCGTAATGAAATGCCAGGAGTTCATAAAATTCTTTTAACCTGTCCCTGTATATTTCTTCTATTGCCCCGGCAATAAGGCCATGGAGCTTTTTTCGTTTGTTGATGAGTATAGTATTATATGCAACCTCCTGTATCATGTAATGCTTGAAAATATACTCAAACTCTTTAACTTCCTCCCTCTCAAGAATTAGTTCCAGTCCTTTGAGATGACCGAGATGAGATAACACATCATCTCTCCCATCAATAATCTTTTCAATCAGCTTTTTCGAAAACTCCCTGCCTATCACAGACGCATTAAGAAGCACATCCCTTATTCTCCCTTCAAGCCTGTCAATACGTGCCATAACCACTCCCTGGACAGTATCTGGCACTCCTGATCCCAGATTCTCAGAAAGCAATTCTACTTCCCCTTTCTTCACCAAGATAAGCTCATTTTCCAAAAGAGTCTTCAGACTCTCTTCAATGAAGAATGGGTTTCCATCGGTGCGCTTTTTTATTAACTCCATTAACTCGTCAGGAACTGAGCCAGCATTAATCCTCAACTTTATAAGCTCAAGGATATCTTCCTCTGACAACCTGTCCAGGTTAATCAAGTGACCACGGTTCATTATGTTCCTGTAATCAGTATATTCAGGACGGAAGATTATGTAGAACAGGGATGGCGGAAACTCATCTTTATTCATAAGGAACTCTAACAGTTCCCTGGAGAACCTGTCTGCCCAGTGCAGGTCTTCAAGGATAAATACAGAGGGTTGACGCCTGCTGAACTTGTCTATCAGTTTGTACACTGCTTCGAAGATTCGATTTCTGCGTTCTTTATCATCTTCGAGAAGAATCTCCTCGTATCTTAAAGATAATAGAGTTGCGAGATAAGGCTCCTCTGCATTCATCTTTAGTATAGAAAGAGTATCATGCAGCTGGTTCCTTATCTCAGTCTCTGTCGCGTTTCCCGGGATTCTGAGTATATCTTTAAGCAATGTATACCAGAGATAGTAAGGAGTCTTTGTCTCAAAACTGGAGCATTTGCCTTCAAAAACAGAGAATCCCCCTGGTGTGGATATTTTAACAAGCTCATTCTTCAATGTAGTCTTTCCAACACCCGGCTCACCACATACCAGGAGTCTTTGTTCCTTCTTCTCCAATACGTTTGATAATGCTCGTGATATTATCTCCTTTTCTTCTCTTCTGCCGACAAATCCCTTTCCTTCTCCGGCAGATTCAGAAACAGCTTCATCTTTAATTGACTGAAGTTTATATATTGTTACAGGTCTTTTTTTCCCTTTAACATTAATGGATTCTGAATGCTCTGTATTTAGTTGACCGGGCAATAACTTATATGTGTTTTCACTTATATATATTTTTCCACTGGTGGCATGATCAGCTATTCTTGAGCACAGGTTAACTGTATCCCCCACAGCCGAGTATCTCATTCTCAGGTCGTTACCCACGTTTCCCACGACAACCAGCCCGGAATGAATACCTATATGCATTCCCAGAGGTGCCGGTAATTTGTGAGGGCTGACTTTATTAAACCGGTCTACATATGGCATCATCTCAAGGGCTGACCGTATGGCTCTTTCAGGATCATTCTCATGAGCCAGCGGGGCTCCGAACACAGCTAAAATACCGTCTCCAAAAAAATCAATGATAAGACCTTCATATTTAATGATTATAGATATTAAACCGTTAAAAAGATCATTCATGACCATTGTCACAATCTCGGGATCGAGATTTTCAGACAAAGAAGTAAACCCGGACACATCAGCAAAGAGTACAGTTACAAATCTTCTTTCACTTTCAATTTTTCTTCCAGCCTGAATGATTTTTTCTTTTAACTCGGGAGGGGTATAGTCAGAGATTAAAGAAAAACGATCATCGGGGGCATTATCAGTCAATGGAGTTGCACATTTGCCACAGAAGTTCATTTCCTCAGGATTTTCATGCTGGCACTTAGGACACTTCATAGATTATGTCCTCATTAAAAATATAGAACAATATATTGAATTTATTTAAGAATGGACTTGTTAAATTGATATAAAATATAATTTAAATGATTTTTATTGTCAAACATGTGAAATCTTATTACATTGAAAATTTTGACAATATTCAATGAGCTAGAGACCCGAAAACCGCGATTGAAGAGAAAATTATAGCGGAAAGGATTGAAAAACCTCG
>JBHPCX010000066.1:0-19295 GCA_042573485.1 Thermodesulfobacteriota bacterium | reverse complement strand
TCTTCCTCTTGTTCCGGGCTGGTATTATCTTTGTTTATCGGCTCTTTTATTAATTTATCCAGAGATAAAAAACTTAAAATCTTCTTTCTCCTTAAACTGCTCGCGGCTAAATTCAGACAAATCCTGTATGCAAGCGGTTTAACTGTTTTCATATTCACCCGCTCTCTCATCTTCCAGAGCCTTATAAATGACTCCTGCACCAGGTCCTGTGCTTCTTCTTTGTTCCATAAATACCGAAAAACCACGTTAAAGAGTGGTTTTTCCAGTTCTATATAGAGGGTTTCCAGAGAAACCCTGGACAATGTTGGGGACTTATCAGGCATTCACAGGTTATTTCACTTTTTAACACGTGCTGATATTATGTAGTAAACATTCACTAATTCAGTGTGTTTCTTTACATCTTTTGCATGTTCAAAGATTGGCCGTCCATAAAATTCCTGGCTTAATTGTCCAAGCACAACAAGTTCCCCGCTTCTTGTTTCTAATTCGGTTTCGATAATACTTCTTGGTGCATTGCTCATTTTAATAGATGAGATAATGACCAGGGATCCATCTCCGAATGCGGAAACTGTCTGTTCGATTGATACAACAGCTCCTCCAAGACGGGTTTGTGTATTTTTACTTGAAGATGTGACAACAACACGGTCAAGGAGTTTAAATTCCATGTTACCCTGTGTATTCTGGATTGTCCCAAGGGCGGTATATATTTCCCCAAATTCATCCAGCTTTGCCGGTGATTCTGCCTTTCTGCCGGCAACTATCCAGTAATTTACTTCCACGGACGGAGAAGGATCAGGATTGTTCTTTTTTATTTGTTCAATAATATCTTTGACTCCATTATGAAAATTTTTCGGAGCAACAACCATTAATTGTCCGTCCGGTGACAGCGTGGCACGTCCAATCCTTGGTTCATTAAAATAAAGCAGTTTATTTAAGTCCTGGCTGATCTCTTTGGATAATTTTTCAGGCACTTCGTAAGATTTTAGAACAAGTAAATCTTCAAATCTTTGTTCAAATTCACCTTTTGGTTCATTACAACCCACGAACACAATCAGGCTTAAAAACATGACTAATATTAAAGTTATTTTTGTTTTCATCTTTTTTTCTCCTGTGTTAATTTTTTATACAACTGGTGTCATTATTCAGTTATTACCAGAGCCTATTTCAAAATGTCATTTCGAGGTGATAACCGGGAAATTTTTTAGCAGGGTGGTGTTCCTGTCCCGCCGAAGCCTTGTGCGCCTGTCCTCCGCAGTAGCCTGCTACGGAGGATGGAAAGGCGGATTATACACCACCAGTTTTAAAATGCTGAGTTATTTGCCGATATAGACCGGTCGGGAATAATCCGCCGTCGTTCATATAAACCCGAACTATGACGTGACAAGATTCCGACCCTACTGCTCTCTCTTGTCAGGAATGACAAATTGGTCGCAATCAGGAATTATCAAACAGGCTTAATATATATTACTCTCAAGCCGCCTTTTTCTTCATTTTTTTGTAAAAAAATCTCGAATTATGCAACTTTTTTAAATGTCATCCTGTATATTAAGATAATGAAAATAAAGAGCTCAAATATTCAAAAAAAAACAGATGAAGAATTAATGCAGCTTGTTGTTGACCGAAACACGGAGGCCTTTAAAGCATTGTACCAAAGATATGAAGTGGCTATATTTAACTTTATATTGAGATACACAGGAAATAGAGGACTGGCACAGGATTTGCTGCAGGAAACCTTTACAAGAATCTGGTTTGCCTCCCATTCCTTTAACTCCAAAAAAGGAAAGTTTAAAACATGGCTATTTACAATTGCACTTAACATTACACGAAGTGAGATGGCAAAAAAACAATATTCTTATTCTTATCTGGATATAACGGAAATGAACAGCCCTGAAGCAGGTTTAGCACAACCAAAGCAGGAACAGCCTGATAAAACTTTAGAAAACCTGGAGTTAAATAGAAGTATTCAACAGGCATTATCAAAACTTCAACCGTTTTTGCGTGAAGTCATAATACTTAAACATTACCAGCAATTGAAATTCAGGGAGATTGCTCAAATTACCAATACGCCGGAAGGAACCTTAAAATCAAGATTTCACCGGGCAATCTATTTATTAAAAGAACATTTAATTAAAATGGATAAAAATTATGCATCATCCCAATAAAAACAGGCTGCTGGAATATTATTATAAAGAAGGCAGCGATTCTGAAATTCATAGAACTCGCGTACATATTCAGGATTGTGTTATTTGCCGTGAGTATTTTCAAACACTAGAGCAAACATCCAGGGTATTAAATAAGCTTCAGGAACAAGTTCCTCCTAAAGATACCTTTGATTTGATGATAGAAGAGATGGATATTTTACCTAAAAAACCAGTGCAAAAAAGGCAGATAATTTCTGCTCTTCCTTATTTTCAGATTGCACTGTCTATTCCTTTTATTCTGGCAGTTCTTTACTATTTTCAAGACAAGTTAAGTCTTTTATCTGCCTGGGAGAAACTGGAAAAAATCTGGATAATTGAAACACTTGGTAGCTTTGGCCTTGTAACCATTATTTTTTTCTTTTTGGGAAGTTTTATCACTATGGCTCTGGCACCTGTTCTATTACTGGATTCAGAAAAATTAAAAGATCATATTCAAGCATATAAATTATCATGGAGGTAATTATGGGCAGTAAAAAATTGATTCGTAAAATGGCTATACCTGCAGCAATAATCTTTATTGTTTCCATTCTGGTATTGATTTCACAAATACCCTATCGGAATATCCAGTCTACAAAACGTGAGGAAGCTTTAATAAATCATATCAACAACCTGACACAACAATATCAGAAATACTTAACAGAAACGGCTGCAAAGATAGACTCAGTTTCTGTCGACCCGAAAATCATTAGTGATGTACAGTCTAAAATTCTTAAGGAAAACTCTCACATTAAACTCTACCTCTGGATGACTGACAATAATGAAGATTTTATCTTTGGAAGTCCCACAGCAGTTTTTAATAAAGTTAATACAGCCTATAATAAGTATGAAGAAAACATTAAAAATGACGGACATTTTTTAAACCGGAATGATTTTTTAGAAAACTTAATTGTCCATTATAACAATATTGACTTCACAGAATTTGAATCAAAAGCTGTTATTAAAAACCAGAATTATCGATGGCGGTTTTATAAAGAGGGATCTAATGGGTCTCGTTTTCCCATGGCATTGGGTTTTACAAGTATACGGGGAGTCGGATTTTTTCAAAATTCTAGCGCCAATAACGAACCATCCCCCCGTTATTTACTTTCAACCCCTGTGACAGGTTCTTCCGGTGAAGTTATTGGAGAGCTCTACTTGAAAATTGATGATTATAAAAATGAAAAACTATATTACAATAGAAACAAAGCTGAAAGGGAAGATCTATTCGGAACATTAAACCCAGTTTTTGGCATAATTGCTTTTATTTCAGGCCTCTTTCTCTGGTTTTTATTACCAACCTGGGTATATACTGATGCGCGACAGCGGGATGTAAGGAGTCCAGGATTGTGGGCATTTCTTAGCGTTATTTCACTCTTCTTTGGATTAACAATCTATTTGATAACCAGACCATCAGCCTTCAAATCCTTCCATTGCCCGCAATGTGAAAACGAGTTGAACGGAACAAAGGCCTTCTGCCCACATTGCGGATTTGATCTGGCTGGAACATTCTGCCAACAGTGCCAGTATCCTATCAAACAATCCTGGCAGTTCTGTCCTAATTGTCGGGCAGGGTTAGGGGAGAGCAAAGAAACGGAGAAAGAAACGGATGCAAAAAGTGAGAATTAAATATGCATATTAGGAAGGTATAAATAGGATAGTGTGATACAAAAATAAGAAACGCCGATCTGCGGGATTCCTGAAATAATCAGCAGATCGGCGTTTCTTTTCTATTTGTCCTTAATATGTGGATTCACAACCGGTTAAGACCGGTCTTAACTTCTACCTCCACTCATCGATTCTGACAGACTGGCCGGGTCTCAAACCGCCCATGCTGAAGTAATTGTTATTGGATGCTCCTGTAACTATGACGGTAAACGTACCACCCGGCGGCTGGACATACCTGCCGTCACTCGGCGCGTTTCCCTGGGCCTCCATAACCCATCCCGTGAATTTTTCAACCGTATCAAACCCGGCATCCTTCACAAAATCAGCTATCGGGGGGCTCAGGACAGCACAGGTGCCGAAAAGCGTCCCGTCCTGGACCTTATATATATCCTTGATAATCTGCGGATAATTCATTTCATCACCCCAGACATTCGCGTACCAGTTCTTGGCAGAAAGAACACCCCAGCCCACAAACAGGGTAACAACACTCTCACCTTTTTGATAACCGGCAGGTTGTCCTCCGGGTCCTGCTGCTTTGCCTCTTCTGACAGAGAGGGGTTCCCATGGAGAATCTTCTTCATTCTCGGCAATGATTATATTGATCGCATTCATGGGGTTTCCTACCGTACCCATGTAGGTGTTTCCTGCCTTGCCGCAGTTTCCTCCGTTGATAGACAGGAGACTCCACGCTCTTCCAATAGTGGTATTGGCCTGGGCGTAGGGGCCCATTGCGCCATAACTGTAATTGAGGCCGATTTCATCACGTATATTCCCGTTTATTACAGCGCCGACACAAAAACTGTTATCAGAAACCGAAATCGCTTCGGAGCCTGTAGAAGCTATAGCAAGTATGACCGGTAAATACTCCGGTTTTGCCCCGGCCATGACCGCGTTGATAGCCGCGGTCTTTACCGTATAGCTCCAGGATTCAAATGAAGGCTTGTGGGGAGACATTGATCCAAGCTCCTCATCCGGATCATGACTGGTACCTTCCAGCATAGCAGCGATTTTCTCTTCCGTCGGGAGGACTACCGGCATAAAGTCCGTGAATCTCTTTTCGAGAAACAACTGCTGAAGCTCTTCTTCCGTTCCTTTAAATGTTTCAGGTCCCTTGCCACGGACGACTTCCCCTGACCTTTTTTCTTCATCTGTCAGTGGCATGGTGAGTTTTTCTACTATCTCACTCAGTATTGGTTTCCCTGAAAGGGGGTTGTTGCCCAGAACGGTATCTTTTCGTAACTGTTCGGCTGTTTTACCCCAGATCGGACCCTGGATATATTGAATTCTTATTCCGGGCATTCCTTCGGTAAGAGAAAATTCCGTTAATTGTTCTTCAAAGCTGGATACAACAAGTGGTACGGCGGGTTTTTTGAATTTATCTTCAAATTTTATAGATAGCTCGGTGACCCCGGGCGCGCAGACGCTTCAATGCCCCAGGGCTATGATCATCGCATCAGCCTTTTCCTCCATTTCTTTCCAAATGGTCGCGTCTTCTCTTCCAAAACCTCCCGGCTTATCCCTGTAAACAAAATTAGTTTTGGGGTATTTTCCTTCCATCACTGCTTTAAGTTCCCCCAGCAGTATACCTGATCCCGGATAGCCGTCATTAATGATGTAGATTGTTTTATTCTCCAGCGTATCCATGCGGGGCGCCATCGCTTTCAGCTTTATCGGCGGGGGTGTGCCCAGTGGATTTAATACGGTAAGAACCGGTTTCTCCATGCTTGCCATCTGTACTCCCTGTGCCTCCTTTGATTCAGTTACATCACCGGGATTTCCCGTGCATCCAAAACTGAAGCACAGACCGGTGAAAAGGATTAACAATACAGCAATACGTAATTTCATGCCTGACTCCTCCATTCTATTAAGTTAATAAAAATCTTATAATGATATTATTAGCCCCATTTAATTCCTGCATTACTCAATGAAGCACCGGAAATATCTACGATTGAAGCACCGCCGTCAACCAGAACAGTTGCCGCTGTCATAAAGGATGATTCATCACTTGCAAGAAAAACACTGATACCGATCATTTCATCCGGCATGGCAACCCTTTTCAGGGGTATGTTTTGAGACATAACCCCAAATGCCCCGTCTGTGTCAGTATTCAAGACTTCTGCAAGACCCTGCATTGCACCCTCCAGCATTTCTGTTCTTGTGGCTCCGGGACACAATGCGTTTACCCTGATCTTTTGAGCGCCGTAATCAAGTGCCGCCTGCTTGGAGAGCATTATCAGTCCGGCTTTTGTGGTGCAGTATGGCGCCATGCCGGGCAGGGCTACGGTACCTCCCAGGGAGGAAACGTTTATAATTGATCCCCCGCCATTTTCAATCATGTGGGGAATAACCGCCTTCATGGTTAAAAAAGGACCGGTCAGGTTGATATCCATAACCTGCTGCCATAACTCAGGATCAGCATCCACAACGGTTCCGGGTGGATCAATACCGGCATTATTGACTAGAATATCAATCTTTCCTCCGAAATTTATGGTTGTTTCCACCATCCTGAGAATATCATCATAATTTGTTACATCTGACGCGCATGTAACGATGCTCTCTGATGGTAATTCGGCGGCCACTTTATCAAGCATTTCCTGGCGTCTGCCTGTAATACAAACCTTGGCGCCTTCTTTGACAAAACCCTTTGCGATGGCCTTACCGATACCGGTTCCTCCACCTGTTACTAGTGCTGTTTTTCCTTCCAGTCTCATTGCATTCCCTCCTTTTAAGGTTTATTACGGATTAATAGAAAAAATCAGATGTTTTTTGATTATTTGTTATAGTTCGCTAGGTTAAACCTTAAGAAATTAAAAATCAAGGATGGCAAATAAAAAACAGGCGCAGGGCACCAGGCACATGGTTTGCTGTGTTGATAACCCTATGTTTTTTGAGAATCTTTTAAAACCTTTGATAATTTTTTCGACCTGTATCCCCACCTTAACTTTCTGACAACAGATGTTATGCTGAAATTAAAATCGTGGTTTTTATTAAGATAATAGGCTTTTTCCATTACTTCCTTATGCACGAGGTCCGGAGCATCTTTTCCCGGTGTAACCAGGACGGCATTTTTTGCCTGTTCCCCGATGAATACATAACACCTTCCAAATACTTTTCTGTAGGTTTTGATTATGGAATGAAACAGGCTGTTGTCACTCAGGACGTTTGCAGCGATCACTCCTTCTGGATTCATTATCTGAGCGATTAGTTCTAAAAACTCTTTTGAAAGTAAATGCCCCGGAATAGAACTGCTGTCAAAGGCGTCAAGTATTATCATGTCATATTTTACCGGGAGATCACTGTTTATTATATTCTCTACGAATATTCTCCCGTCCGAAATATGTGTGTTGATGTTTTTACCGGCTTTAAATAAAAAATATTTTTCCGCCACATCCAGTACATCCGGATCAATGTCAACCACATCAATTTTTGTTTCGGGGAAATATCTGTTAAAAGCCCTGGGAATTGCCCCTCCTCCAAGACCGATTATTAATATGCTGTCAGGCCTGTCATTTATTAAAAGTCCTGAAAAAACGAGTTTCGTATATTCTAAAATAAGGTTATGGGGAAATCGAATGTCTACCCTGGACTGTTTTCCGGCTTCATAATCTTTACCCAGCCTCAACGTCCTTATAAAACCATCTTCATAAACCATAATATGATGATACCTGCTTTTTTTTTCAAAGATAAGATTCGCGCGGTTTCGTATCCTGGCGGCAAAAAAGCAGACAATAATAAGGGCTGCCGTAGAAATAAAAAGTAAGAATAGAAAAGATTGAAATGGCAATTTCATCACCGGAAAAAGACAAAAATTCATGAATGAATAAGTAATAATGTAACTTTTCATTAAGGTTTTTGGACGCCAGCAAGTTATTAGATGCAAGGCGAAATATCTAAACCTGGAATTCCATGATCAGGTGGGGTGTAAAACCCAATGTTGTTGACTTAAGAAAATCTTCTTGCGAAAAACTCCCCTCCCCTGGTGGGAGGGGTAAGGGGAGGGGGAGAAAATAATTAATTATAGATCAAATCCCCATTGTCTCGATTTTTCACCCTCACCCAACCTCTCCCGTCAAGGGAGAGGAGTATGTTTTGGAGCTTAATTCAACAGTATTGGGTGTAAAACCCCACCCTACGCTTTAAATGTTTTTCATAGGGTGGTATTTTATATGCCACCGAAAGCAACTTGAATAAAAAATAAAAACCTGGATTCCCCAATCCAGCCTTCGCCTTTTCGGCAAACTCAGGGCTACGGCGCGGCAGGCAAGTCGGGGAATGACATAATGGGTAATTAATTATGTCGTTCTATCTTGATGGCGGAACAAATTTTTTCTTTTGCTTTGAAGTCTACCTTATTATATAAAATTATTATACATAATATTTAATTTTTTTGAGGTATTACATGTCTTTTAAAAACTTGAAAGAATTTATAACCGCACTGGAAAATGCCGGAGAATTACAAAGGATTTCAACGGAAGTAGATCCTTTTCTGGAGATAACAGAAATTGCCGACAGGATGAGTAAGTCCCATGGTCCGGCACTGCTGTTTGAAAACACAAAGGGATCATCCTTTCCGTTGCTTATTAATGCCTTTGGCAGCTTCAAAAGGATGGAGATGGCCCTCAACTGCCAGTCACTTGATGATATAGGCAGCAGGATCGAAGGACTTATAAAAATGCAGCCCCCTTCAAGCCTTATTGAAAAGATTAAAATGCTGATGACCCTGAAAGAGGTGGCAGACTTCATTCCTAAAAAAGTAAAGTACGGCCCCTGCCAGGAAAAAATATTCGACGCAAAAAGTGATCTGCTTAATTTGCTTCCTATCCTTACCTGCTGGCCTTCTGATGGAGGGCCCTTTATAACGCTTCCGATCGTAATAACAAAGGACCCTGAAACAGGAACACAGAACATGGGCATGTACAGGATGCATAAGTATGATAAAGCCACAACCGGAATGCACTGGCAGTACAACAAGGATGGAACACGCCATTTTGACAAATATAAAAACAGGAATCAGAGGATGGAAGTGGCGGTAGCCCTGGGCGGCTCTCCGGCTGTTACATATGCCTCTTCAGCTCCCCTTCCCCCGAATATGGATGAACTCATCCTGGCAGGATTTCTTAATTCAAAACCAATTGAAATTGTAAAAGGACACACCGTTGACCTTTATATTCCCGCAGAGTCAGACTTTATTATAGAAGGCTATGTTGATCCTGAAGAGGAGAGAATAGAAGGGCCCTTTGGTGATCACACGGGTTTTTATTCAGCGGCTGATATGTATCCCGTATTCCATGTCACGTGCATTACATGCAGGAAGGAAGCTGTGTATCCGGCGACCGTTGTGGGAAAACCCCCGATGGAAGACTGTTACATGGCAAAGGCAACAGAGCGCATCTTTTTACCGATAATCAAGCTTATTCTCCCTGAAATATCAGATATTGAACTTCCCATTGAAGGGGTTTTTCATAACTGCGCCCTTGTTACAATAGATAAAAAATATCCCGCTCAGGCAAAAAAGGTAATTAACGCGTTATGGGGGCTTGGCCAGTTTTCATCAACAAAATACATTGCAGTGTTTGACAAGGACCTGGATTTGAGAGATTCAAGTACTGTTTTGTGGAAGCTTTTAAATAATGTTGATCCCGGGAGGGACCTTCTGTTTTCACAGGGCCCACTTGACGCGCTCGATCATTCCGCATCCTATGCCAATTTTGGAGGTAAAATGGGGATTGATGCCACCAGGAAAACCCGTGAAGAGGGCATGGGCCGGGAGTGGCCTGAAGAAATAGTCATGTCCGATGAAATTAAATCCCTTGTGGATAAGCGATGGAAGGAATATGGATTTTAAGAAGTTTTCAGAGCTGATCCTTATTGAGCAGACCCTTTTTACTCTTCCCTTTGCCTATCTCGGCCTCCTTTTCGCGGGCGGCGGCACATTTATGGCATGGGTGCTGGTGACAGTTGCCCTGATAGCTGCCAGGACTTCGGGGATGTCCTTTAACAGGGTAATAGATGCCAAAATAGATGGCGCTAATCCCAGGACAAAAAACAGGGTCTTACCACGCGGTGACGCGAGCCTTTTTACAGTATGGGCAATAGCTGTTGTATCTGCCCTTATTCTTATCGGCTCCGCATATTTGCTAAACAAAATATGCTTTTACCTTTCCTTTCCCGCTGTGATTATGCTGTTCACCTATTCCTACTTTAAACGGTTCTCGTCATCATCCCACTTTTATCTTGGATTTGTTGAAGCTGCCGCGCCCGTGGGAGGATACCTCGCGGTTTCAGGGTCATTTGCCCTTATACCTTTTCTTCTAGGTTTTGTTATTATGGCATGGATAGCCGGGCTTGATATTATTTATTCGTTGCAGGATGTGGATTTTGACGAAAAGGCAGGCCTTCATTCGTTGCCTGTTGAGGCAGGAGTCCAAAAGGCAATTCACATATCAGCCACATGCTATTTCTGCTCATTTGTGGCTATGGCTCTTGCAGGTCTGGTTGGTGGCATGAAGGCCCCCTACTGGATTGCAATATTAATTGTGGGTGTTATATTTTTATATCACCAGCAGCTGGCAAGATCCGGTAGGCTGGGAGAAAGGTTTTCCCGTCTCTTTAAGAGCAATATGCTTATTTCACCCCTGCTTTTAATCGGGACGGCTGTATCAATAATGATATAAAAAGAAAAGGGGCCTATATGATTGTAGTGGCAATAACAGGCGCGAGCGGACCGATACTCGGCATAAGGCTTATCGAAGAACTCCTGAAAGGGGGAGAGTCTGTAACTGGTATTGCATCTAATGGAAGCCTTGGAATAATCGAATATGAGCTTTCCTGTTCAGTGCAAACTGATTCACCTCTGTACAGCATACTCAAGGACAGGGGAAATATTCCGGACCTGGATAATTTCAGAGAATTTGATGAGGGGGATTTTCAGGCCCCCTGCGCGAGCGGATCATCAGATTTTGAGGCGATAGTGGTTGTACCCTGCTCCATGAAGAGCCTTTCGGCAATAGCAAACGGGTATGCCGACAACCTGATAACCAGGGTATGCGATGTTGCCCTGAAAGAGAAAAGAAAATGCATCATTGTGCCAAGAGAAACTCCCTTTAACCTGATCCATATTGAAAATATGCGAAAAGCTGTACTTGCCGGTGCGGATATTGTTCCCCCTTTACCAGGGTTTTACACAAAGCCAAAAACAGTGGATGACATAGTGGATTTTATAACCGGTAAGATACTCAATCTCCTTGGGAAAAAGCAGGAGCTTTTTAAGGGATGGGGGGAGTAAAATTTATTCAGCATTAAAGGTTATCCACCTCTGGCGGATTACAGGTTCCAGATTCCATGTTCCAGGTTTCAGAAGACGGAAGTCAGGTATCAGAAGGCAGAAGTAAAAGTAGGGTGGCATTTTATATGCCACCAAAAGGTGGTAGGGAATAAATCCCGACCCTACGAAACATGTTCTGGAAGAAATATTGATTGACGAGATCCCGTCATCAAAAGTAGGGGCACGATGCATCGTGCCCTTACAATGATGCACCTCGAAATGACACTATGAAACAACCTCAGATAATGAGCATAATACCAGCATTAAGGAAATCTTTAGACATATCTTCCTGATGAATGGATTAAAAATGAGTTTAACAGACAACATCAAGGATAAAAAACTTCGGGAAATCACCGAAAAGGTAAGTAATAATATTCCGGTGGATGAAAATGACGCCCTTGAAATGTTAACTACTAACAGCATCCTTGATCTTGGTGAAATCGCACACCATATAAAAACAAAACTTCATGGCAACAATGTGTATTACGGGGTCAATATGAACCTGAATTACACAAACATATGTGAGTTGCGTTGCCCTTTATGTGCATTTTCCCATGACAAGGGAGATGAAGGGAGTTACCTGCTCTCTATCGAAGAGATAGAAAAAAGAGTTACGGAAGCCGTTGAATTCGGTATAGATGAAATTCATATAGTAGGCGGTCTCCATCCTGATTTAAAACTTGAATATTTTGAGGAGATGCTTTCCGGAATAAAAAAAGTAAAACCTGATATCTTTATTGTGGCCTTTACGGCTGTTGAATATGACTACTTTGCCAAGATTAACAACCTGCCCCTCGAAACCGTGTTAAAACGTTTGATTAACGCGGGGGTAAATGCCCTCCCCGGAGGAGGTGCCGAGATATTTATGCCGGGTGTACGAAATATTATCGCACCGAAAAAAATCTCAGGAAAAAGATGGCTTGAGGTCATGGAAACCGCGCATAACCTCGGCCTTAAAACCAATGCCACCATGCTTTATAATCATGTAGAAAACCTTGAAGACATAATCGACCACCTCTTTCAAATAAGGATTCTTCAGGATAAAACAGGCGGTTTCAAGGCATTTGTTCCACTTGCCTTTCACGAAGATAACACATCCATTAAGGCTGTCCGGTCCGGTATAACAGGCTACGATGATATCAGGACCTATTCAACAAGCCGGATAGTACTCCACAATGTTCCCCATATAAAGGCTCTCTGGATGTACCTGGGAGAAAAAATGGCCCAGACCCTTCTTAATTTCGGGGCTGATGAGATGGGTGCCACCTACCACAATGAAAAGGTAGTGCACGCGGCCGGTGCCAGAACACCTGATTTCGGGTCAGAGGAATTTTTAAAAAGGCTTATAACAGGTGCCAGGATGACACCGGTCAGGACTACTGCCGGCTATAGTGAATCAGCTAATACAGGAATTGAATAATGAAACTCGGTTATATCGACTACCTTAACTGCTACCCCTTTTACTATCACATGTTTGAACACAAACCTCTTGAGGGGATAGAGGTGCTTCACAGGTACCCGAGCATTCTTAACAGCATGATGGTTAAGGGTAAACTGCCGATGAGCGCGATATCTGCTGCCACGTATTCGCAGCTTAATGGAAAAGCTCTTCTTTTACCTGACTTCTGCCTTAGTTCAATAGGATATGTGGGTTCTGTTGTGTTGAGGAGCAACCTGCCGATAGAAGAACTGGACAGGAAAAAAGTGGGGCTGACAAGTGCCTCTCATACGTCCGTTCTGCTTCTAAAAATGCTCATGAAAAGTTATTACAACACAGAGCCGGACTATGTAAAAACAGAACCGAATCCTTCAATGGAGGGACTGGACGCCGTCCTTATGATAGGAAACGAGGCAATGGTTAAGAGCGGGATGCCAGTTTCATTTTCATACGACCTGGGAGAATTATGGCTGAGGAAGACAGGTTTCCCGGTTGTTTTTGCCGTATTTGCCGTAAGGGAAGAAGCGCTCGAACAATATGATACAGAAATAAACAGGGTCATAAAATCATATTATGAATCCATTGAATGTCTTGAAAGGGAGTCCGATAAGGTTATTGAAAGTGCTCAAAAAAAATACCCGGACATCACCTATGATATTCAAGGATATTTCAGGACACTGCAGTTCAAGTTTACCGACAGACTGAAAATGGCCCTTGAGTTTTATTATGATAAGGCATTTGAAATGGGTCTGTTTGAGGAAAAGGTGAAGGTAAAGTATCTGGAGTGAAGACATAAAAATTAAAAATTGTCAGGAAAAGGAAGATTTAAACGGCCCCTTTGATCTTATTATCCTGGATTCCCCGGTCAAGCCGGGGAATGACGAGCCGGGTTTTATACTCAACATAATAAAATGATAGAAAGGCAACCAGCTGTCTATATACTTGCAAGTAAACGGAATGGCACAATTTATGTTGGAGTTACTTCGGATCTGGTAAAAAGAGTATGGGAACACCGAAACAATGTAACAGATGGTTTTACAAAGAAATATGATGTTCATAAATTGGTCTGGTACGAAATCCATTCAACCATGGAATCGGCGATCAACCGGGAGAAAAGAATTAAGAAATATAATAGAAAATGGAAACTGGATTTAATCGAGAAAATGAATCCTGACTGTATGGATCTTTATGAAACAATAATTCCATAAATGATCATTACATAGGAAGTAGTCTTTTCCAGGTGAGATTCTCCTATACGTCATTCCCCGGCTTGACCGGGGAATCCAGAGTATAACACCGTGATATGCATTAAAATATAGAAAACAATTAAAACCAATATTTTCATTAATGAAACAAAACAAAACAGAACTTAAAGCCAAAATTGAATCCGGAGAACGAATATCCTCCGAGGAGGCAATAGAGCTGTTTTCATGGGACCTTGTTGAACTTGGAAAACTGGGTGATGTCAGGAGAAAACTTGCCTTCCCGGATGAAAGGGCGGGCTTTATCATAGACCGGATTATCAATTACAGCAATATCTGCGAAGCAGGATGCGCCTTCTGCGCGTATCACGCCAGGGCAAACAGGGTAGACGCCTATGAGCTTACTAACGAGGAGATAATTCAAAAGGTTGAGGCTCTTAAGGCGGCAGGCGGATCACAGGTAATGCTCCAGGGCGGTCTACATCCCGAATACAGGCTTGATAAATATGTTGATATGATAAAGGCCGTCAGAAAAACCTTTCCAGAGGTTTTTATACATTCCTTTTCGCCGTCAGAGCTTGTGCACATATCAAAAAAGGAGGGAATGGACCTTATCACCCTGCTTGGGATTCTAAAAAACGCCGGACTTAACTCCGTACCGGGGGCATCGGATATCCTGGTTGATCATGTGAGGGAACGGGTAAGTCCTAAAAAGATCAAAACAGGTGAGTGGTGTGAAGTTATGGAGGCCCTCCACCAACATAAAATGATGTCAAGCGCTACAATGACCTATGGTATGGGAGAGTCAAACGAAGATCGAATCGCACACCTTGAAACAATCAGGGGTGTCCAGGACCACACTGGTATAATCCGGGCCTTTATTCCATGGTCTTTTTCCCCTTCAATGACCATGATGGAAAACATTATTCCCGCGACAGGTATTGACTACCTTAAAATTGTCGCCATAGGTAGAATTTTTCTGGACAATGTAACTTATATCCAGGCAGGATGGCTTACAGAGGGAATGAAGCTCGCGCAGATAGCACTGGCCATGGGCGCCAATGACATGGGCGGAGTGCTTATGGAGGAAGTGGTTGTAAAAGCTACCGGCATTGAAACAAAGACAAACATGTCAGAGATGATAGGTATTATCAGAAACGCGGGGAAACAGCCTGTGCTCAGGGATTCGGCATATAATGTTCTTAAGAGGTTTGATTGAAATCAGGATTCAAGGGGTCTAGGGTTCGAGGGTTCAAGTGATGGAAAAATTTCTCGAACTCCTGTTTATTATCAAATTAAAGTCTTTAAAAAAATTCATTAATGTATCAAAGTTGCTTTTTTGTATTATTGAGGAAAATAAGAAAGTTTTTGCTTTTAGCGAACATCCAAGTGGATTCCCCGGTCAAGCCGGGGAATGACAGTCTTTTTCAATTCTAGCTTAGGTGTCATTCCGCGGCTTGACCGGGGAATCCAGATGTTTATATGGTCATATAAGTTGTATCCCTTTTAAAGGGAAATATTTATCGGGAAATTCTAATATAAAAAATAATGACATCCAATAAATTAGACATAGCATTTTCATCATGCCCGAATGATACATTCGTTTTTCATGCTATGCTGAATAATCTTGTCGATACAAAGGGTCTTTCATTTGCCCGGCACATAGATGATGTGGAAAGCCTTAATCAGCTTGCTAAAAATAGTGTCTATCATGTAAGCAAACTCTCCTTTGGGGCGTGGTTGAAGTTAAGGGACAGGTATGAACTTCTGGACTCGGGTGCGGCCCTTGGTTTCGGCTGCGGGCCTCTGCTTGTCGGGCACTCAAAGGACATCTCTGTTGAGGATTCTCTTATTGCTGTTCCTGGAATAGACACAACCGCCAACCTTCTCTTTCGATTAAGGTATCCGGATGCAGAAAATATAAAGGTGGTCAGGTTTGATGAGATACTCCCGGGCATAAGGGAGGGAAGGTTTGATGCGGGAGTTATAATTCATGAGGGAAGGTTTGTATTCAGGGATTATGGCTGTGAACAAATTATTGACCTTGGTGAATGGTGGGAGGAGGAAACATCAGCGCCTATACCCCTTGGGTGTATAGCCATACGAAGGGACGAAGATACAGTGTCCCATAAGGAAAACATTGAGAGTATAATAAGGGACTCCGTTAGTTATGCCTTTGATAACCCCGGCGCATCCCGGGATTATGTCAAATCACTCGCGCAGGAAATGGACGATGATGTTATTGAACAGCATATAAAATTATATGTGAATGAATTTACCCTGTCCCTTGGAGAGAAGGGTAAAAAGGCAGTTGAAACACTGGAGGAGATGAGCAGATGCAAAGGCATCCTGTAATCTGCCTTATAGCAGCCACGCTTATGGAGGCAGAGCGTTACATAAAAATATTTAATATGGAACCGGTTGAAAAAACGCCTTTCATGACATACATGGCTGATGACATTGTCCTTGCTATATGCGGTATAGGAAAGGCAAACGCTGCAATGGCAACAACTTACTGCTGCATGAAATATCAGCCCGGGTGCATACTTAATGCGGGGGCTGCCGGTGCTGTTGATAAAGACTTTGAAGTTGGAGAGATCTTTCAGGTTGAAAGAACCATAGAACCTGACCGCCCCCATCTCAGGACAGGCACACCATGGGTTCAAATCTCTGATACTCTTGACGGGTTTGATAACACGGTTCTTGCCACCCAGGACAAGCCCATAAGTGATATAAAAATATTTAATGAACTTTCGGCCATCACTGATCTTGTGGATATGGAAGGGGCCTCAATACTTCAGGCTGCCAGGAGGTTTGATACAAAATGCCTGATCTTTAAGTTTGTAAGTGATACTCCCATGCATGCCGGAAAGGGATTAATAGTTCAAAACATTAAAGAGTATATTAATCCGTTTTGTGATTTTATAGCATCTTCAGTAATTCCACGTATATAAGATTTAGTATATCGGTAAAAGTCCATAAATCCCTGCATGGTCTGTAGGGGCACGGAGCACCGTGCCCTTTATCTCAATCCTTGTTTTAATGGATGCACCTAATCAACTAGCCCCGTTGGGTCTGCCAGATATACCGTAATCCCTTGATTTTAAATAGTAGAGTCAAGGGGTTATTACTTCTATTTGCGGTTGTTTTCCTTCATTTTAGTAACAGTGTAGCCAAAATTTCAATCAGTAAATATTACCTAAATTCATACCTGAAATTTCATCTCCGAGTATCATAATATAAAATGTACTTAGCACCATAATAGGGTACATCAGTACGTGGCGTATCTGTCGATGAGCCACAAAAAATAAAGAATGTTTCAGAATTTTGTTTATAGTTCAATTTGCAATTAATTGATGGAAAATGCCATCAAAAACTGCATATATTGATTGTAATGTTGGTAAATACCATCAAATAATTATGAAAAAAGATAATTTCCTCTTGACTTACGCTTAAAAATATAGGAAATTGTCTAAAAATACCAACATTAAAAAAGATATGGGTATCTAGTGATGGAAAAAATAAACACAGACTGGGTGGCAATGAGTGACAGAGCTATAATTTCTGCTATTGGCAACTATATTAAAGAAAAAAGATTATCGATTAATATAACCCAGACCAAGGTTGCTGAAAAAGCAGGTATAAACAGGTCAACTCTGGTTAAGATTGAAAATGGTGAGTCCATTACCCTGGTATCACTGATACAGATATTAAGGGCATTGAATTTGTTAGATATTTTTCAGGTGTTTAAAATAGAAAAAATAATAAGTCCTATAGAACTCGCGAAAATAGAAAAAAAGAAACGGCAAAGAGCGAGGGGAAACATAGAAAATAAAATGCCCGAAAGCAACTGGTAATGCAATTAACAGCAAATATTTATATATGGGGTGAATTTGTCGGAGCAGTAGCCTGGGATGAGAGTACACAAGTTGCGAGTTTTGAGTATGATCCGGATTTTATTTCTAAAAAATGGGATTTATCACCTGTTAAAATGCCCCTGAATCACTCCAGAAGGATTTTTTCATTTCCTGAATTAGGAAGGCTGGATGCTTTTAAAGGGTTACCTGGGTTGCTTGCTGATATTTTACCGGACAGGTATGGTAACAGATTAATTAATGCCTGGCTGGCTCAACAGGGGAGACCTGAAAACAGCTATAATCCCGTTGAATTGCTTTGCTTTATCGGAACACGCGGCATGGGAGCGCTTGAGTTTGAGCCTGTTTTATTTAAGTCAAATAAGAGAGCATTTAATATCGAGTTAGGCAGTCTCGTAGAAGTAACTCAAAAAATGCTGAATATCAGAGAGAGATTTGAAGCGGATCTGGTAGAAAATGAAGAGGCTGCCATGAGAGAAATATTACGAATCGGTACCTCGGCAGGCGGTGCAAGACCTAAAGCAATTATTGCTTATAATGAAAAAACAGGACAGGTAAAATCAGGGCAGACCAAAGCTCCCAGAGGGTTTACCCATTGGTTAATTAAACTGGATGGAGTAAGTGACGATCAATTCGGTAAAACGCTTGGGTATGGCCGGGTAGAAATGGCTTATTACAATATGGCAACAGTCTGTGGAATTGAAATGATGGAAAGCAGATTGCATGAGGAGAATGGTCGCGCCCATTTTATGACAAGAAGGTTTGATCGTGAAGGAAATGACCGAAAGCATCATATTCAAACCCTGTGTGCACTACAGCATTATGACTATAATGATATTTTTAGTTACAGCTACGAACAACTTTTTCAGACTATGCGATTATTAAGGCTTCCCTATCCACAGGCAGAGCAGCTATATCGTCGCATGGTATTCAATGTGCTGGCCAGAAATTGTGATGATCACACAAAAAATTTTGCTTTCCGCCTAAAAAAAGATCAGGAATGGGAACTTACCCCGGCTTATGATGTTTGTCATGCTTATCGACCTGGCAGTGAATGGGTGAGTCAACATGCCCTAAGTATTAATGGAAAAAGAACTGGTATTCAGAGGGATGACTTATTGAGTGTTGCTAAGGCTATGAATATAAAAAAAGCTGATAGTGTAGTTAAGGAAATTGATATGACTGTTTCAAAGTGGCCTGAATTTGCCGATGAAGTAAATGTGAATTCTGAATTAAGAGATAAAATCAATGAAACATTAATTTCTTATATTGAAAGGGGGTAGCTCTCCGGCTACAGAATAGGGTAACAGCTTGAAATCCTGATGGAAAGCTGGCCCCGTTGGGACTACCAGATATACTGTAACCCCTTGATTTTACATAGTAGAGTCAAGGGGTTATTACTTCTATTTGCGGTTATTTTCCTTCATTTAGGTAGCAGTGTAGCTAAAATTCAAATCAGAAAATATTATATCTTTACATGCCTAAAATCTCACATCCATCCAACAGGATAGCTATACCCATGCGAAACTACCACATTGTCATAATTCCTCTGTGGGCTACCAATACCGTAGGCCACACGAATGAGAATATCAGCCGCCTCTACCCTGTTTA
>JBHPCX010000065.1:0-20116 GCA_042573485.1 Thermodesulfobacteriota bacterium | reverse complement strand
CAGTACCTGCCATTACTTTTCCGGCGTCATAGGAGCTGTTTTCAATATAAATTTCAGGACGCAAATTTTCATTTGCCGTAGAAGATACCGGAGCGAATAATATTATGGTTATAAAAACGATAAACAGATTGTTTTTCATCATATTTCCTTTAAACTTTTTTATATTCTGTGGGCAAATTCAATAAGCGGGGATGACGGCTGATTATAAACTTTTAAATTAAAATCCATTTGATAAATCAAATAATAATCTCCCATACTTTACAGGCATTAAATACCAATTTCGTGCTTCAGCTTATAGGTCAATATATCCAGTTTTATTGTGAAATCGATATTCTCAATTATGCAGTGATCCGGCGCGTGAATCTGGGCTGGTGAAAAATTCAGAATCGCGTTCACCTTTGAATCAAAAAACATATTCGCCATCTCCTGGGCAACTGAATAGGGTGTTGATATTACACCGATATCTATTTTAAGATCTTTAGCTCTCTTTTTTAATTCCTTTATATCCTCTATGGCAAGACCGCCATGTACAGTTTTACCGATCTTTTCAGGATCATTATCAAAGGCTGCAACAAAATGAAAACCTCTTACCTGGAAATTACGGTTTTTTAAAAGAGCGCCACCAAGGTTTCCAATACCTGCTATCCCCATATTCCACTCTCTGTTGACCGCCAGAATTTTTTTTATTTCCCTTTTTAGATCTCTTACATCATATCCTACACCACGAATCCCGAACTCTCCGAAATAACCAAGATCCTTTCTTACCTGTGCCGGATTAACCTGACAAAGCCATGCCATTTTTTCCGATGATACGGTCCGATATCCGTTCCATTCCAGGAATTCCAGGTGCCTGCAATAAAGGGATAACCTGGTAATAGTTGCTTTTGGTATCTTAGCTCTCTGTTCCATGATATTTTAAAAAAGATCTGTAAAAATAAATTTATTAAAACCTTTGAAGCAGGTTATTTTTACTCTTAACACTGCCAACGTTAAACCTTATTTATATAAGCTGTTACAATTGAAATCAAAGGTAAAGAATACTATACAGAAATTCGATAAAGAGGTATATCATAAGGAATAAAAAAATAACAATAAAATTATATTTCTTCTGGCATAACATTAACTGTTTAAAATATATCAATAATCCTGCGTCTCGTTATAGATATCCCCTTTTCCGGAGAAATGTTTTAAATGAAGAAAAGAGAAGAAAATAAAACAACCAGCCTGAAGCGAAGTAGTAGCAAGCAGGAGAAAAGACCGGTTATTTCAAAAAACAACATAGGAAATAGTATTACTTCAGCAGATGATATCTTTGATGAAAGACACAGGACCATTCTTGACTTTGTTCCCTACCCAATGGCTGTTCTATCCCTTGACGATAAAATTAATTATTTAAACCCTGCTTTTACACGGACCTTTGGATGGACATTCAATGAATTAAGGGGAAAGCCACTCCCATACATTCCACTAAATTTGCAGGATGAAGCAAAAAACAATAAAAAAATATTGCTCAAGGAAAAATTACACAGGCTTGAAACGAAGAGATTTACTAAAGACGGAAGGCTCCTTGATGTCATTATCAGGGGTGCGATTTATACAAATGAAGACAAGGAAAAAAGTGACGGGCAAATAATAATCACCAGAAATATCACCCAGGAAAAAAAGCTCGTTCTGACAAATGAAACACTTTTACGGATAAGTACCGCTCTTCCGGAATATCCTGTTCTGGAAGAACTGCTTGACTATATCAGCAGTGAAACAAAGCGCCTGCTAAACTCTGAGAGCGCTACTGTAGCAATACTTGACGAAACCAGGAATGAGATATTTTTCCTGGGCGCGGCCTATGATGACTCTGACGCAAAATACAGGGTTAAGAAAGTGCGCTTTCCTGTTGAGAACTCTATAACGGGAAGAGTCATAAAAACAGGAAAACCGGTAATCGTGCATGACGCTTCAAAGGAACCTGACTATTATCCGGGTGTAGACGAGCAGGCTGATATTAAAACAAATAACATGCTGTTTGTTCCATTGAGGAGTTATGACAGGACAATTGGTGTTCTGGCGGCAATGAACAAAAAGGAAGGATCCTTTGATGACACTGATCTTGAGTTGATGAACATGATAGCAGGGACTGTAGCCCTGTCCGTGGAGAACGCGAGATATTCAGAGGAATTGAGGGAGGCATACCATGAAGTAACGAGCCTTAACCGCGCCAAAGACAAGGTAATCAACCACCTGTCCCACGAATTGAAAACGCCGGCATCTGTTCTCCTGGCGTCTCTTAATATACTTGCGAAAAGGCTTGAACTGTTACCCCAGGAAACCTGGCTGAACACTCTTAACAGGGCAAAAAGAAATATTGAGAGAATTCTCGCTATTCAGTACGAAGTTGAAGACATCATGCAGAACAGGGACTACAGCGCATATCATATGCTGTCTCACCTCCTTGAAGAATGCAGGGATGAACTTGAAGTCATGGCAGCTGAAGAACTTGGCGAGGGGGAGATAACCCGCAGAATCAGAAATAAAGTTGATGACATATTCGGGCCGAAAATAAGTAAATCAAAGGATATTGAACTGGTAACTTTTTTCAACAATAAACTGGATCATTTTAAACACCACTATGATAAACGTCACATTGAAATTGCCCGCAACTTCGAAGACTCAATACCGGCCTATATTCCTGAAGACGTCCTCGACAAAGTGCTGACCGGTCTTGTAAGAAATGCCATTGAAAATACCCCTGACAACGGAAGGATAGAACTAAGTATAAGACCCAGGAGCGGTGGTACAGAGCTTATTGTAGAAGATTTTGGTGTAGGGATTACGGAAGAGTCGCAGCGCCGCATTTTTGAAGGTTTTTTTACCACCCAGGAGACCATGGATTATTCTTCCAAAAGGCCATTTCAATTTAATGCCGGTGGAAAAGGAGCAGACCTGTTGAGGATCAAGATATTTGCCGAAAGATATAATTTTAAAGTGAATATGCAATCCGCAAGGTGTAAATATATACCTGGGGAGATCGACATCTGTCCTGGAAATATCCGGACATGCAGCCACTGCGAAAAGGAAGATGATTGTTACCAGTCCGGCGGAACCAGGTTCACGCTGTTTTTTCCCGGGGCATCAGAGGATTAAACTTCAGAGGTCAGAAGTCAGCAAAAACCAAAAAACCTATCTCACGCCCGTTCACTCGAGGCACAGAGGTCACAGAGGGTATTATCTTTTACGTTTGTCGGGAGGTGCCGACAAACGTAAACCACCCATCCAGTCTACGACTGGAAATAAATTAGTTAGATATGCTCCGATTTTAAATTAATGTACCATGCCAGCTTTCCGAAGTAATGAGAACCTTTTAACGAATCGGCCACTCACCGATTCGTTAAAAATGCTTTTCTCTGCAACTCTGCGTCCCTGTGTGAGATAAAATGTTTTTTCATTCTTAAAAATCTGCGAAATCTGTGGCTTAAAAAAAATCTGGATTTTCCAAAATGGACACAAAATTCTCATCCTCAATACTTCAGCATAATGGAAAACAAAAACCTATTGATTTCATTAAATATTTCAAGATATAATTTATTTTTGTTCATAATATCGGATTTCATATTTTAAGGAGACAAAGAATATGTCGATTAACGACAGGCCCATTGCCAATCCTGCTGTTGTTCTCAGGGAAGAGTTCGACAACTGGGGAATTCTTTTTAACCCTGATACCGGAAACGCGGTAGGGATCAACAGCCTGGGGACTCACATCTGGAAGAAACTCGATGGAAGAAAAGTGGATGATGTAATTAAATCCATTAATAAAGAGTTTTCAGAAGTCCCCGAAGGTGTTGACCGGGAAGTCACATCTTTTATAGATGGGCTCGTGAAATGCGGCCTGGCCGGATATGAGCTCGAAAGCAAGGGATAATGTTTACCTCTGGATCGGAAAGTATGCATTCTGTAAGTCAACAGAGTATAATGAGTACTCCACGTGAAGTGGATATAGAAATCACATCAAAATGTAACCTGCGCTGCAAATACTGTTATTTTTTCGACAATCCTGACCCAGTCTATATTGACCTGCCCGCTGATGAATGGATACGTTTTTTCAGGGAACTGAGTGAATGCAGGGTAATGTATATTACGCTTGTGGGCGGAGAGCCCTTTATTCGGAAAGACCTGCCCGAAATCATAAACGGGATAACAGAAAACAGGATGCGTTTCAGCATCCTTTCAAATGGTTCATTGATAAATGATGAAACAGCACGATTCATTAAAAAAACAGGGCGCTGTGACATAGTGCAGGTATCACTGGATGGCTCAAGACCTGAAACCCATGATATTCTGAGGGGAGAAGGATCTTTCGCAGGGGCGATCAGAGGATTGGAGATTCTTAAAAAAAATAACGTCCCTGTTACTAGCCGGGTTACAGTCCATCGTCATAATATCGAAGATCTTGAAAATATTGCGTACATGCTTCTTGAAAAACTTGAAATACCCTCCTTCAGCACAAACAGCGCCGGTGTTCTCGGCTCATGCAGGCTGAATACGGATGATATTGTTCTTACGATAAATGAGCGGGAGGAGGCAATGAAAAAGCTTCTTTATCTGTCCGCTAAATATCCCGGAAGGATAACCGCTGAAGCAGGTCCCCTGGCAGAAGCATTACATTGGAACCAAATGATTGAAGCTAGCAAAGGAAATAACAGCACTATTGAACAGGAGGGCTATCTTACAGGATGCGGATGTTCACAGAGTAAAATAGCGGTTAGGTCTGATGGTACAATCATTCCTTGCAGTATGCTGACAAACATGGAAATGGGAAAAATCAACAAGGACTCAATTAAAGATCTCTGGCAAAACAGCCCGACATTAATCAAACTCCGCAACAGGAAAAGAATTGCTCTCGATACATTTGAATCATGCAAGGACTGTGAGTACATAAAGTATTGCACCGGAAATTGCCCCGGCATAGCATACAGCACAACAGGGGAAGTGGACTATCCGAGCCCTGATGCGTGCCTTAAAAAATTCATTGATGAAGGAGGAAAGGTCCCTGATATAAAGAAGTATTAAGGTAAGCAGTGCCGGGTGTTTGGGGTAAGGCAGGTTTTGAGTTTTAAGTGTTGAGTGTTGTGTTTTGAGTGTTGGGTTAAAATTCAAGCCCAGTGAAATACGCTTCGCTGTTACTACCGTAAATTTCACGGGCTGAAAGTTCAATAATTCAAAGATTCCCCCAGTGAAACCCGCTACGCTGAGGCTAAAGCCTGTTTCACGGGGCAGACAGATTTCAGATTCCAGATTCAAAGAATTGAGTTATCAGTTATTGATTATTGCTGACAGAAGTGGGGTGCGTGATAGTATCATTATCAAGGCACTGGATTCCGCGGTCGGAGCCGCGGAATGACCTTCTTTGGCCATTTTCAAGTATCTGTCATACCGCGACTTGATCGCGGTATCCAGTTTTTCATTATTCTCTGCTTTCACATAAAAAAGTAGGGAAGATTTGAGATGCCAGATCAGAAATATGTAACTTAAATCTGTCAACTATTTTAGGATGACACATGCAGGCAAGGATCAGGGTTATATAACTAAATGACACCAGAACAGGAAATAATGGATAACGAAAACATAGAAGACAACATCAATCCTGGTTTTTCCCTGGACCAAATATATTTTTACCTGACCGAGGGCTGCAACCTTGCCTGTCGACACTGCTGGCTTGCACCTCCTTTACAAACCGGCGGGAAAAAACACCCTGTATTACCGGTCAGCTTCTTTAAAAAGGCCGTGTCCGAGGCTATTCCTCTCGGACTGAGCGGAGTCAAGCTAACTGGAGGAGAACCTTTGCTCCATCCTGACATAAAGGAAATCTTTTCAATAATTCGCAATAATGACCTTGCACTGACAATGGAAACAAACGGTTTTCTGTGTTCAATGGATATTGCGGAAGAGATCGCGGAGTCATCAGACAGGTTCGTCTCTGTCAGTATCGACGGTGCTGACAGTAAAACCCACGATATAATCAGGGGGGTTGGGGGTAGCTTTGAAAAGGCAAAGGATGCGGTAAAAAACCTGGTAAAGACAGGTATAACCACACAGGTAATAATGTCCCTCATGCCCCGGAACAGGCACCAGGTGGAATCAATGGTTACCCTCGCACGGGACCTGGGGGCGGAGTCTTTAAAAATTAACATAGTCCAGCCCATTGCAAGGGGAAAAGACCTTTTTGAAAAGGAAAAATCCCTAAAACTTAAAGATATTATTGAACTCGGGAAGTACATAGAAGCAAAACTGTCAAGGGAGACAGATTTTAGAATCGACTTTGACTATCCCCTTGCTTTTAAACCATTAAGTTACCTTGCAGACAAGGGTAGCGGAACATGCACTATTCTTAATATAATTGGCGTCATTGCAACTGGAGAATATGCACTTTGCGGTATTGGCAACCATATTCCTGAACTGGTTTTTGGTAAAGTAGAAGATATTCCCCTGAAAGATATCTGGTTGAATAATCCTGTTCTTAATGAAATCAGGAATGGTATTCCAGGTAGACTGGATGGTGTATGCGCTGAGTGTCTTATGAAACAGATGTGTCTGGGGTCATGTATTGCATTGACCTATTACAGGACAAAGAAATTATGGGCACCATTCTGGTTCTGCGACCTTGCTTACAGAGAGGGTTTATTCCCCAAAACAAGGTTGGCAACTCAATCATCTTCTACACAGCATAATGAGAACGTTATTTAAACTTATCGAAGCTGCTTCATAGTGCCAGAGGTATATAGGCGGTCATTCGGCGACTTGCCTACTAAACCGTCATTCCCCGGCTTGACCGGGGAATCCATAGAGGCTGAATGGTTACAAAAAGACCGGACTTGCTGTTTAGTTTTTTTTGGTGGCATGTAAAATACCACCCTACGAAAAGATTTCTCAGTTCTAACTGAAAATGAAATTTTATAACAACCTCTATTGTTAATGAAATTATTTCCAAAAATACTGTTTATTTAAGATGTAAAAATGTGATAAGATACTTTTTATCAAACAACATTCCATAAAAAGGAAATATATGAGTGATAAATCAAAAAAGAAGCCCCCATATAGCACGCCCATGATAATGCCCCTTGCCGATCTTTCTGAAGGCTCAGGCCAGGTAGAACCAAACTGTACCTTCGGTAGCAGTGCTGCTGCCAGGTGCCAGAATGGTTCATCTGCAGATTCAAGGTGCCTTTCGGGAAATTATGCGGGGGCAGTTTGCTCCATGGGCAACAATTTTGTCCCTTTACCTGCTAACTGCAAGTTGGGCAACGGCGCTACAAAAAAGTGCAGCATAGGTTTGGGTTTTACAGCCTAAAATATTCGCCAGATGACATTACTTTAATAAGTGGCGCCCGCAGATAAAATGACTTCACCAGAAAAAGTTTCAGGATCCGTTTCACTTGCAGACAGTACATCATGGTGCATTTCCGCACACGACAAAAACGCAATTGAAATTGTTTCTTACTTAAGAAAAATAATGGAGTTGCAGCATCCTTCTAATAAACATAACCGACAGCTCATTGTATTCACAAACTCTCAAACTTCTATAAAAGAAAAACTAATACCACCGCCCTTTATAAAGCAATTTACCGGCCATTTACCAGAAACTCGTTTTTGTGCAGTAGATAATTTCACAAACATGAACATGCTCGCCCTTCAGTTGATGAAAATTGCATCAATTATGCGACAGGAGTCCGAAAAAAAAATGGGTTTTCTCATTCATGGTGCTCTGGCAGAACATGAAGGAAATGGCGTAATCTTAGCCGGCCCTGGCGGAATAGGCAAAACCACTATAAGTAACCTGCTGCCTGAAGCATGGAATTCATTGTGTGATGATGCAACACTTATTGTACGTAATCAGGAGGGGAGTTATATGGCACATCCATGGCCGACATGGAGTAAATTCATGTTTGGTGATTCCGGAGGGACATGGAATGTCAGTAAAAATTTTCCAGTCGCCGGGGTATATTTTTTAAAAAGAGGAAATGTAGAAAAAAGTTCCGAAATTAAAAGGGAGGAGGCCATCTGCAGGCTCGTTCGGTCAGCAGAAGAAGCGCTTATACCAATAGCATCACGGGATGATGAGTATGATTCAAACGATATGAGGATTAACCGCTTTAATAATATATGCGCGTTTTCAGAATTTATCCCATCTTACACACTTTCCTTTACTCAAAATGGAACATTCTGGAAAGAAATCGAAAAGGATATATCCAGGAATTAGGCAATAATCCTCAAAATTCCTTAAAAGTTTAAGAATTAATAAACATGGATTTTTTGAAAAAAATAAAGAAGTTGATCCCCAATGTAATAACTTACAAAGGGACCAGTATGTATCCGGCTTTAAGGAAATCTGATATTCTGAAAATTAATTCAGCTCCAAAATATCCCCCGTCAAAGGGGGATATTATACTCTTTGAACACCCGGAAAATAAAAACAGTGTTATTCATCGGATTATTTCAACAGAAGCTGGGCGGATTTGCACAAAAGGAGATAATAACCGTAAACCTGATGCATGGGTTTTAAAGCAAGAGGATGTCAAAGGTACGGTTACTCAGATATGGCGGAACAGAAAAATAATTCATATTCTGAAAGGAATGAATTATCACGGGCAACCGGAAAAATATCAAGCCCCGCTGAACCTTACCTGGCCGGTATATCTCTATTTAAGACCTGTTTATAAATCCAATGCTCTGAAGGGAATATTTTTCAATTTACTGCCTTATCGATTAAAGCCCCGGCCTGTGATTTTTACTTCAAACAACAATGTCAGGTTATATCTTATGATTAACAAAACAAATGTCGCAAGATATGACAGGTTAAATAAAAAATGGTTTATAAAGCCGCCTTTCAGATTTATAGTCAGCCGGGAATGCATGGATAAAGCAAGAAGGGATTTTGAAAAACATTTATTAGAAAAACAAAATTCTGGATAAATCTCGACCAATCGTTCTGAGCACATATAATAACCTTTTAAGGTAGTCTGAGATCTTTATTTTTAAATGCTTCTTTCTCACCATTGAGGCCATTACTTCTTTTCTGGGAAAAATTATTTCCTTTAAAAACCGTATTTTATTCATAACACCCTTAATACTAAAGAGCCACAGAATAACAGAGACTGTTTCAAACCTTGTCCCTTCTGATATCAATCGAATTATTCTTTTTTCAATTACATTGATTCTATTGGAATCAAGAACATACTTTACCTTAAAAGGAACATTAACTCCATAAACCTGTTCAAGCATCATGAGGGAATAGAGCAGCACCTTTTCCTGTCCATAATTTTCTGCTCTTCTTATAAGAGCACTCCACCCCTCTTCATTCCCTGCTATCACATGCAGCAGTTCTTTCAAATCACAAAGCAGGATCAGTTTGCCATAACAATGCTTTAATGCATGGGCGGAAAGGCATAAAAACGAGTCATACATATCCATGCTAAGCAAAATTTGACTGCCGGAATCGGAAAAAGATGATGCTCTTTCCCAGAAACCTGTAATATCTTCTGGAAAGATATTTTTTCTTGTCCTGATTCGATCGATATTTAGCGGGTGAATATGGACATCAAGGAGAATATTATTCTTAACGAGCAGTTCGGGTTTATCAGGGGATGCCGTGCTAAAACCAATCTGTTTCAAAGAGTTGAGGATAATCTCTCTGTTTTCCGGTTTGATAAGAATATCCATGTCAGACATTGATCTGAGTCCGGGATCTCCATACAGCTTTAACACTGATAACCCCTGGAGGGCTATAGCGTTGATATCATTAATCCTGAGAATCTCCTCGATATTGAGAAGACAGGCCATATAGTTCAAGTTGTCTTTTAGAGTTGTGTTATAGGCGTTTTCAAGTTTTTTCCTGAAGGAAACAGGCAGGTTATTAAGTAAATCCAGTTTTTCCATGTGATAAAATAATAACCCGGAAACCCTTTCGGACTCCGCTTTTTGATAAATATAGTGCCACGGACCGCCCTTTTTTATATAATACCTTATATAATCAATGCTGTCTCTATCGAGAGTTATTACTGATATGGTTTTTAAAAATTTATATATTGATGGATATCTTTTCATTTATTCCTTTTTATAAACCCGGATTATCAATACTGATACAATATAAATATGCAGGAGAAAATATCCCTTTCCATCAATAACATTAAATCCCTTAAAATCAAAATATATCCAAAAAATTAGTTTGAAATTTTACTTAAGCTAATCCACTACCAAGTTTTAATAGGCTATGATATTAATGGATTTTATGTAATCCCTGGGCACCAGCAAGGTGTCAGATGTAAGGCGCCAAGGGAGTGTCGACTGAGGCGTACATGCAGTACGCCGCAAGGAAAAACGACCGTAGGCAACACAGCAGATGACATTTTGATGGTGGATCAGGGAATGCTTGCATTATTGACACGTTATAGAAAATAAGTTATCTAACTATAATATATTAAACGATTTTTTAACAAATATTTATTTTAAATTTCGCCTTGAAAATCAATTACTATCCGAATTTTATAATGTCCGAAAAGGACTGTTTTAACCGGGGGTAGTTCATGATAGTAGAATGTGAAAAATGCAGTTCAACGTTTAATCTTGATGATACTCTTATACAGGAAACCGGATCAAAAGTCAGGTGTTCGGTCTGCAAACACACATTCATGGTCTTGCCTCCGAATAAAGATGATGAAATAGATCTTGGGATGGAAGAAACAGCGCCCCTCGATTCTCCACCGGTATTAGACGAAGAAGAAGATTCTAAACCTGAAGCGGATGATATCTTTGATAAAGCCTTTGAAGAAGCGCTTGGAGAGGATATTGAAGAAGAAGCAGTAGAAGAAGTGGAGGAGCCTGGACCTCAGATTGAAAGTAAATCCCCGGCAGAAAAAAGAGGGGAAAAGGGTCCGAGATCATTGCTGATTATACTTATTATTATACTGGTACTCATATCAGGAGCAATTTTTGTTTATTTTTTTGCACCATCTATTTTACCCGACAGCCTGTCAGGTGTGCACCTGGCGGATAAAACAGAAATCACCGACACCGGTTCCAAACGTCTGGAAATTGCTGATTACAAAGGAAATTATCTTCTAACTGGCAAATCGGGACAACTGTATATAATCACCGGGAATATAATAAATAAGTACTCTACAAGCAGAAGCCATATCCTTTTAAAAGGCATAATAGAAGATGAAAATAAAAAACCTATTAAAAGTAAACTTGCCTATGCAGGAAATACCTTTTCAGAACATGAATTAAAGGGGATGACCAGAGAAGAAATTGAAAAGAGTATGGCAAATAAGGCAGGGAAAAATAATTCCAACCTGAATGTCGAACCTAATACCTCCGTCCCTTTTATGATAATTTTTTTTAATCTCCCCGATAATATTAGTGATTTTTTTGTTGTGGAAACAATACGCTCTTCCCTTGCAAATTAATTCAGGATCAATATGTCATTCATATTTACAATGCTTTTCTGTGAGGTAACATGATAGGCATTGATTCCAGAAACACCACCGACAAAGCTTATAAAATCTTCAAGGGACTTATAATCCTTCTAGTAATAGTTGCTATTGGTTCTGTCGGTTACATGAAAATCGAAGGCTGGAGTTTATTTGACAGCCTTTACATGACTGTAATAACCATCACCACAGTAGGTTTCGGCGAAATAAGAGATGTATCTGTCGCAGGGCGTCTTTTTACTATTCTTCTTATCTTTTCCGGCATGGGAATCATCGCCTATATCGTAGGCCTTACAGCCCAGGGCATGATAGAACTCCAGATCAGGACAATCATTGGGAGGAGAAAATTGGATCTTCAAATTAAAAAGATTAAAGATCACTATATCATTTGCGGTTTCGGCAGGATAGGGATATAATAATCGTTGCAATAAGAAAGAAAAGTGGTGAAATGAGTTTCAATCCATCCTCTGAAACGGAAATTGAAGCTGGAGATACGCTCATTGCCCTCGGGAAATCCAGGGACCTGGATAAACTCGGATCAATACTTACAGGAAAATAGGCAGTTAGGCAGTTTAGAAAAATGGAGCTCCCCGACGCAAGCGGCGGGGTATTCTGGCGAAGGCGAATAAATGGCTTTCACCTCATATCCGGTGAAAGCCATTTTATTAAATTTAGTTTATATTAAACCCGTTCTCCGGGAAAATATTCCGGCGAATACAGAACCTTAAAAAGTATAATTCAGTGCCACCGCAAAGAATGTCACGTCCTTTTCAAATCCAATAACCAGGGGTGTCCCTGAAGAGTAGTCAACGTATGAATCAGATTCATAGTTCACTACACCGATGCCGCAGTCAATCTTAAGATTATCATTCATCATATACTGAAAACCGGCACCAATTGAGTTAGCATCCAGTTCCGGGGCTTCATTAAGGGCAACCGCGGCCTGCATTCCTGTTTCGGTTATAAGATATCCAATACTGAATTTCAGTTCGGGATTTACCATGTACTCAAATGCAATACCAGCATCATAGCCATTGGTTACATAATTCTCGACGCCTCCCCAGTCAGCATCTTCATTGAAATAGCTTGTTATACCTGCTTCAATTCTGAATTTTGGTGTAGCCTTGTAGCCTATACCGACAGCTAAAACAGCGGGAAGATTCCTTGAGTGTTCAAGACCGTTGACAACACCCAATTCTGATCCAAGACCGCTTTCTTGTCCCGTAACAGTATCCGCGTTCACAGCATATTTAAAATCAAGGTCTGTCTCCGACTCATATTTTACACTGATATTAAAAGGTTCATAGTCTATATTCATACCGAATATTACACCAATCCCTTCACCTTCATCTTCATAATCAAGGACAGCGGTTAGTGGAACCGCAGTATAAGGGGCAGGTAAGAGGCCTCCAACAGCTGAGGGTATAAGTTGAAATGTGGCAGAAGCCTCCTTATTGGCACTTATATATCGGGCGGCAAATGAGAAAGAGATGGAATCATCTACTTCATAGGCCCCTCCAAATGTAAAGCCATAATAGATTGACTCGGCCTCAAGTTTTTCACCGGCAACATCATCATATGCTACACCTGATAAACCTGGAATAGCCTGAATAACCGGTGCTAATAAACCATTAGCTAAATTAGCCAGCCCCGTAACGCCTATTCTTGTTGTGGCATTACCGCTTTCGTATTCGACCTTGCCGCCGCCTGCAGGTATTGTAAAACTGAAGAAACCGGCCCATTTGCCCTGTTTGTATAGGCCGAATAAGGATGGTACTGCGGAAGGAGCATCTGAACCGAGAGAAACACCGTCAACAATGTTTGCATAATCCTTGCTTACATATTGTAAAGAGAAGCTAGCCTGTTTTCCATCTTCCATTTTCATGACACCGGCCGGATTATAGACAATTGCGTCAAGTGAATCCGTAGCCGCGCTCCTGTTTAATGTACGAATATACTCAGCGCTAAAATTATTCTTGTTATCAATCCCTCCTGCCATTAATGATGAATTTGAAATCAGGACAAAACAAATTACACAAAACAGTAAAAATATTTTTTTCATTATTTTCCTCCTTTTTCCTCCTGGTCCAGATATTAATAATCATTTTGCTAGAAAACCGTTAAATTATGGGTGTATAAATTATTTCGAAGTGGTAAAAATAGGTAAAACATGCCAATCTTATGAATAAATATAATTCTTTGTCAAGGGAAAAGCCATATAACGGGATTGGGGTCTTTGTTGAACTTTTTTCTTTAATTCAAAGGAATAATAGGATAACCTGCCGGGATGATAGTGGAAAAATCAATTAAAATAATATCTAACAGAAAAATAACGTCCGACACATATCTGATGGAGCTTGAATCAGCAGAGCTGGCAAAAGAGTCAGGCCCGGGACAGTTCGTTATGGTCAAGGTTGGAGATAGTACTGACCCGCTGCTCAGACGACCCTTTTCCATTAGTGATGCTGATAAAAATGGAACTGTTAAAATATTATACAGAATTGTCGGGAAGGGAACCAAAATTCTCTCCAATAAAAAGCGCGGGGAGTTTTTATCAATTCTCGGACCGCTCGGTTCGGAATTTAAATTTCCCAACTCAGGCCAAAAAGCGGTTCTTATCGCGGGGGGTATTGGAATAGCGCCGATTTTCTTTCTGGGGCAAAGTTTGAAGCCCGGCAACTTTGATTTTTTAGTTGGTTTCAAGACATTCGAAGAGATCATAAAAGTTGAGGATATAAGCGGCAAACAAAACTTTAACGTATCTATGGCCACGGACGATGGATCATTCGGATATAAAGGCAGAGTTACGGATCTCCTCGAGGAAACGCTGAAACAATATCAAAAACATCCCGACATTATTTACGCGTGTGGTCCCCTGCCAATGCTTAAACAGGCTGCCCTGACCGCCCGGAAGCATGATATTTCCTGCCAGGTCTCCATAGAAACTTTTATGGCCTGTGGCCTGGGAGTTTGCCAGGGATGTGCTGTTAAAGTCACTGCGTCAGAATCCGGAACAGGCTATCAGAGAGCATGTAAGGAAGGACCTGTTTTTGACGCGAACGAATTAGAATGGGCCAGCTTATGACAAGTCATCCTGATACAAAAATTAGACTGGGGGATCTTGAGTTAAAAAATCCTGTAATGACTGCTTCAGGAACCTTCGGCTACGGCAGTGAATTTGATCCTGTCATTGATCTTAACCTGCTCGGGGCAATTGTAGTAAAGGGTTTATCACTCAAACCAATGCCCGGGAATCCCCCTCCCAGAATTATCGAGACACCTTCAGGAATGTTGAATTCAATCGGTCTTGCAAATATCGGCATAAAAGAGTTCCTGGACAAAAAACTTCCATGGTTGAAAAACCTTGATACACATACGATTGTCAACATTTACGGTCACAGTATTGATGAATATGGTGAACTGGCAAAATGCCTCAAAGGTGTTGATGGGGTATCTGCTATCGAGGTAAATATATCCTGCCCGAATGTTGAAAAGGGAGGCCTTGTTTTTGGGAAAGATCCTGAAATTTCCGCCAGGGTGACTGAAACAGTAGTAAAAAATACAGATAAGCCTGTTATTGTAAAACTGACACCAAATGTTACCGACATCACCGTTTTAGCAGCAGCGATAGAAGAAGCAGGGGCAACCAGCCTGTCATTGATAAACACCCTGACAGGAATGGCTGTTGATATTGATACAAAAAGGCCGGTACTCGCGAATATTTCCGGAGGCCTTTCAGGACCGGCAATAAAACCGGTTGCCTTACACATGGTTTACCAGGTGGCAAAGACGGTAAAAATCCCGGTAATAGGCATAGGGGGGATAATGGATGCCCGGGACGCCCTTGAATTTTTGATTGCAGGGGCAAGCGCGGTACAGATAGGAACAGCCAGCTTTGTAAATCCAAAAACCGCGATTAACGTTATTAACGGTATAAATGCCTATTGTATAGAAAAGGGCATAAATAATATAAGGGAGATTATTGGAAGCATTACTATCGACAAATAAAACGGATTAAAGGAGGGGCTTATGGAAAAAGATACTTTTGGTGAAAGAAACTGGTTTAAACACTATCCTTCACAGGTAAAAAAAGATCTCGAATATCCGGATATTGCGCTTGCCGATATGCTCAGGGAATCAGCAGAAAAATATGGTGACAAGACCGCGATCATATTTCTTGACACTTCAATGAACTACACCGATCTCTGGGACAAAGTCAAAAGAATGGCAAAGGGTCTCACCGATCTTGGACTTAAAAAAGGGGATGTCTGCGCCCTGATGCTTCCCAATTCCTATCAATTTGTCATTTCATTTTATGCCTGCCAGCTTTTAGGGGTAGTGGTAACAGCAATAAACCCGACCTACAAAGCCATGGAAATCCGTCACCAGCTTAAGGACTCCGGCGCAAGGGCTATTATCGGTCTTGATTCAATATTCTCACAGGCAGAGGAAGGAATTAAGGAGACAGATGTAAAAATAGTAATCGGAACAAATATTGTTGATTTGTGCGGTTTCTCCCCAGTTAAAAAAGTCCTGGGAAAGCTACTCAAAAAAATTCCCCATGGCAAGATGCCCTCGGGTTCCCTTAAATTTACTGACCTGATAAAATCAAAACCTGCCCCTCCAGAAGTTACCATAAGCCCTGATGAAGTAGCTCTCCTGCAGTATACAGGAGGGACTACCGGCCTGCCTAAAGGAGCCATGCTGACACATAGAAATCTCGTGTCTAACGCAGCCCAGTGTGACGCATGGTTATGGAAAAAGGATGAAACAACAGGAATCATTGGAGTGCTGCCTCTCTTTCATGCCTTTGCAATGACCGTTGTAATGAACCTTTCCGTACGAATTGGTGGTTTCCAGCTGCTTTTTCCAAGACCTCCGGCTGACATGGCTGACCTTTTTGAGACTATAGAAAAGTACTCGGACAAAGGTGGACTTATTTTGCCCGGGGTAGCAATCCTATTCAATAAAATTAACAACCACCCAAAGATAAAAGATTATGACCTTAGCAAGTTAAGAATGGCTGTTTCCGGTGCCGGACCGCTTCCACTTGAAGTTCAGAACCAGTTTGAGGAATTGACAAAATCTATTATTGTTGAAGGCTATGGACTGACTGAAGCATCTCCTGTTTGTAATGCCAATCCAATCGATGGATATCGTAAACTTGGGACAATAGGGCTTCCCTTTCCTGGTACGGACATTCGAATCATGGACAGGGAAACAGGAAAACAGGTACTGTCCAATCTTCCATTCAGCGTAGCAGAAACCGGTGGCTTGACAAAGGAGCAGGCGGAAGAAGCAGATAAATACACCGGAGAGCTTATAATCAAAGGCCCGCAGGTGATGAAGGGATACTTTAACAAGCCGGAGGAAACAGCTTCAACCCTGCGGGATGGATGGCTATACACAGGAGATATCGCCTGTATAGATGCGGAGGGCTATACAATAATAAGAGACCGTGCTAAAGACATGATAAAGGGAAAGGGTTATGCTGTATTCCCGGCAGAAGTTGAGAGCTTTCTTCACAATCACCCCGCAATATTAGATGCGGCGGTAATCGGTGTGCCCGACAGGGAAAGAGGAGAAGCTGTCAAGGCATTCATAGTGCTACGGCCTGATAAAAAGGGAAAAATAACAGCCGAAGAGATCCAGGCCTGGGCAAAAAAGAATATGGCACACTATAAAGTCCCCTCCAAAATTGAATTCAGGGATGAGTTGCCGACAACTATGGTGGGAAAGGTCCTGAGACGTGTATTGAAGGAGGAAGAAAGGAAAAAAAGAGAGTAGGTATAGAGATCAGATGATAATAAGTTCGAAGTTGGAAGTTGGAAGTTGGAAGTTGGAAGTTGGAAGTTCGAAGTTGGAAGTTCGAAGTTGGAAGTTTATGAGGTATAGAAGAATATAGGGGCGCCTATGCGTCCGCCCGGAACAGAATTATGCAGCATAAACCTGTCAACTATTTTAGGACGAGATACTGTATCATTTCTGTGGCTTCGAACCAGGAGTTTTGCTGTCTTTTTTACCGCCTAATTTATCGATTATTTTTTTAAAGTACACCTGGTCTTCTTCCAGAAGCGGTGAAGAATGCCCCATCATATTCAGCTTGGTAATCTTGAGATTAATAAGCTTTATCTGCCTGTATTTTTCCTTCTCATCGGGGATATTTTCGAGCAGTTCCTCCATCTGCCTGATTTCTTTTCTCAGCTCAAGTTCTGGAGGAAGACAATTCGCGTTTTTTAAAATTTTATAGGACAATCGAAGATCGTCCGGTATTCTACTTTCATCTTCAAGCTTTAACGGCTCCCCCTTTCCCGGCAGGTCATCAAACTCACCCTTTTCCTGAGCTTCCTTTATCTTTTTTTCTATTAATTTCTGATATGCCGGTATCATAATGTCCCCTTTTTCCTTTAGGAAGTTAAATAATATAATATAAAAACACGTAATTCAAGCGGGTCAAGCTTCCGACTATGCTAAAGCTTCCGCCTACGCTCTTTCAAGCTTCGGTGCGACAAGTCGGCGTGACAAGCCGGCGGGAACCCCCAACACCTGTCATTCCCCGGCACCGACCGGGGAATCCACAACTTATTGTCTTTAACTAATCGGGGTTGCAATGCGGAATTGACAGGTCACTACTAAACAATAAAAATTTTCTTAGCCTAAAGGCTAGGGGGTTCAACCATTCCCGAGAAGGACACTAACAACCTATTTTCGGTGGCATGTAATCCACCGTCGCTTTTAGCTATGGCGGGACAGGAATGCACCCTACGAAAAACATTTAAAACGTATAAGGATGGGGTTTTACACCCAATACTGTTGAATTAAGCTCCAATACATACTCCTCTCCCTTGACGGGAGAGGAGTATGTATTGGAGCTTAATTCAACAGTATTGGGCATAAAACCCCATCCTGCGTATTTGAAGGTTTTTGTAGAGCAGTATTTTATATGCCACCTGAAAGATCAATCTAGAGAAAGAACAGGATATAGGGTTTAAACCAGCTCCGAAAGCGACATTAAGGCATGAGAATAAAGCAATTCAGGTATTCAGCGGATAATCTGGGATATATAATATATTCAGATAAAAATGCGATTGCTGTTGATGGAGGGGCAGTTGATGATAGCCTGGATTTTCTACAAAAAAATGATTTAAATCTCAAATATGTTGTAAATACCCACACTCATGGTGACCACACGGTCGGTAACAGCAGAATTTTAAAAGAGACAGGTGCTGAGTTTCTTAATTACAAAAGCCTGGTAAATGACGGCCTTGAACTGGATAATCAACCGATCCATGTCCACAAAACACCAGGTCATACTGCTGATTCAGTTATTTTCCAGGTCGGCAACAATCTACTCACAGGTGATACTCTCTTTATAGGGAAAATAGGGAGATGTTTTTCTGGTGATATAAGGGAGTTTCTGGATTCTGTAAAGCTGATATTGCATTTGCCCGATAAAAGCCTTATATACCCGGGACATGATTATGTTGAAGAATATATGGATTTTGTCCGTAATTTTGAACCTGGCAACCAATACATAGATGAAGTGCTTGAAAATTATGATCCCAACCTGATCCGGTCCACTCTTGATCTGGAAAAGAAATTAAATCCTTTTCTTAGAATAAATGACAGGGAGATCGTATTGTTACTAGAAAAAAGGGGGTTGCCTGTTGGGACCGAATATTACCGGTGGAACTCGATGATATCGTTGATATAAAAAAACGGTATAAGGTGTAGAGTGTACGGTTTAAGGAAAGCCACCCTCAATCACTAACCTTATGCCTCAAACCGCAAACCTCAAACCGCTATTTCTTTATAAACTTAAAGTAGATTATCAGATATATTGGATAATATAACGAACTTACTATCATAATCCGATAGATTGGGGTCTGCTATCGGCCAGTCGATTCCTATCTCAGGATCATCCCATATTATCCCGTATTCATCATCAGGCGCGTAAAAGTCCATACATTGTACTAGGTGATAGTTTAGTACCTACACCGAATAACTTTTGTTGGGGATTGGTTTTTTTGTACATGATTTTATCTAACATACACCTATAGCATGGGCAAGAGTTACTTCTCAGAAATCATTATTTAAGGATTGTCCCCCTTTACATTTACTTAACCCCTCATTTTAAGGATTATTCAGGTCTTTTTCATTGTAACACACGGCTATAATTGCCTTGACATACGGAGCTTATCTTCCTATATTCGCTTATAAAAAAAGATAATTATTATAGTCTTTATCTAAGGTGCCGGAAGGCACATCACACTATTTTCCCCAAGGTTTTAATAGTGAGGATCGATATGAAATACAGATCATTATTTGCCGTCCTGATTTCAATTGGAATACTCTTTTCTCTTTTATCCTGCATGAAACGCAGTCCCATCAGGATCTATGATGAATCAAAGATAGCATCCGCGGAGGCGGCACGCATAAGCGTCCCCGCAGATATCGAGGTTGAGAGTGTTGATGGCCACCGTGTCAGGTCTGTTGCTGATTATATACTCAGCACAATAGAGGAAATTCATGTGGCTCCGGGTGAGCATGAAATTGTAGTTCGCTACAGTACTTTTTGGGCCTACGACAAGATAAAAAAACATGAAGAAATTAAGTCTAAAAAGATTGCCCTGAAGTTC
>JBHPCX010000064.1:0-20239 GCA_042573485.1 Thermodesulfobacteriota bacterium | reverse complement strand
ACAAGTATAAAAACGTTATTATGGATGATTTGGCGAAAGACCTGCCCGTGTTCCCCTCATTGATTTCCGGTGTAAAAGCTTTAGGCAAACTGTGTGAATACGGGATGTTCAAAAATAGACTGAAAAAGTAAGGGAGAGTTTAGCATGGAAGATATTTTCAATCTGAAAGGTAAAAGTGCTGTTGTGCTGGGCGGGGCAGGAGGCCTTGGTGAGGCCATTGCGGAAGGCCTGAGCCAGTATGGTGCAAATCTTGTTATAGCAAGCAGAAAGCTTGAAGCTCTTGAAAAGGTAGCTGCTGATATAAAGGAGAAGACAGGTGGTGAAATCATACCTCTGATGGTAGACGTTACTGATGAAAAGAGCATGGCAAAGCTGGTCGGGGGTGTAGTATCAAAGTTCGGTAAGGTTGATATCCTTGTAAACGCCATGGGTTTAAACATAAAGAGAGACGCGCTTGACTACCCCATGGAAGACTGGGATAAAATATTCAGTATTAATGTTAAAGGTACCATGATAGCCTGCAAGCATTTTGGGTGTATAATGAAGGAGCAGAGAAAGGGCAAGATAATCAACCTTTCATCTGTAAGGGAAGTAAGGGGTTATACAGGCGGTAATTCAGCCTATTGTGCGACAAAAGGTGCTGTTGGTATGATAACAAAGGCGCTGGCTCTTGAGCTTGCACCCTACAATATATATGTAAACGCTATCGGCCCTTCATTAATTATTACACAGGGGACATTTCATATACAAAAAGATCCTGCGCTTGCTGAAAAATATTCATCACAGGTACCCCTTGGAAGACTTGGTGTGCCCAATGACCTGAAAGGCGCGGCAGTATTCCTGGCCTCAGACGCTTCTGACTTTATTACCGGTCAGACTATCTTTGTGGATGGAGGATTAACTGCGGCTTAATTAGCTGTCTCAAATATCATTGATTAAAAAAGGACGGTAATAAGACTTGCCGTCCTTTTTTGTCTCGGACATTAGTAAAAAAAATATATGGCGTTAATTGACTTGCGGTAAGGGTTGATTCATAATATGTAATTCCTTTTCACTTATCAAAAAATAACCGATATGAGCACAGCCATAATCATGCACAAGGATAGACTATTTCCCCCGGATCCCGGCATCCGTGATATCGCCCGTCGACTGTACCGGGAGGTGGCGGATTTTCCTATTGTAAGCCCCCACGGTCACACCGATCCCGCATGGTATGCAGAGGACATTTATTTCAAAAATCCGGCAGAACTGTTTATCATTCCGGATCATTATATATTCAGGATGCTCTACAGCCAGGGCATTCCCCTGGAAGACCTGGGAGTGCCGGGCGCGGACGGCCGAGCAGCAGAATCCGATCCCCGTATCGTGTGGAGACGGTTCGCGGAATACTATTATCTTTTTCGGGGCACACCCTCCCGTCTGTGGTTTGAATACATACTCGTCGAGGTTTTCGGTATTTTTGAGCGCCTTGGCCCGGACAATGCGGATAAAATATATGACGCCATTCAGACCCGGCTGGATACTCCGGAATTCCGTATCCGCGCGCTGTTTGATCGATTCAATATTGAGGTCTTATCCACAACGGACTCTCCCTTAGATGATTTAACCCATCATGCCGCCATCAGGGACAGCGACTGGAAGGGAAGGGTCATTCCCGCTTTCCGGCCCGATACGGCTATTGATCCCGAGTTCAAGGGATTTTCAGAAGGCGTAGCCCGGCTGGGGGAGTTGACAGGAGAGAACACCGGCACCTGGACGGGTTATTTGCGGGCTTTATCCGCAAGGAGGGAATTTTTTAAATCCATGGGTGCTGTTGCAACGGACCACGGTCATCCAACAGCGGCCACAGCAGACCTGGGACGAACCCAATGTGAAAGGCTCTTTACCAGGGCGCTTCAGGGTGATATATCCGGAGAAGAAGCCGAGCAATTCCGCGCCCAGATGCTCACTGAAATGGCGGGTATGAGCCTGGAGGATGGACTGGTCATGCAGATTCATCCCGGTGCATTCCGCGATCACAGCCGTTACCTGTTTACCCGCTTTGGCCGGGACAAGGGTGCTGATATCCCGACGCGCGTGAATTATGTGACAGAATTAAAACCGCTGCTGGATAAATACGGATCTGATCAAGGGCTGAGGATAATTCTATTCACCCTTGACGAAAGCGCCTATAGCCGGGAATTGGCCCCCCTGGCCGGAGTATATCCCTGCCTGCGCCTGGGTCCGGCATGGTGGTTCCACGACAGTCCCGAGGGTATGCTGCGCTTCAGGCGTATGACCACGGAAACAGCGGGGTTTTACAATACAGTGGGCTTCAACGATGACACCAGGGCATTTTTATCCATCCCTGCCCGTCATGATGTTGCACGCCGGGTGGATTGCTCATACCTGGCCGAACTGGTAGCTGCCCATCATATGGACGAGGATGAAGCCCTGCAGGTAGGCCGGGATCTAGCGTACAATCTGGCTAAATCGGCTTACAGGCTGTAATATTTCTTTGGACCAGCAAAGGGAGGCGTTCCATCAGAGTAATAACTGTAGAATCAATAAGGAAATAAAAATAGGAAACATAACATGAATGATACTGATAAAAATTATCTGAATAGTCTTTTCGGCCTGGCGGGTAAGACAGCTGTGGTGGTGGGCGGAACAGGCGTGCTCTGCGGATCCATGGCCCGCGGGCTATGGCGTGCAGGCTGCAATGTAGTGCTGGCGGGCCGCGATTCAACCAAAGCTGAAGCATGCCGGGCTGCCTGGGATGCTCCTGAAGATGAGGTCCGCTTTTTCGCGGCCGAGGCTGCAAGCAAAGCCTCCCTCGCTTCACTGGCTGGTGAAGCTGAAAGTTGGTTCGGAGAGATAGATATATGGATCAATGGAGCAGGTACCAATTCGGCTACACCCTATTTGGATATTACTGAAGATGAATTCGATCATATCCTCGGGGTCAATTTAAAATCCGTGCATCTTGGCTGCCAGGTGGCGGGAGAGCGATGGATAAAGCAGGGCAGGGGCGGCAGCATCATTAACATTTCCTCCATGTCAGCCATCCGGCCGTTGAGCCGGATTTTCACCTATTCTGTAACCAAGGCGGGCGTCTGGAACCTGACCCAGAACCTGGCCAGGGAATGGGCGCCATTCGGTATCCGGGTCAACGCACTGTGCCCCGGGTTTTTTCCGGCCGAGCAAAACCGAAAAGTGCTGGACCAGGGACGTATCGATGCCATAATGCGGCAGACGCCTATGAATAGGTTCGGTGAACCTGAAGAACTATTAGGTGCAACGTTGCTCCTTGCTTCGGAGAGGGCAGGCAGTTTCATAACCGGCGCCAACCTGACGGTGGATGGTGGTTTTTCCACTACATCCATTTAATCTTTAATCAGATACACGGAGAAAGGAAGAGTAGCCGGATAAGCATGCGCTCAAACTCAAGAACCTATTGTAGAGCTGGATGGGATAAAGAAACGGATTCTGGCACTATTTCTTTTGCTGATGGGCACCTGCTACCTGTCCTGGTAAAGGATTAAACTATGGTAGCGGGATACGGCAAACCCGACACTTCTCTGTCGGAACAGGATGTATTATCGATACTGAAGGAGGGGTTGCCCCGTGAACTGGTATCGGATAAACGCATTCTTGTACTCACTCCTGATTCAACCCGCACCTGTCCCCTGCCCATGATGATCAGGGAAATAGCTCAGGTTGTGGGATCCAGAATAGCACAACTGGATTTTATGGTGGCCCTGGGCACACATCAGCCCATGGAAAGGGATGAAATCCTGTCGTTATATGGCCTTACAGATGAAACCAGTGAAAAGCTTTTACCGGGCTCCCGTTTTATGAACCACCGCTGGGACCTTCCTGACACCCTCACAGTGATCGGCCGCCTGGATGAAGATGATGTAGAGGCTGTTTCCGGCGGGCGTTTTCGAAATAGCGTGGACGTGTCCATAAATCGCCACGTGTTTGATTATGACCTCATACTTATCCTGGGACCGGTATTCCCCCACGAGGTGGCAGGATTCTCAGGCGGCGACAAGTACCTGTTTCCAGGTGTTTCCGGCGGGGATTTTCTGCATTTTACTCATTGGCTGGGCGCGGTAGTCACCAACTGGGGCACCATAGGTATCCAGAACACACCGGTCCGCGAAGCAATCACCCGCGCGGCCGGCCTCGTATCTGTGCCGCGCCTTTGTGTGTCCATGGTTGTCAAGCCCGGGATGGAATTGGCCGGACTTTACGTGGGTGAAACTGCTGAGTCATGGGCTGCAGCCGCGGAGCTTTCAGCACAAATCCATATTCTGTACAAAGACAACCCTTTTAATACCGTACTGGGTACAGCCTCACCAATGTATGAAGAAATCTGGGTAGCCGGAAAAGTTATGTACAAGCTGGAACCGGTTGTTGCTGACGGAGGCACGCTTATTATCTATGGCAAACACATTAACCGTGTTTCCGATACCTGGGGAGACCAGATCATCCGTGTGGGTTATCACACCCGTGATTTTTTTCTGAAGCGCATGGATCAGTTCAAAGACATTCCTGGTGGTGTTCTGGCACACTCCTCACATGTCAGAGGTCTGGGTACCTTTGAAAATGGTGTCGAAAAATCCAGGATAAACGTGGTCCTGGCTACTTCTATTCCTGAAGATCAGTGCCGGGCCATCAACCTGGGATACATGAACCCGAACAGTATTAATATGGATGACTATATGAACAGGGAAGATGAGGGTGTTCTGTTCGTTGAGAACGCGGGGGAAATCCTGTACAGATTAAAGGAGTAATCAGTGAAGAAGGGTATGACATTTTTTATTGGACTATTGCTGATCCTGTTAATAGCAAGTTATTTTTTGCAGGGAGTCGATGATAAACAACACAGGGTTCTTAAACTGGCCCATGGGCTCAATACTCAACACCCTGTCCACAAGGCGATGGAGTTTTTAGCTGAACGGGCGGCAGAATTGTCTGACGGGCAATTAGAGGTGCAGATCTTTCCCAGTGAGCAACTGGGTAATGAAAAGGAGTGCATTGAGTCCCTGCAGCTGGGATATCTGGCCATGACCAAGACCAGCACCGGTCCCATGGAGGCCTTTGTTCCCCGTATCCGTATCTTCGGCATTCCCTATCTTTTCCGTGACAGCGAACACTTCTGGAAGGTCGTTCTTGGACCTATCGGCAAGGATTTGCTGTTGGCAGGTGAGGCCAAGGGATTACGCGGTTTATGCTATTACGACGCCGGTGCCCGCAGTTTCTATTCAAAGGAGGCTCCTATTAATACACCCTCGGACCTGGTGGGCAAGAAGGTCCGCGTCATGAACAGTGTTATGTCCATGGAAATGATCAAGGCTATGGGCGGCTCACCTACACCGATTTCCTGGGGTGAATTGTATACTTCCCTGGATCAGGGTGTGGTTGATGCCGCGGAAAATAATCCTCCATCATTCGATACCTCACGTCATTTTGAAATCTGTCATTATTACAGTCTGGACGAACATGTACGGCTGCCGGATATGCTGGTGATCAGCGCCAGGGTCTGGGCTGATTTGACTGAGCAGCAAAAACAGTGGCTGCAGCAGGCAGTAGATGAGTCCGTTATCTATGACCGTGAGTTGTGGACCAAAGCCGAGAAAAAATCCCTTGAGGTCGTAAAGGCCGGCGGTGTAACAGTAATATATCCGGACAAGGAACTCTTCCAGGAGGCAGTGAAACCCATGTGGAATAAATTCCTTAATTCAGACAATCCTGAAGATAAGACCATTGGGACATTGATTCAGCAGATTCAGGAGATTAAATAATGGAAAAGTTGAAACGAGCACTCGACAAATTTTTGGAAGTGATGCTCATGATATCTGTAGCTGTACTGGTCATCGATGTCCTGTGGCAGGTCTTCACCCGATTTATCATGGGCAATCCCAGCAGCTGGACAGAAGAACTGGCTACCTTTCTATTGATATGGGTATCGCTTTTAGGTGCCGCCGTGGCCCTGGGGCGGGGTGCTCATCTGGGTATTGATTATTTTGCCAATAAGCTGCCGGAACGCAACCGCATCCAGACTGAATTATTCGTATTTGCAGTCGTCAGTTTGTTTTCTCTGCTGGTTATGGTTGCGGGCGGCATTGGGCTGGTTAGGCAAACCCTGAACCTGGAGCAGATCTCCGTGGCACTTCACATCCCTATGGGTTATGTATACCTTGCTATTCCAATCAGCGGTTTCTTCCTGGTACTCTATGGCCTGATCGGATTCTTTGAGCGATTAACTCAGTTGCAAAAAGGAGAGGCCTGATGAGCTTTCCGATATTAGTTTTAGTTGTGGTGTTTCTGGTGTTGCTGGTTTTAAATGTCCCGGTCGCCTTCTGCATGGGTATAGCAAGTATGCTGGCTATTATAGCAATGGGAGACTTGCCCGCCTTTGTGGCAATGGCCCACAAGATCGCGACAGGTATTGACAGCTTTGCGTTGCTGGCGATCCCGTTCTTTATTTTTTCGGGTCTCCTCATGGGCCATGGCGGTATTGCCCGCCGTTTGATTGACTTTGCCAATGTTTTAGTAGGAAGTTTTCGCGGCGGACTGGCCCTGGTTAATATATTGACCTGTATGCTTTTTGGCTCCATTTCCGGGTCTTCCGCGGCCGCGGTCTCCAGTGTCGGGGGCTTTATGATTCCACTCATGAACAGGCGGGGCTATGAGAATAACTTTAATACTGCCGTTACGATTACTGCGGCCACAACCGGCCTGTTGATTCCGCCCAGTAATATAATGATTGTCTATTCGCTGGCAACGGGAGGCATTGTCTCCATTGCCGCGATTTTTATGGCAGGCGTGATCCCCGGTATCCTGGTGGGGATGGGGTTAATGCTGGTAGCAATAGTTATCTCCATTAAAAATCACTATGGTGAAGGTGATAAAGGTATTACTGTAAACCAGGCCTTTATGAGCTTTCTCAGAGCTATTCCGGCCCTGTTACTGGTTATCATTGTGTTAGGAGGGATTCTCTTTGGCGTTTTTACCGCCACCGAAGCATCTGCCGTTGCTGTACTCTACGCCTTTATCCTGGCGGTCTTTATTTATAAAGAAGTTAAGTTTAAAGAATTGCCTGATATCCTGCTGCAGTGCGGCGTTACCACATCAGTTGTTTTTTTATTAATCGGTACCAGTATGGCCATGAGCTGGGTACTGGCCGCAGAGAACGTACCACAGGATATCAGTCAAGGTTTACTTTCTTTGACTGACAATAAGGTTGTATTGCTGCTCATGATCAATATCCTGTTATTGTTAGTGGGAACCTTCATGGACATGACCCCGGCCGTACTTATTTTTACCCCGATTTTCCTGCCTATTTCTACCGGTTTGGGGATTCATCCGCTGCACTTCGGTATTATCATGATCATGAACCTCTGTATCGGGCTCTGTACCCCCCCGGTAGGGACCTGTTTGTTCCTTGGGTGTGGCATTGCCGATACCACTGTGACTAAAATTATTCCCAGGATACTGCCTTTTTTTGTGGCTATGATTGTTACACTATTGGTTTGCAGCTATATTCCGGCCCTGTCCCTCTGGCTGCCGGATGTTTTAGGTTTGCTGAAGTAATAGATCATTTTTTAATGATTTTTTACAGTATCAATAAATGCCTGTATGTTTTCAGAGCCGACATTGGGGGGCATTCCACCACCACAGGACATTATAACTCTTGATTTATCTTTAAGAGAATTAAACAAGTCATTGGTAGCCTTTACAACCTCTTCTAATGTCCCTTCCGCGAGTACATCTCTCGGGGGTATATTGCCCATCATGGTTACTTTATTGTCTGTCAATTTCTTCAATTCATTCAAGTGAACATCAAAACCCATGTTAAATAAATTGATTCCCATCTCCGGAAGTAGAGGCGCTGAAACACGGCAGGGAGCATCGTTATGGAGAAATTTCACTGAATGATCCCCTCCAAATAATTCCTTGAAATACGGGAAACCAAATTTGCGAAACTCAGGTTCTCCTAAAAATCCTATTATATCGTCAAGAAGAAATATTCCATCAATAGTCGGAAAGTTTTCTTTCTGAAAATCGTGCCAGTCCTTTAAAAACAGGGTTATCTTTTCAATCAATAATTGAATCTTATCAGGATGCATCATCATGTTTGTAAGTAATTCCGTAGTTCCCATTAAATAGCTGGCAATATTCAATGGCCCCCGTGAAACTGAAAATCTTATTTTGTGTCCGGCGTTCTTCATTATCGGTTGAGCAAGTTTTAGCCTGTTAATCATAAAAGGGAGTAATCCGTCAGTTTGGGGATTGGGCTGATGGAGTCCGTCAATATCATCGACGGAGTTGATCATTTTAAAGGCATGTGGAAATTCATTTGAAGGGAAGCTGCATCTTGCGCCAAAAGCAGACGGTTCTGTACACATACCGAACTCTGACCAGAAACCGGGTAGAAATATAACATCGGGGAAATCATTTATTGCCTTTAAATTAGCATCGATAAAGATCCGGTCATTTGAAAAGTAGTCAATAATCTGTTTGCCATACCAGTTTGGCAGCCAGGGACAATCAATGATAAACCCGACAGGTATCGGATCAATTACTTCCCCTTTTATCACCCTTTGAAGCAGATTCCATTGTTGATCAAACATTTTATTTTCTCACTTTCTTCTATACCGGGAACCGGAATATTGATTCCCGGCAGAGCAATTACATAGCCGGTCCATGTCATTAAAACTATAACGCCTATTACACCAGATACTTGCATAAGAAACAATAGTTTTTCTATTAGACTCTTCTCCAAATTGGTTGAAAGAACAGAACCTGATATTATTTCATCAGTAAATATTATAAGGCGGCACTATTCCTTTTCAGGACATGATCGAAACCACTTTGTACAAGTGTTTTTTATTTTATCCTCTGGTTCCCACGGTCTCCGTGGGAACTTGTTCTTTTAACGCTCCGCGTTAATAGTCAGAGAATTTATACATATGGCAAGAAGCAGATATGAAGTATTTGATAATCAGTATACCTGTTTTTTAACATGCACAATTGTTGAATGACTGCCTCTATTTTTAACTCCTGCTGTGGTTCAGATTATACTTGATTCATTACAATTCAATATGCAGAGGATATGTTGATAACCTGAACACTGGTGATATTCAAGTGTAAGGAATTACGCTGGAAAGAAGGGATTAATTGATATTTGTACAGAGTGGTAATGTTTGACGCAGAGTGTCGGATAAACGTTCCCACGGAAACCGTGGGAACGAGGGGGTTAAAGTTGATTTTAATCAACTTGTTTTTGAAACACTCGTATTCGAGACGCGGATTGTTCAATCTGCGCCTGATCCTCCAGATTTCTTTACATAATGCATTATTTATGCAATATAGGTTGAAAATTGATGTGATTTTGTCTTCTTTGCGGAGGCTGTTCCTTATTGGTCTCCGCATTTTAATGCTTTTTGAATGCCTTTAACAGGAAAGGAGAAAGCAGACCATGAATAGCAGAGAATATCTAAAAACTTTTGTGGATAAATATATTGTTGCTTTAGAGAATAAAGACTTTTCAGAACTCCCTGTTTCAGACACATACAAATATTCTGAAAATTGTGAACTGATCAAGCTTGGGGAAGGTATTATTTCATATCCTGTGAAAGAAACTTTGAGGCTGGAGATATATGATGTTAAAACAAGCCAGGCTGCTGTTCAATCCGTCCTTGATAATGGTGAAAAGCTCATAATGTTTTTCCTGCGCCTGAAAATCCATGATGATAAAATAACTGAAATAGAAACCTTGGTTAATCCGGGAGATAAAGGAGTGCCCGTACCTTTTGATCCTGCTAACCTGACTGAAATATCGGAACACTGGAAACGGTCCATCAGACCGGCGGAACGGGATTCAAGGTTCAAACTCATGGATGTGGCTGACGGCTACTGGAGGGCCATGGAGACAGAAGGAACTGCAGATTATGTAAGACCGGCTATTCTTCCGGATACTGAAAGATATGAAAACGGCATGCATACAACCAATGAGCCAATGCCCGATTTTTCTGAAATTTTTGGTGATGACGGCCCTGTGTTTATACCGGCATATCCTTTTCCTGATGACGGCCCTCATACGGCCCTGGCTGATTTTGACCACGGAACATGGAGGAGTACAAGCGTGGAAGACCGGCGTTATCCTGTTATTGATGAAGAAAGGGGTATTATCGTAAGTCTTGCCAGGTTCGGCAGTCAGCAGGAAGACAGGTCAAAAGATCCGGATGCAGGCCCGGCACCCTATGTGGCAGAGTTTTTTGCGGTGACAAGAGGATGGATAAGAGAAGTCCATGTTGTTATTGCCGCTATAAAACCGAGTGTGCCTACACCCTGGCCTCTGGATGTATATTGAAAAACAGGGTCCGAGGAGTCTAGGGTTCGAGGGTGAAACCGAAAACCCAAACCTTTGAATCCTTGAACCCTTGAATCCTTGAACCCTTGAATCCTTGAACCCTATTTTTATATTTGGAGATATTTTAGATGTCTGACTTAAATTCCCAACAACCTGAAAAGAGTACTCCTGAACCAAAACAGCGATCCTTTTTCCTTACATCGCTTCCATTTTTTGTTCTGGCTCACGCTGCACACCATCTGATGACAGCACTTCACCAGCCCATGCTCCCCTATATGCAGCAGGAATTTAAGTTGAACTATAGCAAGGCCGCTGCAATAACCTCTGCCTTTTCAATATCGGGCGGCGCGTCACAGCTGCCGTCGGGATGGCTGGCAGACAGAATGGGCCCTACAATCCTCATAACAATGGGAATAGTTGGTGTTGCTATCGGCGGACTGTTTGTTGGATTATCTCAGAATTATATAATTCTTTTATTAGCACTCATTTTTATGGGGCTTATGTCCGGAGGCTACCATCCTGCGTCAACACCCCTTATTTCCATGTCAGTACCTCCACATCAGAGGGGAAGGGCAATTGGTGTTCACCTGATAGGCGGTACTGGGACTTTTTTTATTACACCAATGATTGCGGCTGCTATTGCTGGAGTATGGGGTTGGAGGGGTGTTTACCTTACTCTTGCTATTCCATCAGCTATTCTTGGCACTCTCTTTTTCTTTTACCTGAATAAGAGATACGGCAAAGCCCAGGTCGAAGAGATGAAAAGAAAACAGACCGAGGAACGTCCTCCCCAGCCGGGCTATAAAAGGCGACTATGGGCCTTTATGATAATGATGGTTATTGGAGGTGGTGCCGGCGCTACTGTCCATTCATTTCTCTCACTTTATACTGTTGATGTGCTGGGTGCAACAAATAAACAGGGAGCAATGGTTTTATCGTGGATTTTTGTTTCAGGTATGTATGGCGCACCGCTCGGAGGGTACATATCAGATAAAATTGGAAGCGCAAAGGTCATAATTACAACAGATATTCTTGGTGGCCTTATGATATTCGGGTTAGTTTGGGTTCAGGAATACGGGATGGCCTTTAAGATGGTCCTTTTTATGCTAGGGCTCATTCATGCAATCCGATTTCCCACTGCCGAAGTATTTATAATGGGCCAATCACCTGCAAAACACCGGTCTACTATCTATGGAATATATTATTCCACCATGCAATACACGGGAGCCATCTTCGCGCCCATTATGGGCTACTTCATTGATGTTTATGGCTTTCATACAATGTTTACTTTTTCTGCCTATGCTGTAACTGCAGTAGCATTCATTACAGCCTTTTTTATATATGATGCAAAGGATTAGGGGCAAGGATAAAGTATCTATAACCGGCCCTGTAAATAATTCCTATTAGTAAGTTATATTCTACTGGCGCAGGGCTCAGGGCCCAAGGTCAGGCTTTAAAAGTCTATTACTTTGCGCCTATTTTTTTGCTGTTCTACCTTCTAAGCCGTCTATAAGATCCTTGTTCATTCCAGGGATTTCCATCTCAAAGACTGATTCAACTGCTGTGTAGTCATAATATCCCATACGCGCCAGGGGGCGTATTTTGGGGATGTCCAGCTTGCCGTCCGGTGTTATAAAATCATCTTTAATATGAATTCCAATCACCCTGCCGATGATTATGTCCACCGACCCCATGGGAGGATTGCAGGGGAGTCTTATTGTCTGGTAATGTATACATTCAAAGTGGACAGGAGATTCCGCGACACGTGCTGGCTTGACGAGTTTTGAGGATATCTTTGTTACACCTGATATTTCAAACTCATCCTCATCAGGAGGCAGTTCCTGGGCTGATTTATTCACAGCTTCACGAAGATCATAGGTTGACATGTTGTATACAAATTCTCCGGTCGTCTCAATATTTACAACCGTATCTTTTCTCATGCTTCGGGTATTCTGGTTGGCTGAGAACATCACATATGGAGGATCGAATGTCAGGTTCTGGAATTGACTGTATGGAGCGAGGTTATGTGCACCATTTTTGCTTATTGTTGAAATCCACCCGATAGGCCTTGGTACAACACAGGATTTAAAGGGATCGTGATCCAGGCCGTGTGATGTCTTCAGGGGTTCGTAGAACATGATATTCCTCCAGTAATATAATTGTTGATAATGGCAAATTTTACTCTTCGCTGGAATGAAGTCAATTGATAAATGTGCCTCCCACTAATGAATTAATTACTGGAGGGAGCTTTCAGCGATCAGCGGTCAGCTTTCAGCCAGATCAAATTTTAAGATTTAAGCTGACAGCTGAATGCTGACGGCTTTTCTAGGTAAAACAAATGTCTGAATGTGCATCAGCTGATTTTAAATGACAGCTAAGTTTTCAACTTTTAATATACTTGGTATTATGCTTTAATTACGGCAAACAAAAATTCATATGGAGAAATAAATTGATACATGAATATGAAGCGGTAATTGTCGGGTCAGGCGGTGCGGGCCTGTACGCGGCTCTTGAAGCGAGTAAAAATGCCAGAACAGCAGTACTATCAAAAATCTATCCTGTTAGAAGTCACACAGGCGCGGCCCAAGGAGGAATCAGTGCGGCTCTGGGTAATGTTGAAGAAGATAAACCTGAATGGCATGCCTATGACACTGTAAAGGGCGGTGATTACCTTGTTGATCAGGACGCGGCCCTTGTGCTGTGTGAAGAAGCTGTACAGGCTGTGTATGATCTTGAAAACCGTGGACTCCCTTTCAACCGGACACCTGAGGGAAAAATTGATCAGCGGCGTTTTGGCGGACACACAAGAAATTTCGGCGAAGCCCCTGTTAGAAGGGCTTGTTACTCGGCCGACAGAACAGGGCACACAATTCTTCAGACCCTCTATCAGCAGTGCATAAAAAATAATGTATCTTTCTATGATGAATTCCAGGTTATTGACGTAATACTTGAGGGAAATAAATGCGGTGGTGTTATCGCGATCGAGATTTCTACCGGTGAAATACACACGATTAAGGCAAAGGCAGTATTATTTGCCACGGGTGGTTTCGGCCGTATGTTTAAAATAACATCAAATGCATACGCGAACACGGGGGATGGGCCGGCAGTGCTGGCAAGAAGGGGAATTCCTCTTGAAGATATGGAATTTTTCCAGTTTCATCCGACGGGAATCAGGAGTATGGGTATCCTGATAACAGAAGGAGTTCGGGGGGAAGGCGGTATCCTGAGAAACAGAGAGAGTGAACGTTTCATGAAAAAATACGCCCCGACACTTTTGGATCTTGCCCCCAGGGACATGGTCGCAAGAGCGATAACTGCAGAGATCCTGGCCGGCCGCGGAATAACCGGCAGTAAAAAAATTGATGATTATGTTTATCTGGACGCGACAGAACTGGGAAAGGAGGTCCTGGAGAGTAAACTCCCGGATATCACCGAATTTTGTAAAACATACCTCGGTCTTGATCCCTCGGAAAATCCCATTCCGGTGCAGCCGACTGCCCATTACGGAATGGGAGGCATCCCAACCGATACCCATGGCAGAGTTATTGTTGATAATAAGAATACGGTGTGCGAGGGGCTTTATGCCGCGGGAGAATGCGCCTGCGTTTCCATACACGGTGCCAACCGTTTAGGCACTAACAGCCTCCTTGACCTTGTTGTGTTTGGGCGAAGGGCTGGAATCCATATTTCATCTTATGTCAGAGGTTCAGATTCTTTGGCAACGCCGGCAAATGCTGATGAGTATGCCAGGGAATGGATAGCTGGGATAACTGAAAAGAAAAAAAAGGGTGAAGCCGGGCATATAAACGAGGACATGAAATTAACCATGATGGAGAAGGTCGGTATCTATAGAAATGAAAAGGCAATGACAGAGGCAGTCGATAAAATCATGGCGCTCAGGGAGGAGTACAATAATTTAAGTGCAGGAGACACTAATAAAGCTTTTAATACCGAACTTCTTGAATTAATTGAGTTGAAGAATCTGCTGGACCTTGCGCTTATTACTGCTGAATCAGCCAGAAACAGAAAGGAAAGCAGGGGAGCTCATTCCAGGGAGGATTTCCCGGACAGGAATGATGATGATTGGCTCAAGCATACTCTGGCTACACTTGATGGAGACAATGTTGAAATTGATTATAAAACCGTTGATCTGTCAAAATGGGAGCCGAAACCAAGGGTGTATTGATATTAATCCAAAAACTGTAGTCCTTGGATTAACATCAATAAGCGATCAGCGATCAGAGGTCAGCATTCAGCAAAAGCCTTTAATGTTTCCGAATTAACTGATAGCTGAAAGCTCCATTTGTAAATAAGTAATAATGCATGGCACAGGGAGACAACAATGAACATCATTCTAAAAATACAACGCTATAATCCTGAAGAGGATACAGGTCCTTCATACAAGGAATACAAGGTGGATGTTGAGCCTACTGAAAGGATACTGGACGCCCTGATGAAGATAAAACAGAATCAGGACAGCAGTCTCGCGTTCCGGAAGAGCTGTGCCCATGGCATTTGCGGGTCAGACGCTATGAAGATTAACGGAAAGGAAGGCCTCGCCTGCAAAACCCTCGTCAAGTCAGTCGTCGAATCAGAGGGGGAGACTGTTTTAATCGAACCCTTGAATAACTTCCCGTTGCAAAGAGACCTTATCGTAGATCAGACAGCATTATTTGAAAAATATAAATCCGTCAAACCTTTTCTAATAAATGATGAGACGGTTTCTGAAAAAGAAAGAATGCAGACCCAGGAACAAAGAATGGCGTTCGATGACGCCATAAACTGCATTTTTTGTTCTTCCTGCTATTCCGCCTGCCCTGTTATGGCTGAAACCTCATCCTTTCTTGGACCGGCCTCTGTTGTCCAGGCGTTCCGTTTTATTAAGGATTCAAGGGACAGGGGATTTGCAGAACGGTTGCCAATACTTGATAAACCTGATGGTGTATGGCCCTGTCAGAACCACTTTGAATGCACAAGGCAATGCCCCAGATCGATCAAGATAACCAAAAGGATCAATCAAACAAAAAAAATAATAAAGGAATATCGTGAGGAGCGGGGAGAAGAGGTGCACGACAGGTGATCTGTACTGTGGATATAAAGGATAATCATGTTTGACTGGGATACTGTTATAATCGGTGGCGGACCGGCAGGACTTACTGCGGGGCTCTATTTGAGCCGGGCCAGAAGAAGGGTCCTGTTGCTGGACAGAGATGGTTTTGGCGGATATTTAAAAAATATAGAAATAATAGAAAACTATCCCGGGTTTTCAGGTGGAGTAAAGGGTCCGCAGCTGGCGTCCGAAATGATTCTGCAGGCAGAAAAAGAAGGCCTGAGAATGGAGCAGGCGGAGGTAACAGAGATAGAAGCCTTCAGTGATACCAGATGGGTCGGCTGTGAGAATGGAGAAGGGTATACTACAGGCATCATTATTATTGCCGGTGGTTCAAAGCCCAGGAAACTCGGCGTGCCGGGTGAAGAACCTTTATTTAACAGGGGTGTTTTCAGCTGCGCTCTTTGTGATGGAGGATATTTTACAGATAAGGTTGTAGCAGTATGCGGAGGCGGGGATTCAGCCATAACCGAGGCGCTCTATATGTCAAAAATCTCCTCACGTGTATTAGTACTAATACGAAGTGAGACTATAAGGGCATCAGCCGTTCTTCGTGAGAGGGTTGAAAACAACGATAAAGTTGATATTTACCGCGGCGTTAAAGTTGAAGCAATCCTCGGGGAGGAGAATGTAGAAGCCGTTGAATTCATTGAAAGAGAAACCGGAAACAAAAGGAAAATTCCCCTTGATGGTGTCCTTGTTCAGGTAGGGATGGATCCAAATACGGACTATCTCGAAGGAGTTGTCCCCCTTGATGAAAAAGGGCAGGTTATCGTGAATATGATGATGGAAAGTGAAGTCCCTGGTATATTCGCGGCAGGGGATATACGGAGCGGTTCACCAAAGCAGGTAACATCAGCAGTCGGCGATGCTGTAATAGCGGCTGTCAATGCGGAAATGGCCCTTCAGAAAATGGGATAAAAGATAAGAGAAAAAAGCCTAGAAAAAAGCCACTTTTTGTACGTTTTTCCTGTTTTTGAGTTCCTTGTATACGGCATAGCCGCATGCCACGTCCTGGATCGCGAGACCTGTCGAATCGAAGACTGTTATTTCATCCTTTTTTTCCCGGCCTTTTTTAGCACGGACCGCGATTTCACCCAGTTCACCGTAGATATCTTTTTTTCTTATCTGTTTTTTCCTGTAAGGTACGTTTATCTCTCCACTGTGAGAGGCCTGTTTCCAGTCATCAATAACCAGTTTTGATTTTTTCAGAATGCCTGGATGAATTTCCTGCTTACCGGAAGCATCAGCACCGATGGCGTTTATATGTGTTCCTGGAGAAACCTGGATGACAACAGGAGTTCTTGATGGAGTAGTAGCAACTACAATATCCACATTCATACTTATATCATTGATGTCTTCCGAGATAAGGGTATCGAGACCGTATTTCTTTTTGGCCCATACACAGAATTCTTCAACTGATGGATCTTTTTTAAAGAATTTCCACACTTTTATTCCCGTAAGTTTTCTGACCTCCATAATGCATTCAAGCTGGGTCCTGGCCTGTATTCCGCTGCCGACAAAACCCGCGTATTTCGCGTCTTTGTTGCTCAATAGCTTTACAGCGAGTGCTCCAGCAGCGCCTGTTCTTATACTGGTGAGGGATGTACCATCCAGAACAGCCAAAGGAAACCCGGTATTCGGATCAGTCAGGATGACTAATCCCATCACAGTGGGCATATTTTTACGATTGTTAAGGGGGTGTACGTTGACACTTTTAATTCCCGCGATATTAAAGCCTTCCCCGTGTAAATAGGCAGGCATTGAACGAAGGTCGCCGTGTTTAAAATTGAGATAGTTTTTCGGGGGCATATCGGCCTTTCCGTAGCCATATGCCCTGAATGCCTTTTCAATAACCTTGTTGGCAAGTGATGGAGTCAGTACGCTGTATATTTCCTTACTCGTTATTATCAGGGTATCCATTGTAATATCCCTCCCCAAGGCTTTACTATAATGAATCCTAAAACTTTACATATAATAATATTTATGTAATAGCATATATGGTAATTTTCGTCTATTTTTAGTAGCAAAAGAAGATGACGGGCAAATCAGGAGATTGTTCAGTTGAAGAAATTTCTTAAATTTTTTACCTGGATTATGGTTGTTGCATTGGTCTTTTTTTTAGCGACCGGTGCAGGGCTATGGTATCTATGGTCGAGCAACCTTCCATATATTGGTGAATTAAAGGATTATGACCCGCCGATTATCACGGAAGTATACAGTGAGGATGGTTATGTTATAGGCCGGTTCTGGACTGAGAGAAGAATTATCGTGTCCCTTGATCAGGTCTCGAAGAATTTAAAAAATGCCTTTGTCGCGGTAGAGGATGACCAGTTTTTTACTCATAAAGGAGTTGATTTCATTGGTATTTGCAGAGCTGTTATTAAAAACCAGTTGGCAGGAAGGAGAAAACAGGGAGCAAGCACAATAACCCAGCAGGTCGCGAGATTATTGCTCTTAAAAAGCCAGGAAAAAGTATACAGGAGAAAGGTTAGAGAGATTATTCTTGCCTTTCAGATCGAAAAGACCTTCACCAAAGAGAGAATTCTCTTTTTATATCTTAACCAGATATACCTTGGAAGCGGGGCCTACGGCGTTGAAGCAGCCGCCCGCACCTATTTTGGCAAAAGCGCGTTGGGGCTGAACCTGGCTGAATGCGCGATGCTTGGAGGTATTTACTCATCTCCCAGCAGGTATTCTCCACTCAACAATTTTGAGCTGGCTAAAACCAGGCAGAAGTTTGCCCTGGATCAGATGCTCGAAGAAGGTTTTATAACAGAGGCCCAGAGAAAAGAGGCCCTTGAAACAGAGATTGTTTTAGACCGCGATAAGGAAAACACCTTTAAGAAAAGTCCATATTTCACAGAGTATATACGCCGGTATATTGAAAAACAATATGGGAGAGACCTTCTATATAACGGCGGACTCAAAATCTATACCACGATGAATCTTTTCATGCAGCAGAAGGCGGTTTCCGCTCTTCAAAAGGGGCTGAGAGAACTCGACAAAAGAGAAGGCTACAGGGGGCCTTTAAAATCAATACTGCCTGAAGAATATGAACCGATTATAATGGAAGTGGATGAGCAGCTTAAATTAACACCGCCTGCTGAAGGGATTATTGTCAAAGGAATTGTTGAAGAAGTGGATGATGAAACCGAAAGGGCGGTTATACTGGTCGGCAGCTTAAAATGCCTGCTTCCGCTGGAAAACATGATATGGGCAAGAAAACCGGACCCTGAAGTCGCCCATTTATACGCGAAACTTAAAAAGATAAGTGACGCCATTGAGCCGGGTGATCTAATTTTATGTAAGTTAGAGAAAAAAGTGAAAGATGAAACCGGCAAGGAGGCTGAAGAAGAGGTTGAGCAGGAAGCAGAAAATGGGATTAATGAAGAGACAGAGGAACCCTACAGGTGGATAGTATCACTTGAACAGGAACCCATAGTACAGGGCGCGCTGTTCGCGATGGAAAACAAGACAGGGAAGGTCAGATCAATGGTCGGGGGCTATGATTTTTATATAAGCCAGTTTGACAGGGTCAATCAGGCAAGACGTCAGCCGGGTTCTGCGTTTAAACCGATAATTTATGCCGCTGCCCTTGATTCCGGTATGACGCCCTCTACCGTTATCCTGGATACACCATATGTTTCGAGCCTTAATCCGGAGGGGGATGTATATAAACCGGGGAATTATTCGGAAACATTTTACGGCCCGACTCTTTTCAGGACTTCATTGATTAAATCCAGGAATGTTATAACTACTAAAATACTTAGAAAAATCGGCGTAAATACGGTCATTAATTACGCGCGAAGGATGGGTATTGAGTCTGATCTGAGCCCTGACCTCTCCCTCTCTCTTGGGTCATCAGGTCTTTCTTTGAAAGAGATGACCTCGGCTTATTCTGTTTTCGCGAATGATGGTCTGCTGGTAGAGCCGTTTTTTATTGAGAAAATAGAAGACAGGGAGGGGCGGATCATTCAGGAGAACCAGACATTCCTGAAGGAGGCAATACCTGAGGATACGGCATATGTCATGACAGACATCCTGAAGGGTGTGATACAGGAAGGCACCGGATGGAGAGCCAGGGCCCTGGGGAGACCGGCTGCGGGAAAGACGGGAACTTCCAATGATCTGAGAGACGCGTGGTTCATAGGGTATACACCGGAGCTTGTTACCGGAGTATGGACCGGCTATGACACCATGGTCCCCATGGGAAAAAATGAAACAGGGTCCCGTGCCGCAAGTCCCATATGGCTCTACTTTATGGAAGCCGTGTTAAAAGGAGAGCCGGTCCAGGATTTTATAGCACCCGAGAGCGTGGTGTTCGCGAAGATCGATGCCGAAAAGGGTCTTCTTGCCAGTCCCTATTCAAAAAAGACGGTTTTCCAGAGTTTTAAAAAGGGGACCGCGCCCACCGAATATACTATCAAGCCCGAGGCGCCTAAATCAGGCAATTTTTCCGAGTTTGATATGTCTTTTCCGGAAAATTAATAAAGCAAGACAAAAAGCTTTTATTTCACACAGAGACGCAGAGAACACAGAGAAATACACTTTAGAATATGTTAGACAGGATTTTTCAGGATTATTATAAAGATTGAACCGCGAAGTACGCAAAGTAGTTATCATCCGCAGATTACACAGATTGGCACAGATTAAAAACTCTTATGAGTGTATATTTCTTAAATGCCTGCGGAGCAGGTAATCCCATTCAGGGATTAAATCAGGAGTGGCCTCAGATAAAAATGAATTAATTCATTTTTATC
>JBHPCX010000063.1:0-20248 GCA_042573485.1 Thermodesulfobacteriota bacterium | reverse complement strand
TGAGCGGATTGCCAACCTGGAAAAATCAATTGGTACCATTCTTCTTGACCGTATGGGCAGGCAAATTGTTCCAACCAGGGCTGGAGAACTGCTATATAAACATGCTTTAATGCTTCTTGATATGAAAAAGACAGCCATGCTGGAGATGGAAAAATTTCTTGGAATCCGGCAGGGAGAAATATTTATGGGGGGAAGCACAATCCCGGGGGAATATATTCTCCCCCGTTTGATTGGTAAATTTTACAAAAAGTATCCTTTAATATCTGTTGTATTGACTGTGGCAGGGAGTCGTGAAATAGAAGACCTGGTTCATAAGGGAAACCTTGAACTGGGGATCGTTGGCAAGAAGAGCAGGACCAAGGACCTTACGAGTTATAATTTGTGGAGTGATGAGCTTGTTCTTGTAGTTAATAAAAATCATAAATGGATAGAAAGAAAATTCATTAACCCGGATGAGCTCTTCAAAGAACCCTTTATCACAAGGGAATCGGGTTCCGGAACTTTGAAAATCATGGAAGATTACCTTGGTTCATGGGATAAAAAGAAAATTGATGACCTGAACATAGCAGCAAAGCTCGGGACATCAACTGCTATAAAAGAAGGTATCAAAGCTAACCTGGGCGTATCAATATTATCATCAAGGGCTGTTGAGACGGACATCCGGGCCGGACTGTTAAAAACGGTAAAGATTAAAGGAATGCCTAAAATGACAAGGTCCTTTTACCTTATAAGAAATAAGAGAAGAGCGGCCTCGCCGCTATGCCAGGCAATGTTTGATTTTTTAAAGAAAGCCTAAAAGAAAAGGGGACGCCCTTAACTTATTAACTTAAACGCTGATTTAAGTTAATAAGTTAAGGGCGTCCCCCACTAGATAAAACCATGATTACTTCTATTGATCAAAACACAAAATTATACGGGGTGCTGGGAAATCCGGTAAGACACTCCTTGAGTCCCCTGATGCATAATGCTGCCTTTTTGGAAAGCGGTATAAATGCTGTATACCTTGCCTTTGAATCGATTGATATAAAAAGCGCGATTCAGAGTATGCGGGCATTAGACATAAAGGGAATGAGCATAACAATTCCTCATAAATCGTCTGTTATTCCACTGCTTGATGAAGTTGATCCACAGGCAAAGGACATAGGTGCGGTAAATACCATCGTTAATGTTGACAGCAAACTGACCGGTTACAATACTGATGCAGCAGGCGCTCTAAGGGCACTCGAAGAGGCAACTCCGGTATCCGGAAGAAGCTGTGTTATTGTCGGTGCCGGCGGTGCCGCCAGGGCTATCGGATATATTTTGAAAAAAAACAATATAAATCTCATAATCACCAACCGGACTCAAAAGAGAGGTAAAGAATTAAGCAAAGCCCTTGACTCCCGATTTATTGAACCGGAGCAGCTCAAAGATATAGATACTGATATACTGATAAATACTACTCCCGTAGGGATGTCACCTGATACGGATCTTTGCCCTGTCCCTGAAGAGGCACTGAAACAGGAAATGACAGTAATGGACATAATTTATAATCCCGGAAGGACAAAGCTGCTGAAAACAGCCCGGGACAGGGGCTGTAAAATCATTAATGGCCTTGGTATGTTTATATACCAGGGCGCGGAACAGTTTAAACTCTGGACCGGACAGGAAGCACCGGTTGAAATCATGAAAAGAGTCGTGGAAGAAGCGTTGTATAACAAAGAATAGTGGTCAGCAGTCAGGAGGTAGCATCCTAAATACTGGATGCTGGTAAAATCAGAAAATAGGAAATAGAAAAGAGGGAAGAGAAAAGTTGGAAGTTCGGAGTTGGAAATTGGGTAAGAAAACATCATATTTTTTGCACCAATAACCCATAACCCCCGAACTATATCCTATACTCCCTGTGCCTTGTGCCACTTGTCCCGCCTTAGCTTTAGCGACGGCGGATGAACCTTGAGCCCTTTATCTCTCTTTTTATATTTAGAGTCATTCAATGAAACAGATAACCCCTAAAAATAACATTGATAGTACAGTAACCATCCCCGGTTCAAAAAGCCTTACCCATCGTGCTCTGATAGCTGCTTCTCTTGCTGATGGAAAGAGCTGCCTGAAGTCCTTTCTTGCATGTGAAGACACCCTGTATACTGTTGATGCTCTTAAAAAAATGGGGGTAAATATAGATTTAAAAGATGATATTGCCCTTGTGCATGGCAATAGCGGCCTTTTTATAAAAGATTACAATAAAGTGGAAATCGACCTGGGAAATTCAGGAACATCCTACCGGCTTTTACTTTCCACAGCTGCCATCGCTGAAGGTCTTTTCTATTTTACCGGAAGTGAGAGGCTGAAGGAAAGGCCTGTTGAGTATCTTGTTAATGCCCTGAGAAGCCTTGATGTGGAAATCACACATACGGAAAAGGACGGATACCCCCCGGTACTGATAAATGCCTCCGGTATTAAAGGGGGCAATGTAAAAATCCCGGGAGATATAAGCAGCCAATACATATCTTCTCTGCTTCTTTCAGGACCGTACACAAAATCAGGACTGGAAATCGAAGTGTCAGGAAATCTTGTTTCTCAACCATATATAGACCTGACCCTTGATGTCATGAGTGCCTTTGGAATTGATGTGAAACATGATAAGTATAAGCGTTTTAATGTGCCTGCAGGACGAATATATCAGGCAAGAGAATATGTTATTGATGGAGATGTTTCATCCGCCTCCTATTTCTGGGGAGCAGCAGCTGTTATGGGGGGGGCAATTAAAACCGAAAATATCCGCCCTCTGAAAACAAGGCAGGGAGACATCGGATTTTTAAATATTCTGGAAAAAATGGGTTGTGATGTAGTTCGGGGGGACTCTTTTGTTATGGTAAAAGGAGGCCCTCTAACCGGAATAAGTGTGGATATGGGAAGTATGCCTGATATGGTACCCACACTGGCAGTAATAGCACTTTTCGCAAAGGGGAAAACAGTCATACATAATGTTTCACATTTAAAGCACAAGGAAAGTGACCGTATAGCTGATACCGCAAGAGAATTGAGAAATATTGGAGCCAGGGTTGAAGAGCTTGAAGACGGCCTGGTTATATATGGTGGAGAAAATTTAACAGGGGGAGAGATAGATCCCCATAATGATCATCGTCTTGCAATGAGTTTTGCCATTGCCGGTCTTAAAGTACCCGAAATTGTCATAAGGGATGAAAGCTGTGTCAATAAATCATTCCCCACATTCTGGAATTTATGGGCTGAACTATAAACATTGTGCCGGGAGTTAAAAATGAACGAAACTTTAAGAGGTCTTTATACCAACTTCACATTCCATGATGATCCCTTGCTCAACTCAATATTAAACGCACTGAGCATCCTTCTGCTAGGATTGTTTGCATTGTGGATTTTTAACATGGTGATAGCACATTTTAAAAAAAGGTTTAGCGATCGTCCTTTTTTCAAGGCAAATAAAAATTTTTTCCTTTTGATTAAAAAAGCCGGACAATCCGTGATTCTTGTCCTGATAGGAGTCGGACTTATCAATTTCATACACGCGCCTGAGCGTATTGAGCAGATATTTTATGTTGTGATGATCTTTTTCCTGGCATCCTTCGCTAACAGTATCGCGGCGGAACTTCTACCATATCTGGAGGAAAAAATTGTATCAAAGACATCCAATAAAATGGATGATATCATCTTTGACCTGCTGAAGCGGTTTTCGGCCGTTATTATTTACGTTACCGCAATTTTTCTTGCCCTGGATGTTCTGAAAGTCAATATAATGCCCTTTGTGGCCGGAGCCGGAGTAGTGGGTATAGCGATCGGTTTTGCAGCGAAGGACACCCTTTCTAATTTAATCGCCGGAATTCTTCTTCTTATTGATCGACCCTTTGAGGTAGGAGACAGGATAGAGGTCTGGACCGCTCCGGTTAATTCAGCAACATGGGGAGATGTGCTTGATGTGGGTCTCCGGGCTACCAAGATAAAAACAACCGATAATATAGTCATTATCATCCCTAATAATGAAATAATGAAACGCGATATAATAAATTATACTACTATAACCAATGAAATCAGAGTAAGAATCTCTATCGGAATTGCCTATGATGCTGATGTTAATAAGGCAAAGGAGATAATAAATGCCGTAAGTCTTGAACTTGACTGGGTAATGAAAGAACCCGCTCCTAAGGTGGTTGTGAAGACATTTGGCGAGTCCGCCGTAAATCTTGAGGCAAGGGTGTGGATTATGAATCCCAGAAAACGGATGGACACTATTTCACATATTACTGATCGCGTAAAGGAAGTGTTCCAGAAGGAAGGAATTGAAATTCCATTTCCCAAACGGGATATTTTTATAAAAAGAGAGGTCTAAGGTCTACGGTATAAGGTATACGGAAAATAATTAAACCGTATACCGTAAACCTTACACCTTAAACCTCGTATTTTTATTCTGGTTTCTGCTTTACCTATTCTTCTTTTAAGCGAGGTTCTGCATCCATGTTACAATCAAATTATATTAAAATACTGCAGTCCGCTCTTTAAGAAAAAGACAGCAAATCCCAGTAAAACAACCCCCAAAAATCTAATCAGGTATATATAATAACTGCTGCTTAAGAAATTCTTTGATTTACCGGTAATAAGAGCAATGATTACCTTTGATCCCACCAGTGTAAGATAAAAAATAATCACAAACAGTGATGCATGTAATATCCCTTTTTTATAGGCCTTAACAACAGTAGGAGCCCCTATTGAAAACCAGAAGATGTATGGGCTGGGATTCAGAAAATTGGCAATGATCCCCTTCCTCATGGAACGGGATTTCCGGTTGTCTGAACCGGTTCCATCACCTTTAAATGAGAGGCTTTCAAAGGCAAGATATATAAGAAAAGCACTCCCTATAAAAGCGATCGCGCCTAACAAATGGTCTATGCCGGAAAGCCTTGAAAAAATAAGGATGGTAATGAGAATTATCGGGAGGTCGGTAATAAGAGGGGAGGCGGATACTTTTACACCTTCTTTTATTCCATGTTTCAGGGTTTCAGATACAACAAGAGTAAATAACGGACCCGGAATCAACCCGCTTAAACCCAGGAGAAACCCCGATATAATGAATGTCAGTTCTGAGGTCATTTAAGAGTATCAGGCATAGCTATGCAGGCCTGAAAGTAATAGATTAACGCCCAGATAGGTAAAAATAACACATAAAAAGCCAACGATTGAAAAAACTGCCAGCTTTTTACCGCGCCAGCCTGATACCAGACGTGAGTGGAGCATTGCAGCATAAACAAACCATGTTATGAGTGACCATGTCTCCTTCGGATCCCAGCTCCAGTAAGTTCCCCAGGCGGAATTTGCCCATACTGAACCCGTAATAATACCAAGGGTCAGCATAAGAAAACCAATTACAACCATCTGATAGCTTAATTCTTCCAGAATATCAGGGTCGGGTATCAGGTTAAAAAATGTATTTTCCAAGGATACCCTGAGCATAGTTTTAAAGAGATACATTAAACTTAATCCGAAGGACAGAGCAAAAGCAGCATAACCGAAAAAACATGTTATTACATGAGCTGTGAGCCAGTTACTTTTTAAGGCCGGTACAAGGGGCTGTATCGCGTCTTCTGAAAAGGAGGAATATGCCATCGCGAGAAATGCAAGAGGTGTTACAAAAGTCCCGATAGTTTTATTACGTGTTCTCCATTCTACCAGCAGATATAACAGGATTATCGACCAGGAAAAAAAGATTAAAGACTCATACAAATTCGACAGGGGCGCGTGACCTATACCGAGCCGGTATGATTCAATCCACCTTAATATCAGGGCTGCTGAATGACCGGCGAATCCTGCAACCGTAATTATTGACGCGATCTTTCCGAATATCTCCTTTCCTATACACATCATAAGGAGATAGGCCAGAAAAGAGAAAAAATATATAAATGTTATATAGTTTAAAATAACAGCGTTATTCATAAATATTCCTTTTCTAATCCATGATATTTTTAAATTGCTCAGTCAGCCTGTCCAGTTCACGTTCAAGGCCGACAGGGTTCTTATTTGCCGAACCGGTAATACTTACCAGTGTCTTTCCCTGACTTTCTATTATTTTAATCCATACCCTTCTATGGGACGAAAAAAAGGTAATGAAAAGACCGATAATGATTATAAAAAATCCCAGATAAACGAAAAATACACCCGGATCTTTGTTTACCTGGAGCCCTGTATAATAGCTGCCCGTTTCAATATCTGCCAGAGTAAAGGTGTATGGTGCGAATATAGATGGATTCATCTTTTCATACTGCTCAAAAAATTCCGGCATTTTTTCTTTAATAGAATCATGATTCTTAAAAAGCCAAAACTGGACAATATCACCTTCAGGTGGTTTTATGAGGATCGATACAGCCGGTCCCAGCCTCATAAAATCTTCTATTACTTCAGCCAGCTGGAACTCACCGTCCCTGTTGGGAAGGGGCAATGGCTCTCCTTTTTCTGCGTGTATAACAGAAGGCTCAACAGCTTTATTCTTTTGTGAAATCATTAAATGGGCAGAGTTTCCTGGTATTGATCCGTAACTCGACTGATAAAAGGTTATCCCTTTAAATGTCAAAGGGTGATTAACCCTTAGAAGCCCCTGTTTAACCGTCTCTCCATCTATGGAGAATTTAATATCACTTGTAAATTCCTTTGGTGTCCCGTTTTCATAAAAATCAACTGAAAATTTATCGCAATTAACGGTAAACCCGAGGTCTTTGTGAGTATGGGCCGGCTGGTTTCTTAATTCCACATACTCCACTGAACCGCCTTCAACAATATTTACGCTACCTTTAAAACCAAAAAAAGAGCCTATCATGGCCCCGATTAAAATCAGGATTACACTGAGATGCACAAGATACACACCAAACAATGAATAACGGCCCTTGTCAGAGTAAAAATAATTAGAAGTATCCTTATCCTTTTCCACTGTTTTTCTGAACTGTTTGTTGATTATTGCCCTTATTCGACTGGCTGCATCAGACCTTTTAATGCTGGATTCTATTATTCTGTCCTGCGGGATGTTTTCAAATATTTTCTCCCTGTCAGGCTTTGGCTCCTTCCTATATAATTTTAACGTGGCCGGAAATCTGTTCAGAGTGCAGGCGATCAGGTTTAATGTCAGCAATAATATGATTATCTGAAACCAGAAAGAATCATACATGTCGTATAATTGAAAAAATAAGACGACTTTTTCAAAGAAAGGGCTTAAACTCCTGACAAATTGCCCCCCGGGATCTCCCTGGGGTATTACTGTACCTATAATTGAAGTACCTGCCAGAATGATAAGCAGAAAAATAGTTAACTTAACAGAGCAAAGAAAATCCCATAATTTATTCATTTGTTATATATCCATTTAATATATATTGAGCCTTTAAATATTGAATTAACTTATGTATTAATTTTATATTTTCAACGGCTTATATCATGGTTTTTGAACAACCGCAAATATCAACTGAATGACTCTCGTCTTGAAGACGAAGGGTTTGAAAGCAAGTTGATTTAAATCAAATATTTAAAGATAAGTTATTTGACGTCATTCCCGGTCCCGCATCAAGTGCGGGATAAACTCCGGCGGTTCACCCTGTTAAATCCGCATAGCGGGCTGCGAAGCAGCATTTAACAGGGGAACTCCATTTTGATTTTCTCCCCGACTATTTGTAGCCATGTTTCATTGGGAATAGCGCCTATTTGGTCCAGCTTGTAAAAGACGAAGGACCTGGATTCCCCGATCCAGCCTTCGCCGGAGGCTACGGCCCGGCAGGCAAGTCGGGTAATGACATTAGACTTTTATTCCACGGCTTGTCGCGCCGAAGCTTAAAGCGAAGGCGGATGACATCTTGATGGTGGATCAGGATTAAAAAGGCATTTGACCATAGGAGTTGATTCATGTTAGATAATTACGATTAAATGGGGGAAGAAAAATGCTTGATCTTAAATCTGTAAGGAATAACCTTGATACAATTAAAACGATGCTCAAAAACAGAAACAATGATCTTGATGTTTCTGTTTTCGAATCAATTGATAGTGAAAGAAGAGATAAACTGGCTGAACTGGAATCTCTTCGACATGAAAGAAACAAGGTTAGTGAAGATGTTGCCGCCATGAAGAAAAACGGGGAGGACGCTTCTTCTCTTATAAATGACATGAAGGATGTGTCTACAAAAATTAAAGTCCTTGAAGCAGGCATGGATGGAATCCAGGAACAGCTTGACCAGCTTCTTATGCTTATACCTAATGTTCCCCATGAGACTGTACCTATAGGCATAGATGAAAATGATAATCCGGTTGTTAGAAAATGGGGAGGAATAAGAGAATTTGACTTTGAACCTTTACCCCACTGGGAGATTGGCGAGAATCTCGGGATACTTGATTTCAAAAGAGCCGCAAAACTCGCAGGTGCCAGGTTTGCTCTTTATAAGGGAACCGGCTCAAGGCTTGAAAGAGCTTTAATTAACTTTATGCTCGACATTCACACAACAGAGCATGGATACACAGAAATCCTTCCGCCATTTATGGTTAATACAGCATGTATGACTGGAACAGGGCAGTTGCCTAAATTCGCGGAAGACCATTTCAAAGTGGAAGGTCGGGATCTTCATCTCATTCCAACAGCAGAAGTACCTGTAACAAATATTCACAGGGAAGAAGTCCTGAGTGAAGATGATCTACCGATTTATTATACGGCGTATACACCATGCTTCAGGTCCGAGGCGGGATCATACGGGAAAGATACAAGGGGTTTAATAAGAAATCATCAATTTAACAAGGTAGAACTCGTTAAATTCTGTGACCCTGAAAATTCATATGATGAACTTGAACGGCTTACCCTAAACGCGGAAGAAATTCTTAAACGGCTTGAGCTGCCATACAGGGTTATAACCCTTTGTACAGGAGACCTGGGTTTTTCGGCAGCAAAGACCTATGACCTTGAAGTGTGGCTCCCGGGACAGCAGTTGTACAGGGAAATCTCTTCCTGCAGTAATTTTGTGGACTTTCAGGCCAGGCGTGCAAGTATAAGGTTTAAACGAAAAGGGGCCAAAGGAACCGAGCTCGTGCATACCCTTAACGGATCCGGCCTCGCCGTGGGAAGGACATTTGTAGCAATACTTGAAAACTATCAGCAGGAAGATGGAAGTGTAATAATACCTGTTGCCCTGCAATCCTATATGGGCGGGATGAAAGAGATAAGAATCTGAAAAAAGGAGCCGAAAATGTGTGGAATTGTCTGCTATGTAGGTAAAAACAAGGCAAAGCCTCTTCTAATAGAGGGCCTCAAAAGGCTGGAATACAGGGGATATGATTCATCAGGTATAGCTGTACAGGCTCCGGAATCAATGGACTATTACCGGGCCCTGGGGAGAATATCAGAGCTGGAAAAGAAATTAAACGGCCTCGAAATAGCCGGAACTACCGGGATCGCTCATACAAGATGGGCAACCCATGGAGAACCATCTGAAAATAACGCACACCCTCACAGGGATTCAGATGAAAAAATCTATGTCATTCATAACGGGATTATCGAAAACTATCAGTCGATTAAAAAGAAACTCGGTAAAAAAGGAGTTCTCTTCAGGACAGAAACCGATACCGAAGTACTTGCCCATCTGATTTCCGACAATTTTAACGGAGATTTAAATGAAGCGGTTCGAAAATCCATGTCACAGGTTGAAGGAACATTCGGTATTGCTGTAATACATAAGGATATTCCCGGCCAGATTGTTGTAGCAAAAAGAGGGAGCCCTCTCATAATAGGCCTTGGAGACGACGGCAATTTCGCGGCTTCGGATGTATCGGCGATGGTTAGATATACCAAGAATGTGATTCATCTTAATGACAATGAACTTGCCACAATTACCGAAGATAATGTTTCAATATCCACCGCCCATGCGAAAACTGTTAAAAGATCCGCGGAAACAGTGGAGTGGTCAGCCGAGGATGTGGAACTCGATGGTTTTCCCCATTTCATGCTGAAGGAAATATTTGAACAGCCTGAGACAATAAAAAATGCCATGAGGGGCAGGCTTGAAAAAGGTGAGGGTGTCCCCAAGCTGGGCGGTATCTTACCTGTATGGGACAGATTAAAGGATTGCAAGCATATTTTTATTGTTGCCTGCGGTACCTCCTATTATGCCGGATGTGTTGGGCAGTATGTTTTTGAAAAACTGACTGATATTGATGTCCAGGTTGGAATTGCCTCGGAGTTTCGTTACCGTAAGCTGAATTTTGCTCCAAATACCTTTATAATTCCCATGAGTCAGTCAGGTGAAACTGCTGACACACTGGCGGCCATGAGGGAAGCCCGCAGAAAAGGGGCTCACCTGTTAGGTATAGTGAATGTTGTGGACAGTTCTATAGCGAGAGAAACTGAAGCAGGTGTATATAACCATGCCGGTCCGGAAATTGGTGTTGCTTCCACAAAAATATTTATATCACAGTTGACCATTCTTACATTACTTGCCATTCTGCTTGGCAGGCACCAGAATCTTTCACTTACAGACGGTGTTGAAGTAATCAGAGCGATGGAGGCCCTGCCTGACCAGGTACAGGCGATTCTCTCCAAGGCAAATCAAATAGAAGCAATTGCTGAAAAGTATCATAAATATACTAACTGGCTTTTTCTCGGAAGAAAGTACGGATATCCCATCGCAATGGAAGGGGCACTTAAACTAAAGGAGATATCTTACATTCATGCTGAAGGATATGCCGCGGGAGAAATGAAGCATGGACCAATTGCCCTTATTAATCCTGAAATGCCTACAGTTGCAATCATCCCGAAAGATTCCATGTATGAAAAAGTGATCAATAATATCCAGGAAATTAAAAGCAGAAAAGGTCCGATCATCGCCATTGGGACTGAGGGGGATACTGCTCTTAAGGAAATGGTTGATGATTTTATCGAAATCCCCCCTACCCTGGATTTTCTGTATCCCATACTGGCGGTTGTTCCCTGCCAGTTACTTGCCTATTACTGCGCCCTGTTCTTAAAAAGAGACATAGATAAACCAAGGAACCTGGCGAAGAGCGTGACGGTAGAATAAAAACGAAAACAACACATGGCCATTTTTTTACCGGAGAGAAATTCAGCAGCAGTAAGATCTGTCAGATTTGCGGCAAGAACACTATTCTGTCCTTTTTTTAATATTCATGTCTCAGGGACTCAAAATATCCCTGCCGGAGACCCGTTTATCCTGCTTCCAAAGCATCAGCGCTGGGAAGATATTCCGATTGTTGCTATCTCAACAGGCCTGCCGCTTTACTATGTGGCAAAACAGGAATTATTTAATAATATATTTTCCAGAAATATTATATCAATGCTCGGGGGACTTCCTGTAAACAGAAGGCAGCCGGCAAGGAGTAGAAATACCTATTCTAAAATAATGGAAAAATTGACTGAAAATGAGGGCATAGTCATTTTCCCGGAGGGCACCTATTATAAAAACCGTATGGGAACCGGTCATATCGGCCTGGTCAGGATGATTCACTCAAATATGGACACATTATTTGTCCCCGCTGGAATAAACTATCGCCGGGGGAGTACCAGGACAAATGTGCTGGTATCTTTCGGTAAACCGATAAAAGGAAAGGACTATGAAAATTCCAGCGAGTTGTTGAATTCTATCATGACGGATATCTCCAGACTGTCAGGTTTGTAATCGGCAGAATTTGTAAGTGTTCAGAATTATGTGTTATATTTAATAATTGTTCACCGCTCGCTTCGCTCAAGGCGCAGAGAACGCTGAGAAAATCTTTTCTTAAACAATCGGGAGATGTCGATTGTTTAAAAGAACTCATCCCTCAGGGATATTATAAGTTTGCTTAGATTCTTACTTAAAAACGTTACGCCCAAAGTATTACAGGGACCAGTAGTTTTATATTCCAGTCACAGACTGGACAGTTTCTTTTCATTTATCGGTATCTCCCGATAAATGAAAAAATAAAAAACCTCTGTGAACTCTGCCTGTCCCGCCATAGCTTTCAGCGGCGGCGGATGTCTCGAGAGAGCGGAGCGAACGGGCGGGGAAAAAATTTATAAATTCTTTAGCCTAAAAGGCTTTACTATGAACCCTAAACCTTTAATCTTATATATGTTTTTACTGACTATCAATTATAGATAATGTTTTCTAATTTAAACAGGAGACTGTTATGATAAATAAAGATCATGCATTTAAAACCATAGACGGATACAGAGAAGAAATAATAAACTTTCAGACCGAACTGACGGCTATACCCGCGCTCAGCCCGGATAATGGAGGTTCCGGTGAACATGAAAAGTCTGAATATATTAAAGGCAAACTTGAAGAATTGCAGCCGACAAAACTCCAGGAGATAAAGTCCCCGGATGAAAGGGCAAAGGATGGATACCGCCCTAATATTGTAGCCACATGGGAAAAAGACAGTACAAAACCATTTGCATGGGTTTTAAGTCATATGGATATTGTGCCGCCCGGGGACCTTTCTTTATGGGACAGTGACCCATATGAGGTGAAAGTTGATGGAGACAATATAATAGGGCGTGGTGTTGAAGACAACCAGCATGGTATTGTTGCTTCATACCTTGCCTTAAAAGCTGTTATTGAATCTGATTGCCAGGTTAATAATGTCGGACTGGTTATGGTGGCAGATGAAGAAAATGGCAGTAAATACGGGCTCGATTATGTATTAAAAAATCATAGGGAGCTTTTCAGTAAAGATGATTTAATTATCGTCCCTGACTGGGGTGCCGAAGATGGATCACTGATTGAAGTAGCGGAAAAATCCATGCTATGGGTTAAATTTTCTGTAAAGGGTCTCCAGTGCCACGCCAGCACACCTGAAAGGGGCAATAACAGCCTGTACGGCACGGCAAAGTTGATTCTTGAACTGGAGACACTGAAAAAGAAATTTGATTTATCAGATAATCTATTCAGTCCTCCTTTATCAACTTTTGAACCTACCAAAATCGAAGCAAACGTCCCCAATGTAAATACGATCCCTGGAAAGGACACGTTCTATATGGACTGCAGGATACTTCCAGCCTATGAAACAGATGAAGTCCTGGAGTCAATAAAGGAGTTAACTCATAAAATTGAAGATGAATTAAGCCTGACTATAGACATGGGAATCGTGAACAGAGAGGATGCCAGCAATCCTACGTCCGTTGACGCGCCTGTGGTAAAGGCGCTTAAAAAAGCCATTAAAGAAGTCAAAGGAATAGACGCGGCTACCATGGGTATCGGTGGCGGCACGGTAGCTTCCTTTTTTCGAAGGGCCGGATTCCCTGCCGCTGTCTGGGGCACGTGTCTTGATGTTGCACATCAACCAAATGAATACTGCAGAATAAAGGATCTTATTGAAGACATAAAGATACTGGCATCTATTTACATGGATGAAAATCTTGAATAATTCAGGTTCTGAAAGAATATCCGCACTGCTGGAATACGGGACCGGTGAGGGTGTTTTTCCAGGCGCAGTCCTCCTGGTAGCATCAGGTGGGAAAATAGAGTTTATTAAAGAGACGGGTTTTTTAACAGCATCGGATTCAGCGATAAAAGTAAAAAAAGATACCATATTCGACCTGGCTTCATTGACCAAGCCGGTGGCAACAACCCTGGCGATAATGGGGCTGATAGACAAAAATATTATTGATCTGGACCAATCAATATCCGACTACCTGCCAGTAAGCCTGAAAGATGAGAAGAAACATATTACAGTGCGATTGCTCTTGAATCACTCTGCCGGGCTGGTTGACTGGAAGCCATTTTACCTGGACCTTATAAAATCCCCTTTAGAAAAAAGAAAAGATGTTTTACGAAAAATGATTCTTGATGAACCGCTGAAATATTTGCCTGGAAAAGATTCTGAATACAGTGATCTCGGATTTATGCTTCTTGAATGGATCATTGAACAGAGTACCGGCAAAAAAATGGATCAGTATTTATCAGAAGAATATTTTAAACCGCTGAAATTAAAACAATCTTTTTTCAGCATGGGTGCCCCTCTATTCAGCAAAGATAAAATAGCGCCCACTGAAAACTGCCCCTGGAGAAAAAAGGTCATTCATGGTGAAGTCCACGATGAAAATGCCTTTGCCCTTGGCGGATATTCGGGACATTCGGGGTTGTTCGGTGATGTGTATGATCTTTTTATAATAATGGATATGTTAAGAGGACATTTTATCCTTGACCGGTCTGACTTTTTTAAACCTGAGATATTGAAAAAATTTTTCAAAAGGCAGGATATTGCAAAGAATTCCACATGGGCATTAGGGTGGGATACCCCCTCACCCGGGGCATCAAGCTCCGGCAAATACTTTTCTGAGAACAGCATAGGTCATCTGGGTTTTACCGGAGCCTCAATCTGGATGGATCTGGATAAGGATATGTTAGTAATATTTTTATGTAACAGAGTGCACCCATCAAGAGATAACATCAGGATAAGATCCTTCAGGCCAAAGCTACATGATACTGTTATGGAGGTCTTTGCCGAGAATTAAAACGGTTTGATAGCTGCCGGTTCAGCCTGTTTTCACTTTCATTATCCCCCGTTCGGCAACATTAAAAATTCTTTTTCTACAAGATACCCTAGAATTTTCATAGCACCCTCCTGGGGAGTTAATTTTCCAGAATCTATGACGAGATCAGGATTCTCGGGATTTTCGTATGGATCGTCAATACCAGTAAAATTTTTTATCTCTCCTTTTCTCGCTCTTTTATACAATCCCTTTGGATCCCTTTCTTCGCATATTTCCAAAGGTGTATCCACGAACACCTCAGCGAAGAAAAGACCGACTTCTTTATGCATGTCCCTTACAATCTGCCTGTCTCTGCGGTATGGGGAAATAAAGCTTGTCATTGTAATAAAACCTGCGTCAGCAAATAATTTTGCTACTTCACCTATTCGGCGGATATTTTCCTCACGGTCTTCCGCCGTGAAACCCAGATTTTTATTCAAGCCGTATCTTATATTATCGCCGTCAAGAACATAAGCAAGCCTGTTCCGCTGCACAAGAGCATGCTCCAGGGTAAAGGCCAGGGTGCTTTTACCTGACGCACTCAGGCCGGTCATCCATATAGTACATCCTTTTTGTTTTAAAAGGGTTTCCCGTACCTTCCTGTTAACATGACCTTCATGCCAGCTGATATTGTTTGCTTTAATTTCCATCCGGGTTTATATCCTTTTCTAATATCACACCCTTCAACCTGCAGGCTTAACCTCTCTCTATTGTTACACCGTTAATAATTACCGGTTTTCTCGGCCTGTCTGCCGGCCCTGTTTCCACTCTTCCGATCTCTTTTACAATATCCATTCCTTTAATAACTTTTCCGAAAACAGAGTGCATGTTATCAAGATGAGGAGTCGGGCCCAGGGTTATGAAAAACTGGCTTCCATTTGTATTCGGACCCGCGTTAGCCATTGATAAAATCCCTCCTCTGTCATGCTTTAGTGAAGGGTCAAACTCGTCTTTGAAGGTATATCCAGGTCCACCTGTTCCGTTACCTATCGGACACCCTCCCTGGATCATAAAACCATCAATAACTCTGTGGAAGGTCAGCTTATCATAAAAATTTCCTTCTTTCGATGTCTCCTGTCTTCCTTCAGCCAGGTTAATAAAGTTCCAGACAGTCTCAGGGCATTCCTTTGCATAGAGCTCAATTTCAAATGTTCCCATGTTTGTATCAAAGACCGCTACCGCTTTTTCAATATCTTCTTTATAGTCTGTCTTGTCTGCCATTTGTCCTCCAAAAATTTCGTTACTTGTAAAAACCGTGGAATTATAGGGGAAATGTGTGTCTCTGTCAATGTTCTGCAGCTTATTAGGCTGAAGGCTAAAGGCTGTTAGCCTGAAAACCACGAGGAAAGATATATCATATATTAAGCTCTTTGCTCCATGCTAATTCCATACCCTGCGCCTTCCGCCGCTTGTCCCGCCAAAGCTTTAGCGACGGCGGATGCGCCCTGAGCCAGATCATATGGGAAACTAAATTGATTCAGCTATTGTTTGATTGCTGATGATGAAATTGCCGTGAGGTTTACAGGCTAATCACCTTATCAGCGAGCTGCATGGCTGTAACTATATCAAGCATATTAGTTGTCTCACCAACCCGTTTTTTATCCATCAGGTTGAAATGAGTCAGACATGTTCCACACGCAAGTATATTAATGCCGTCTTTCTCAAGGGCTATTAAATCTTCCAGGACTGGAGAACCATCAATTGTCAATTTCACACCATCATTGACAAATACAAGCCTCCATAGATCATTCCCCATTTCCTCGAGGGTTTTTAAGAAACTGGCCATAAGCTTTGTTCCCAGCCCGTCATCACCATGCCCTATTTTATCAGATGTAACCATCACCATTATCTTCTGCCCGGAGCCATGCGGTCTGCTGACGGCTTCATCTCCTTTTTCAGACATACTGCCTGTTTCGCCGGAAACATAAAAAATTCCTTCTTTTTCACTGACTGAAACAGTAAAACCCTTCATTCCCAGGAATCTCGACACATTCTGCTTTGCAGCTTCATTATCAATAATTATGGTTATTTCAGTTAATCCGTCTTTTTCAACAGCTTCCTTTGCCTTAAGAACAGGCGCGGGACAAGCTAATCCTCTGCAATCTATTTCACTCATGATATATCCCTGTCTTTTATAAAGTATTACGCCTATAATTTCGACGAGATAAAAGTGTATGTCAAACTGGAAAAAACGATAGGTAGAACAACTTTAATAGGAAATGCCTATGACGTGCTGAAGTTTGGAAAGAGGTAACAGTAGATGTAGAAGCCAGGAGTCAGAATCCAGAATTCAGAAGGTCATGGATAAAGCCATCAACCAACAAAATGATTTATCAGCCAATAATTATATACATGAATATATTTGAATCCGAGATGGTAGGATAATCGAGTATCTACGTTGAAAATAAAATATATTTCTTCTGACTCCTGACTTCTGAATTCTCTTTTTTTCATTCTTTCTTAAAATAAAGCTTTCTTGATTCACATTTTTCAAAATCAGAATAGATCATCATATTCCTGAAAAGATTTTCTTTTTTTAATATTATTTTCAGGACTTCTATTGCCTGATATGTAGCAATTATGGCCGGTGATACTGCCGGTACTCCAAGTATTGATACAGGGGTTTTCTCAGGAGATTCATCTTTTCCGCTTTTTCCATATAAATTCTCCATGCCGGCATCCCCGGGGAAAATCGTCATAAGCTGCCCTTCGAAACCTGCCACGGCTCCATGGACAAGCGGAACATTGGTCTTGCGGGCGATTTTATCAAGAATAAACCTGTCGGATATATTGTCCAGAGCATCAACAATAACATCAGATCCGGCCAGTATTTTTTCACCGTTTGAGTTATCTAACCGGTCTATGTAAGCGGCAGCTTTCACACCGGGATTTATGCTTTCAACTGTTTCTTTAGCAATCTCCGCTTTATGCCTGCCCAGTGTATCCAGGCTGCTCAGGGCCTGGCGGTTAAGGTTGGTTTCGTCAAATACATCATGGTCCACTATGATCAGTTCTCCGATTCCCATCCTTGCCAGCATTAAAATTACCTGACCACCAAGTCCTCCGGCTCCAATGATACTGACCCTGGATTGACAGAGTTTGAGTTGTTCATCAATGGAAATTGACTGCATGTTTCTAATATACCTGTAGGGCATAATCTTCTTTTTAAGAGCAGCTAAATATATTTCATGTATACCTGTTTTATATTTAGATGCCAGGTCACTGGTCTGTTCCTGCTTCAGAATCCGAACATCACGACCTGCCTGATCAGTGGAATGAATTGATTTTTTATCTATATCCATCTCAAGATTATTTTGTTCTTTTGCGTTCATTTCTCAAACTCTTTTCATTTGTGTGCTATACAGAAAAAATCTTAAGTGCTTTTTTCATTTCATGAATAGTCATTTGACCTGGGGCGGATTCCTGCCCGGAGTCCAGGGAAGCAAATGTAAGGTATCCACCCATAAGCAGGCTGCATACACGACTCATACGTCCTATGTGTCCCATACAAAAGGAAATGATGTTTATATCCCGTTCCCTTGCCCCCTTAACCAGTTCAAGCAATTTCAGATTGTCTTCCCATTTTATTGCCATTGCAACTATCTTTACGATGTCTCCACCTGTTCCGATACTATCATTTAACATAGCCTTCAGATCGTTCATTGACGGTGTATTGCCCATAATATGGCTTGAAATAATAATACGGCTTTTACCTCTGTTTTGAATTATTTTTTGTTTCCATTTATCAGGCATGTTTAATTCAACATCTATATAGGCTGCGCCTTCTTCCGCGGCTGCGATTAATATATCCGATACATCAGATGGGTCAGCTTTGCTTATCCCACCTTCCTTCTCGGACCGGCAGGTGACAATAACCGGTTTTTCAGCTGATTTTAAAATGGTGCCGAGCTCAAAGGAATCCATTAGATCCAGACGGATTTCACATAAATCGGCATACTTTTCCGCCCCGGATATTTTTCTTATCGCATCTTCAGTATCTCGCGCGATTATTGGAATACAGAGCATTCTGTTTATTCCTTTATTAGAGTTCATCAAAAATCAATTTTCAGTAGTAGCCAGTATGCGAATAATTTTATCACCGCCCGCTACGCTCGAGACGCGGAGTTCGCAGAGAAGTTTTGTTTTTAAACAATCGGGAGATGCCGATTGTTTAAAAGAGCTCATCCATGAGTTAATTAACTTCGCCCCTTAATTGGGATATTCAATTTAAGTTAATCTTTAGTAAAACAAAGAACTTCCAGTTACAAATTGGATAGATTCATTTCATTTACCGACACCTCCCGGTAAATGAAAAATAAATAAACCCTGTGATCTCTGTGCCTCTGTGGTGAATATTCTTTTCACCTTTAATCCACTTTAATCTCTTTGTAACACCCCATAAAACGGAGATTGGTTGTTACTTCCTTTATCTCGTCAAGTGCGGATATTACTTTTTCGTCCTTACTAGAACCAATAAAATCCAGAAAAAATGAGTAGTTCCCGATACCGCTCTGAATTGATCCTATACGTGTGAGATTAATTTCCGCTTTTGCAAATATCTCCAGTACATTGAACAGGGTCCCTGCCCGGTGTTCAGTTGAAAACAGGATGGAACATTTATCACCCTCCTCTCTGTTTTCTTCCCTGGAAAGAATAAGAAACCTGGTCATATTCCTTTCGAAATCATCGATATCTTCCTTGATAATCTCCAGGTTATATATTTCCGCGGCGAGTTTACTGGCGATTACAGCCGATGATTTAGGTGTTTCCTCCGCTAACATCTTCGCGGCCCCCGCGGAATCATAATACTGTACAGGATCAAGACTGTTTCTCGAAAGAAAATTTCTGCATTGTCCCAATACCTGTGACTGGGAATACACAGACCTGATGTCATGGTGGTCTGTCCCCGGCAAGGTCAGCAGGCACAAATAGATAGGGAGTTCAACAGCGCCTGCGACATATAGGCCTGTATTGACCAGGAGCTCATTCACTTCACCAACAACTCCGCCAAGCGTATTTTCAACTGCCACGATACCGTAATCATACAACCCGTCCTTCACACCCTCGAAAACAGCAGCATATCCTTTAGATGGAACAGACACCCATTCCCTGTTCCAGGCCCTTAATGCCACTTCACCATAGGCACCGTGCTCTCCCTGGAACCCGATGAGTTTATGCTCTATTTTCTGAAGGCTTTTACTCTCTCTAAGAATTTCCCTGTAGACCTTTTCAACGAACTCAGAATTAATAAGACCTGTTGAGTTTATCTGTATTCTTTCTATGATCTCCTTTTCCCTGTCCTTGTCTTCAATGCTTTTTTTAAATCTTTTCGCCATGAGGGCAAGTTCCATACGGTCATTCAATATCCTCAGAATTCTTGAATCCAGAAGATCTATCTTTTTTCTGATATCATCAAGCTCCATATTTTGCCTCAAATTTAAGGTTCCTAATTTGTTATCGAATACAGTATCCCGCTTTCTAGGTACTGGATGCTAGATTCCAGATGCTGGTAAAAACAAAAAATTTCTGTGTCTCGTTCTAAAATAGTTGACAGATTTTTTCTGAGTAAACCAAAATGGATCCCCGCCTCCGCGGGGATGACAGCGGGATCTCATCTTTACACCATGCTCCCAGCTCTCTACTCCCCTCCCGCTCTCACACAAATTGCTTTCAACTTCCAACTTCGAACTTCCAACTTCGAACTCATTAACCTCTGACTTCTATTTACTGTCTACTGATTTTTACCATACAATAAAT
>JBHPCX010000062.1:0-20565 GCA_042573485.1 Thermodesulfobacteriota bacterium | reverse complement strand
AATAACAATATTAAAAGGAGGAGAAACAATGGCCCAGAGACTGGAAATTTATAAGAATGTGTCATTCAATTAAAGCTTGTTAAATAATACATGTAATCACGTAATAGTTAGTGTCAAGAATCATTAATATTAGATTATTATTAAGATGCTTCATTTATTACTGATCCTTCTCCGGCCAGTGGTCTAAAGCTTTTTTTACTTGCTCCGCATACCGGACATTTCCAGTCATCCGGCAGGTCTTCATACTTTGTTCCTTTCTGGATTTTTCCCTTTCTGTCTCCTCTGTCCGGGTCATATATATATCCGCAATTTGTCATCTGGCATTGCCACATATCTTCAGGTTCTGACATGATTCCTCCTGTACCTTATGTTATTTCCACCAGCCCTTTTTTATGTGGGCGTCTTTTTCTTCTTCTGCAAGCATTTTAATCCTGTAGGCAGAATCCCTTATTACACCATACAGGATACCGCATTTAGTATCCTCTCGCACAGCGTCCCCTTCGTCAGAAATAGTTAACATTTCATTTGCTAACTCAAGGACCTTTTTAATACTTTCATCACATGGTTTCATAAAGATATCCTGTTATTATTGACTTATTCCTTATATATCAATATGTGTGCCAAAACTGTGCGAATATTAATGTTCCATAATATCAATATGTTACAGGGAACAATGATAGCTTAACATATTTGATCATGAAAAAACCTGAGACACTTTATCAACCTGAAAAATAACAGGAATTGCCGACCAAAAAGAAAAAGAAAACGAAAAAAGTGGAAATCAAGAACAGGGGATATATGAAATATGCATAGATAACAATATGTTAAATGGAATAGGGTGCTGGGTTTCAGTTCAGTTCCAAAGAGCTGTAAACTTATTGTTTAGATAAATGATATTAATTTTTGATTAATGATATGACTCAAGTTAAAAAATGAGGCACTATTGTATCATGAGACATCAGGAAAATCTACGTGAAATCGGTGTTTTCCGATTTGATGAAACGGTATAGAGTTGCTCTGCCCACACCAAGAATTCTTGCGGCCTTTGCCTTGTTTCCGCCGCTTTTAATTAATGCCTTTTTCACACTGTCAATGTCCAGTTTTTTTGAAGGGCCCCGTGCGGGACGCGGATTCTGCCATTCATGTAATTCCAGCGGCAGGTGGTGGGTCTGAATAATCTTTCCCCTGGATTTTACAATGGCATAATGAATGGCACTCTGGAGTTCCCGAACATTTCCCGGCCATGGATAATCCAGCATGCGTTCCAGTGAATCATTTGAAATGTTTACTGAATAACTCCTGCCACCCTCTGTAAACAGTTTGAGAAAATGCTCAATAAGCAGCGGGATGTCCTCCCTTCGTTTTTTTAGCGGAGGTAAGATGATCGGTACAACCGCAAGGCGGTAATACAGATCTTCCCTGAAATTACCTTTTTTTACTTCCTTTTTTAAGTCCCTGTTAGTAGCGCTTATTATCCGGACATCAACGGATATTGACTTTTCTGCTCCAACCCTTTCAAAGGTACCTTCCTGCAGCACTCTTAATAATTTTGCCTGGACTATACGCGGCATCTCAGAAACTTCATCGAGAAAAAGAGTGCCTCCGTGGGCCAGTTCAAAACGTCCCTTTTTATCCCTTATTGCGCCTGTAAAGGCGCCCTTTTCATGTCCAAAAAGCTCGCTTTCAAGTACTCCTTCCGGAAGGGCTGCGCAGTTTATTGGTACAAAGGGCCCGGATGAACGGTTACCTTCAGTGTGGATTGCCGAAGCAACAAGTTCCTTTCCTGTACCGCTTTCCCCCTGGATAAGAACGGGGATATTTACATCAGCGACGTCTCTAATAGTACCGAAAAGCTCATTCATGACCCTGTCACGGCTTATGATGCCCGCGAAATTTGTTTCAGCTTTTAACCGCTTTTTTAAATCATTTAATTCTGTTATGTCTTCAAGTATGACAATTGCGAGCTTCTCGCCATCATGGTCCAGGGGTGCCGCGCTAACAAGAAACTCCAGGGTCTTTTCCGTTCCTTTGACATTCAATTGAGCCTTTGCGCGGTTTCTTTCTATTTTTTTGCCATTAATCGCATCCATGGCGGTGCTGCGTATCCTGCATTCACTGCATTCATCAGCAAACCCGCACCCTTCAGGTGCGCTGGAGGCATGAATACATCTTAAGGCCTCGCCGCTCCGCTGGTTTATTACTTCTTTACTATTGATTCCAAACGCGCGCTCAATGGCATTATTAATGGCCTGAACTCTTCTTTCTCTGTCGACTATCAGAACACCACAGGGAAGAGATTCAAACAGATTTTTTAAAAAACTATTCTGATTCAGCAGTTCAGTAACAGGCTTCATATTTATTTATCGCTTTTATTTTTTTCCAGTTTATCATTAAATCAGCAATGTAATATACCACTGGAGGATATACCAGTCAATTTTACATAACGCAATAGGGGTCAAACCTTGATTAGCGTATTATGCGTATTATGCGGCGCTAATCAAGGTTTGACCCCATGTTCTTGGAATAATTTGATTCAGGTCAATGCATAATTCCATATAAATGATTATGATTAAATCAATAAAATATGAATTCTAGGATTCCAGGATTCGAGGGTTCAAGTGAAAGACGTAATTAAATTATGATTATCTGGAGTGAAGCAGAATGAAATGGTCAAAGGAAGCAGAAGGATTACTTTCAAAAGTACCTTTTTTTGTAAAAAAACGTGTTAAAAAGCGGGTTGAAGAAGAAGCAGGAAATCTGGGCGCAAGTGTTGTTACTGTTGACCATGTAAACTCCTTAAAAAACAGGTTCATGAATAAAATGGAGGATGAAGTAAAGGGTTTTCAGGTTGAAACATGCTTTGGATCCAGTGACTGCCCTAACAGCACCGCCGATATTTCAGACCTGGTGGAAAAGATAGAAAAAATCCTTTCAGCAGAAAACATGAAGGATTTTTTAAAGGAAAAAGCGATAGGGCCATTGAAATTTCATCACGAGTTCAGGGTTTCCATTTCCGGCTGCCCAAACGCCTGCTCGAGATCCCAAATAGTAGATATTGGTATTATTGGCCTATCCACTCCGGAAATTAACAAAGAAAACTGCAACGGCTGCGCAAAGTGCCAAAAGGTATGTAGAGAAGGGGTCGTTTCTTTCATTGATGGTATACCGGAAATAGATAAATCAAAATGTCTTTTGTGCGGTCAATGTGTAAAGACCTGTGATCAGGGAGCAATGGAAGAGGGAGCAAAAGGTTTTAAAGTATTGATAGGTGGTAAACTTGGCCGTCATCCCAGGCTCGCGTTAGCGGTCCCTGGACTTTTTAACATGAAAGAAACGATTAATATCATAAATAGGCTGGTCAGGTATTATAAGGAAAATTGCCTGAATGGTGAACGCTTTGGAGAACTTCTCGAAAAAAAACAGATTTTTGATCTAAATCAAGGCGGTGAATCGCTTGATGAAGTATTATGTGTGGAAACATGAAAATACAGGAGTTTAATTATGAAATGTCCCGGACAGGATAGCAGATACTGGCAGTCAGACGCCATTTTTGATGCCAAATGTCCTGAATGCGGTGCCGAAGTTGAATTTTTTAAGGACGACACAACAAGAAAATGTAAAAAATGCGGCCACAGGTTTCTTAATCCGGGAATGGATTTTGGATGTGCCTCATATTGTAAATACGCGGATCAGTGCATAGGGAATCTTCCCCCGGAACTGATTGCACAGAAGGAAGACTTGTTAAAGGATCGTGTCGCCATTGAAATGAAGCGTTATTTTAACCGTGATTTTAAGAGAATAGGGCATGCTTCCAGGGTGGCCAGGTATGCGGAAAAAATTGGTAAAGAGGAAGGAGGTAATCTTTCCGTAATACTTACCTCTGCCTACCTGCATGATATTGGAATTAAGGAAGCTGAAAGAAAACATAACAGCAATGCACCAAGGTATCAGGAGGAAGAGGGGCCTCCCGTGGCAAGAGAAATACTGGAAAAACTGGAAGCCCAGGAAGGTCTGATAGAGGAAGTCTGTGATATTATCGGACATCACCACCACCCCCGGGAAGAAGAAACTGTTAATTTCAAGGTGCTCTATGATGCCGACAGGATTACAAACCTGGAGGAACGTCAGAATGAGACACCTGTGGATCTGGAAAAAATTAAGAAAATAATTGATTCATCATTTTTAACTGATTCCGGGAAAAGACTCGCGGAGAGTGTACTTACTAATGCCTGAATTTTATACCAAATATCTATTGCGGCTTGAAGCGCCTCACTACGATATCCGGTGCGAAATTCAGGCAATAAACAGGAGAAGTAAATCATGAAAATAAACAGGAAAATAATTGAAATAGATGACGAGCTCTGTGATGGATGCGGACAGTGTGTTCCCTCGTGTGCAGAAGGCGCGCTAAAGATTGTTGACGGGAAAGCAAGACTGGTTTCTGAAATATACTGCGACGGTCTTGGAGCATGTCTTGGTGATTGCCCTACCGGCGCGTTGAAGATAGTCGAGCGTGAAGCTGATGACTTTGATGAAGAGGCTGTTGAAGAACACATCAATTCACTGGCAAAGGAAGATTCTATGCAGGACAATAAGGGTGTATGCCCCTCTGCTGCCCTTCAAAGTTTCGCGCATGATTGCGGTTGTAAAGAGGCAAATGAACCGGTAACGGGAGTTAGTACAGCTTCAGCGTTATCTCATTGGCCGGTACAGATACGTCTTGTGCCGCCGTCCGCTCCTTTTCTTAAGGATGCCGACCTTCTTGTTTTAGCCGATTGTGCGGCAGTTGCCTATCCAAATCTTCACAGTGATCTTTTAAAAGACAGGGTTGTGCTTATGGGGTGCCCCAAATTTGATAACTCGCAGGAATATATTCAGAAATTTGCTGATATATTCAATGCAGCAGATATAAAGAGCGTAACTGTTCCTGTAATGGAGGTTCCCTGCTGCCAGGGCCTTCCTGCTATAGTTCAAAAGGGTATGGAAATGGTCGGTGTAAAAATACCATTAAAAAAAGTAGTTATAAGCAGACAGGGTGAAATTATTAAAACCGAGGATATTTAGCCATCTTGACCATGGATAATTTTTCCATTATAATTTCTGATCTTATTTAACCGGAATAAATTATTATAATACCTCTGCTACAAAGAAGAAAAAAACTTCGGTCAAATCCAAAGGAGAAAAATATGTCATTTGATACATTTGAAGAAATCATGGAATATGCCATAAGCAAGGAAAGGGAAGCTGTAGAGTTTTATGAAAGCCTAAGTGAACAGGAAGCCTACTCAGGTGCAAAGGACCTCTTTAAAAGTTTTGCTCTCGAAGAACGGGGACATCAAAAACTGCTGGAGAATTTTTCAGCTGCAAATTATGAACGTTATAAAATTAAAAAAATACCGGATCTTAAAAGAAGTGACTATGTAGTTGAACTTGAATATACGCCGGGAATGGAATACGCTGATATCCTGAGACTCGCCATGAAGCGTGAGGAAAAGGCTCTGAAGTTGTATACCGATTTCAGCAATCAAACAGAAACCGAAGAACATAAAAAAATGTTTGAAATTCTTGCCCAGGAAGAGTCGAAGCATAAACTGAAGTTCGAAACTCTCCTGGATGACTATCTTGCAGAAATGGGGGATTAATTCGGTTAGCAGAACTCACAGGTTTATTTAAATTTTATAAAAATCACTCATTATAAGAATTATACAAACTGATACTGGTTTCTGGATACTGGCAAAAACCCTTATGCCCTATCCAGCATCCAGTATCCAGCATCTAGTATCCAGTATCAAGCATCCAATATCTGCTCAATCCAATAAAATGGTATTAATGTTTAATACCCCAGGAACCTATTTACAGTACTGCAACCAACCTTTTTTCAATCTCCTGTTTAGGCAAGACTCCGACCAGCGTATCGATGTGATCTCCCCCTTTAAATATCAACATTGTCGGAATACTGCGAATGTTGTATTTCATTGCTGCCTTAGGATTTTCGTCCGTGTCGAGTTTGACTATCTTGACCTTCCCCCGGTATTCAGAGGCAAGCTCTTCAAGAACAGGGGCAACCATCCGGCACGGTCCGCACCACGGGGCCCAGCAATCCACAAGAACTACTCCCGGACAGGACAGAACTTCACTCTCAAATGACTGGTCATTTATATCGACCGGAACTCCTGGTGAATCCATTATATTGAGGGGAGTCCCGCATTTTCCACACAGGGGATTACCGCTTGTTTTTGATGAAGGTATCCTGTTTTTTACTCTGCAACTATCACATTTAATAATTATACTTTCCATTTTAAAACTATGCGAGCCTTGGATCTATATTCCCCGGACCGCCGCACTCAGGGGTATAGCAGGTAACATTCAGGAAATCGCATTTCTCCTTGCACTGGGGGCATGCCTCCGGCGGCGCTGCTGCGGTAGCCAGAAATCCGCATTTCCCACATTTCCAGAATGTAAGGCCACAATCGGGACAGATATCTCCTGTAAATTTTCCTTCCGCTGAAAACCCGCAATGGGCACAAACCTTTTTATCCTGCGCTTCTGTCATGGCTGATCCTCCCTAATAGATTAATTTGAGTTTTCAATATTCTTTATACTATAATACTGCTTTATTAAAAATCCAGATACTTTTGTAATTAAGGCCCATTCATGGATGGAAAGAAATAAATAATGACGCTATTAACTATCATTCTTCTTGCCTTTGCCCTTGCTATGGATGCCTTTGCCGTATCAATCGCGAGCGGTATGGCAATAAAAGACCTTAGGATTAAGCACTCTTTTATCATTGCGGTATGGTTTGGTCTGTTTCAGGCTATTATGCCTCTTCTGGGATGGATCAGCGGTGTAAAACTTCAACGTTTTATATCAGAAATAGACCACTGGGTTGTATTTGGCCTTCTCCTTTTTATCGGTTCTAAAATGATTTATGAGGCATTTCAGATTGAATCCGTCAAAGAAAGATCGGACCCGATGGATGTCAGGGTACTCTTTGCCCTGTCAATTGCTACAAGCCTTGACGCCTTTGCCGCGGGAGTCAGCTTTGCCCTGCTGAATGTTTCGGTTGTAACACCTGTAATCATTATTGGTATTATAACCTTTATAATGTCTTTTACAGGAGTATGGATAGGTAATAGAGGAACTCATTTTTTTGAAAAGAAAATGGAAGCTGCCGCGGGAGTCGTTCTGATTTCAATCGGAATAAAGGTGCTGCTCGAACACCTGCTGGCCGGTTGACAGGACATCAATGATTTTTTTATTTTAATCTCATCCCAATGAATAGAGAATAATATGACCGTTGAATTTAAGCCTGTTGAAATTCAAGATAGAGAGATCCTTGAAAAATTCTTTAAGGCTGACCCACCTGAAGTCTCCGAATTAACATTTACCAACTTTTTCATGTGGGAACATCGCTATCATCCCCAATGGGCACAATGGGAAGAAACACTCCTCGTTATTTTTTGTCCTGATGATTCAAGCCCCTTTGGACTTCCTCCTGTTGGGACAGGTAACAAGTCAGGTTCAATGGATATTTTATTTAATAAACTGGAAAAATCGACATCGGAAGCAAAAATATGCAGGGCAAGTGAAAGTTTTGTGAATAATTACGCGGATTCAGGCAGGTATGAATGGGTTGAAGACAGAGATAACAGCGACTATGTGTATTCCACAAGGGATCTTATAGAATTATCAGGAAGAAAATATCACCGGAAAAAAAATCATTTAAACCGTTTTTTAAAAAATTACCAGTTTGAATATTCTGACCTGAACCTTGACCTGGTCGAATGCTTCATAAATATGCAGGAAAAATGGTGCCAGATGAAAGAGTGTGTTGAGTCACCCGGTCTTCTTGCTGAAGATTATGCCATACACAAAGCATTAACACATTATGAAGATCTTGAATTCACAGGAGGAGCCATAAGACTGAAAGGAAAAATTGAAGCTTTTTCACTAGGTGAAAAGTTAAACAATGATACCGCGGTTATCCATATTGAAAAAGCGAATCCTGATATCCCGGGCCTTTATACTGCTATCAACCAGCTGTTCTGCCAGAATGCCTGGTCTGAAATTGATTACATAAACAGGGAGCAGGATCTTGGAATTGAGGGATTACGGAAGGCAAAGCAATCCTATAACCCGCATCATATGGTGAAAAAATACACGATATTAAGAAAGAATGCATAAAACGACATTTATTCACCACAGAGACGCAGAGCACGCTAAAAGGGTCTCATCCTATTATTCCCTGGTTCCCACGGTCTCCGTGGGAACGCTTATCCGAGGCTCTGCGTCAAACATTACTAATCTATACAAACATCAATTAATCTCTTCTTTCCGGAATAATTCCTTGCACTTGAATATCGCCAGTGTTCAGGTTTAGCAACATATCCGCTACATATTAGACTGTAATGGGTATATTCGATTTATGTTAACGCGGAGCGTTAAAAGAACAAGTTCCCACGGAGACCGTGGGAACCAGGAAAAAAATACACGATATCAAAAAAAAATAATTAAACTGATCACTGTTAATTGTTAATTGTTTAATTGAAAGCCCCCCTGGTTGTATCATTCCGCTCGATGCTTATAGTGTTTAAAAGTACATTAAGTAAATTATCTCCATCACGGTTCAAGGTAAATTAATATGGAAGAAAAAACAAACAGACTGATCAATGAAAAAAGCCCCTACCTTTTACAGCATGCCTATAATCCTGTTGACTGGTATCCATGGTGCGACGAAGCCTTTAATAAAGCTGCTGATGCAAACAGGTCCATATTTCTTTCTATAGGTTATTCAACCTGTCACTGGTGTCATGTAATGGAAAAAGAATCCTTTGAAGACCCTGAAGTAGCAGAACTCATGAACAGGGAGATGGTATCCATAAAAGTAGACAGGGAGGAAAGACCCGACCTTGATAATATTTATATGTCTGTCTGCCAGATACTCACAGGTAGCGGCGGATGGCCGTTAACCATTATTATGACACCTGATAAAGTTCCTTTTTTTGCCGGAACCTATATACCGAAAAATACCCGTTTTGGGCGAATAGGGATGATGGAGTTAATACCCAGGATAAAGGATGCCTGGGAAAACAGGCCAGGTGAAGTATTGGATTCCGCGGAGAGGATTCAGGAAGCCCTCAGGGGGATGGATGATATTATTCCGGGCCGAAAAATGGGTGAATCAATACTTGAAAAGGCATACGGAGAACTCACGGTCAGGTTTGATGAAACCTTTGGAGGATTCGGTAGCGCACCGAAATTTCCAAGTCCGCATAATCTTCTTTTTCTGCTGAGATACTGGAATCGCACCGGAGATGAAAAGGCCCTTTATATGGTTGAAAAAAGTCTTTTAAATATGCGGCTGGGCGGTATATATGACCATATCGGTTCCGGCTTTCACCGTTATTCAACAGACAGGGAATGGCTGGTGCCACACTTTGAAAAGATGCTCTATGACCAGGCCATGCTGGCAATGGTCTACACTGAAGCCTTCCAGGCGACAGGCAACAATGATTATGAATCAACTGCCAGGGAAATATTTTCATATGTTTTAAGGGATATGACATCCCCTGAAGGGGGATTCTATTCCGCGGAAGATGCTGACAGTGAAGGAGAGGAAGGGAAATTTTATATATGGAAAGAAAAGGAACTCCATAATATTTTGCAAAAAGAAGATGCTGAACTTATCACTGAAGTATTTAACATAAAAAAGGAAGGCAATTTTAAAGATGAAGCAACAGGTGACTTAACAGGTGCAAACATCTTTCATCTAAAAAATACCATTCAAGCGATTTCCATGGAAAAAGATATACCATTAACTGACCTTAAATTGAGATTATCAGCAATCAGGGATGCCCTGTTCACTGAGCGTGAAAAAAGGATTCACCCCCATAAAGATGATAAGATACTGACTGACTGGAACGGACTCATGATAGCGGCCCTTGCACTTGGCGCAAAGGTCTTTGATGAAGATGAATTATCCCGTGCTGCAAGAAAAGCAGCGGATTTTATACTCAATAATATGAGAGATACTGAAGGCAGGCTCCTTCACAGATACAGGGAGAATGAAGCAGGGATAACCGGAAATGCCGATGATTATGCCTTTTTTATCTGGGGCCTGATAGAGTTGTATGAGGCTACATTTGAGACAAAATACCTGCAAAATGCAATTGAACTGAATGAATATTTTATAATCCATTTTTTTGATGATAAGAGGGGAGGATTCTTTTTTACACCGGATAACGGTGAGAAATTGCTGGTTAGAAAACGTGAAGTTTATGATGGCGCGGTGCCATCGGGGAATTCGGTTGCAATGCTGAACCTGATTAAACTGGCTCGAATTACCGGCAGGGTCGACTTTGAAAAGTATGCTGAAAGATTAAACATGGCCTTTTCACAGGCAATAGACGGGATGCCTTCCGGGCACACTTTTTTTATGTGCGCGCTTGAATATGCCGCAGGGCCTTCCTGTGAGGTAGTAATCACGGGAGCAAAGGGAAGTGATGATACAAATGAAATGATATACGCACTTAACAGACAATATTATCCCAATAAAACAATGGTTTTAAAGCCTGAAGATAATAAAGATTATATCAATTCAATAGCAGAATATCTTAAGAATTATAAATGCCTGGATAACAGGGCAACCGCTTATGTCTGCCATGACAACACCTGTGAATCTCCCACCACACAAGCAAAGGAAATGATGGCGTTGATGAAAAAATCCTACTAAAGATATTCTTAACCAGAATCGGCTCTTTTAAGCAATTTTCCGCCGTCGCCAACTCGACAAGCCATTCGACAAACTCATGGTCCCGAGTGAATCGAGGGACTCAGGGCTATGGCGGGACAGGCTGTGTCAATCCGACCAAGCATGATAAATCCGCCCGGGATTGACCAGTCCGCGGTATTAGATGTTAGATGCCTTATTATAACACCATCACCTGACACCTTGATTCCCGATAACATCTTCGGGGCCTTTGACTAAATTTTGCGAAAATCTACTCTTTCTGGGTTTAATACCTTAATATTATTTGATGGATGCCTCCCGGTCCATCAAGGAATATAATTAATTTGAGCACAAAACCTTTCGCTTGATTTTAATTACTGAATAACCGTTAATATATCTGTCTGATAATAGACAGTAAAAATTGAAAATAATCTAACCGGCATCATCTTTAAAAAGCTGCCAGTCGGATAAGGAATTATAATATGGAAAAACAAGAAGCAAAAAATCCTGTGGAAAGGAAAAGAAAAGTAAAGGACTGGACCAGAGGCAATATATTTAAGAATCTCCTCCTGCTTTCCTGGCCCTTAATTATCAGTCATATCATGATGATGACAGGGCCCACTATTGATATGATATGGGTCGGGAAACTGGGACCCGATGCTATTGCTGCTGTGGGAGTATCGGGAATAATTGTTATGGTTGTAATGACCGCGATGATGGGTATCGCAATCGGATCCAGGGCTCTTATCGCCCGGTTTATCGGCATGAAAGAGTCTATGGGCGCTGTAAGGGTAGCAAGGCAGGCCTTTATTGTAAGCATGTTTTTTTCCATAATAATCGCAGCCATAGGCATTATTTCCTCAGACACAATACTTCGTTTGATGGGTGTGGAAAAGGAAGTCCTCAGGCTGGGAAGTGCTTATCTTAAGGTACAATTCTGCGGTTCCGTTATAATGGGTTTCTGGATGATATCAGAAAGCGTAATGCAGTCTTCCGGCGATACTATCACTCCCATGAAGAACGGGATAATAAGTAAAATATTCCATGTAATTTTGAGCCCTATTTTTATTTTCGGCTGGTTTTTCATACCTGAAATGGGGGTTATTGGAGCTGCGCTTGCGAATATCACCGCCATGGTTATCGCGCTTATCATGAATTTATATGTTCTTTTCACGGGAAAAACCCAGATTCAACTACACCTCAAGGGAGTTCGGATAGACTTCCCGCTAATGTGGCGAATCCTGAAGATCGGAATTCCAGGTACAGTTATGATGGCTCAGAAAACCCTGAGCAATCTGATTGTTATGAAAATTATAGTCCACTACGGAACCCTTGCTGTTGCAGCCCATACCGTTCTCCAGAGAGTGGAGATGATTTTCTTTATGGCCGGGGTCGGAATGGGATCTGCCGCAGGTGTCCTGGCCGGGCAGAACCTCGGGGCGGGGCAGCCTAAAAGGGCGGGAAAGAGCGGCATTTATGCCATTGGGATAGCAGAAACATTTGTGGTTATAACCTGTATACTTGCCTTTATTTTTCCGAAAATTATTATATCCATATTTACCAGGGACCCGGAATTGATTGAAGTTGCAACAGTGTTTTTAAGAATCGGTGTTGTTGGATATCTCATGTGCGGTCTTGAACCTGTATTTCTGAACTTTTTTACAGGGGTAGGCGATACCACGGTTCCCATGGCTTTTGAAGTCGGAACAACCTGGTTCTTACTGCTTCCCATGGCTTTAATATTTCCCAATCTATGGGGCCTGGGAGTGTATGGTGTCAGATGGGCCATGGCCTTGAGTTTTGTATTACTTACAGCCGCCTATGTAGTTTACTTTATGATGGGAAAATGGAAGAATAAAGCGGTGTAGGACCATAATATGAAGTATTAAAATATTTTTCCTTCACATAATAAATAATTTTTAAAACAGCTGAACAAATGATTAGCATTCTTTAAAATCTATTTTTAAGGAATGCTTTTTGCATTAGTAACTATCAAAGAAACGGCTGGCACTCCATACAAGATAATGCATCAAGAACAAAAGAAAAAAGCTGTGGAGCAGCGGAAAGTCAATAGAATAAAATTAAAACAAAAACCGAGATAGCCCCGCAGGGGTGACATATTAAAATTTTAATAAATCAGAAATAGTTATGGCCAATACCTACACTCAATTATATGTTCATATCGTGTTTTCTGTAAATAGCAGAACAAGCCTTATTTCCAGAGTGTGGAAAGAGGATTTATATAAGTACATAAGTGGTATAGTAACCGCTAAAAAACAAAAACTCATGATAGTGAACGGGGTTAGCCACCATATTCACCTGCTTGTCGGTTTTAGTCCATCCTGCTCCATTTCAAATTTAGTAAGGGACATAAAGTCTAATTCATCAAAATGGATTAATGAAAAAGGGTTTGCTATGGGAAAGTTTGGGTGGCAAACAGGTTTTGGAGCTTTTACTATCGGTCAACCTCAGGTTAGCAGGGTTATAAAATACATAATTGACCAGGAGACACATCACAGGAAAAAAACATACAGAGAGGAATATGTTAATTTTTTAAAGGCCTATCAAGTTGAATATAATATGGAATATGCTTTTGATGATTGATTTGATATATCAACCATACAGGCTATTAACATGACGCACCTATGGTGCTATAAATATTGTAAACAAAAATTCTATTAACATAACGCCGCTATGCGGCTGTTATATTGATAAATGTGAGATATGTAAATCTTTCAAATTAAATTTGAGCCAGAATAACTCATTGAATTCAATTAATATATGTTGTTAATTCACAATTATTGCAAGCTTAAAAGTCCTTTTTCAGGCAGGCAAAAGGAAGCAAAGCATGGATAAAGAAAAACTAAAATATCTGGCCCAGGACAAAAGATATATAAGCGGTATTTATAATTACTGTGACAGGTGGTGTGAACGTTGTCCACAGACTGCGAGATGCATCAATTATGCTATAGGAATAGAGGAATTTTCCGATCCGAAGACACGCGATATTAATAATGAAGCCTTCTGGAAAAAGATGTCTGAAATGATGCAGGAAACTCTGGAAATGCTGAATGACATGATTGTTTCGGTCGACGTTGATCCTGAGCAGCTTATTAATACATCGGATGAGGATGAACATGCTATTAAAGAAGCCGCTGAAAACCATTTTGTTTGCAGGATGGCCAGAGAATATGGCGATATGGCGCAAGAATGGTTTGATGGGGCGCAAGATTTATTTATCAAACCGGAAAAAGAAATATCTCACAGAATGGATGTAAACCTCGAACCCGATTCAATTGCTGATAACATGGATGTTATACTGTGGTATCAACATCAGATATATGTAAAATTGATGAGGGCAGTGTCCGGTTCACTGGAAGAATCCAGTTCATTTAATGATGATAATTATGCAAGTGACTCTGATGGATCAGCCAAGGTTGCCCTTATTGGTATCGACCGCTCGATTCCAGCATGGGGAAGTATGAGTACAACTCTCCCTGGTTTATATGCCAATAATATTAAAAATATTTTGATTCATCTTGATCAACTCAGGAAAAACGTAGAAGAAACATTTCCATGCGCAAGGAAGTTTATTCGCCCGGGATTTGACAATATTGATCTTAATAGTTGATAGTCTCGTAATAAGCCTAAAATATAAACAAACCACGAAACACACGAAAGAAACTAAAACTCCATTGCAACCTGAACTGTAATTAAATCTCTATCATCTTCAATCAAACCGTCCGCATTCCGGTTATTTTCATCATACTCCCCATGCAGGTATTCAGCTGATAATGTCAGGTATGGAAGACCGGACCACCCGGTAACAATTCCATACTGTTTTTCAGGGAACAGGCCAAACATATCAGCCGAACCCTCATATTTTGCACCCACCAGCCAGTCCTCTCTCAACCGGTACGTCAATTCAAAGTTCCATGCCCCCGGCTCTGATTCGAGCATGGTACCGTTCCTGTCGATTGCATAACCCATTTCACCTGCCTTAAACCTCTTCAAAGCAGTGATATATTCCGCTGATAATCCAATTCCGCCATACTCGGCGACAAGATAGGCAGCTATACCATCCACCCGCCTCATGAGATCGTTGGTTACACCGTCACTATTCAGGTCCTGAACTTCTTCCTGAAGGGTATCACTGTCAGAAACATTATTCATGTAAGACAGTCCTATAAGCATAGTTAATCCGGACAAGACCTCCTCTGCAGGATGGAGGTTTATATCGGCAAAAAAGCTATTCATTTTGCTCTCCGATGAAAAGCGGTTTTCCACATCTCCATGGAAAACTCCTGTGTTGAGAGAAATCCATTCATTATCAAATCCTGCCTGGAAGGCTGATTCGTTTATCTCAAATAATTCCAGCGTTAAGGGATCGGAAATAAAAGATGAGTGAAGTTCACCAAAGCGGGGATAATATTTTCCACCCATGAGGTGCAGCCCGTGTGTTGATTCTGTTCCGCCCAGGATGATTGTACCTTCATCAACACTGAAATCCTCTGTATCATCCTCTTCATAGAGCAAAAGCACATGGGCTTTGACATACTCATTAATCCCTGCATCAATACCCAGTTCCAGGGTGGCGAGTGTGAAATCCGAACTGTCCGCACGGACTTCACTGAATCCTGCTACCGGATCTTTAATATTATGAGAGTCATTTCCATACTCCAGCTCTACTAACCCGGAAATGCTTATTCTGTCTTCCCATTCATTTTCATCTTCGTCCATCTCCTCTATTATAATTTCGGTTTTAGTTGTCCACGGCTGTTCAGTATTTATTTGATTTATAACTGCATCCCGCTCCCTGAGTTCATTTTCGAGTTTCTCAACCCTTGCCTTAAGTATCCTGAGCTCCTTAAGAATATCTTCATTTGAGAAGGGTTGTGCCATCGCAATCGGAGAAATAGAGAGAATTGAAGCCAATATGAAAACAAAAATAAAATTCTTATTCATTTTACTATCCATTCCTTTCTTTTACTTCATCTCCTTAAATTCAATCCAGAGTACTGCCCCTATCTCCACATCCTTTTCTTCACCCTTGAACTTTATTTTTTTATTAGATGTATTCAGCCCCGCGAATCCCCACCAGCCTGCTTTAGGCACTACGTATGTGAATATCCCGTTTTTATCAGCCTTAACCACCTGGGTGACAAAATAATCATTAGGGGCTTTGCTCTTTTTATCTTTATTATAGTATTCTACCTCTACTTCTGTTCCGGGAGCGGGTTTGCCGTCTACAAGCACAAGCCCCTGGAATACATTCCCTGCATAGAGTCCGAAGGGTCTTGTAAGGGGAACTATTTCTGTTTTAAGACCAAGGGGTTGATCCCATCCCGAGTCCTCGCCAAAGGCGGCGACGATTGTTTTTGTATAATGGACAATATAGCAATCCTCGGTGGGTTCCCAGTAGGGTTCGGGTTCCATATGAAACCAGTAGACACCCGGTCTGTTTATTTTGAAATCAGCTTCCCAAGCCTTTTTGCCCATGACCCTTGTCTCCTTTAATAAAGACAAAAGATCAGATTTTTTTTCACTGGCAACCATTTCAAATTTTAATGGTTTTACCAGGTCCATTCCCGCCATCTCAAAGGGGTGGGAAAAGGAAAGTGTAAGGGTTACATTTCTGTCTTCACCCTGCATTACCATGCTGTCAGAAGGTATGATCATTCCGAAATGAGCAAAACTTGTGCTGCCTGAAAACAGCAATAATAATGTAAGCAATAGTATAGAATAAAATTTTTTCATTATTTCTACTCCTTTCTTAGAACCTGCCCTGTAAAAAATCCTTTAATAAATAATAAAGCCACAAAAGCACCATGGACATTTCATGTCCGGTAACGCCTTCGTGGCTGTTGAAAAAGTCTATTTTAAGAAATATTATTCAGGACTTCATATCCTGATTTTCCCCTGTGCCCTGTGCCTTGCACCCTGCGCCTTGGTTTTTTCTCGATCTCATATAGGCAACAATCCCCATTATGCCTAAAATATACCCGATCCCGCCGATCACTTCAGTAATGCCGGGCCCTTTATCTTCCTTCAATTTTGCCAGCTCTCTCATTACAGGCTTCAACCTTGCATCAAGAGCTGCTTCGAACTCTTTTCGTAACTGGTCCTTGTCTGTTGTAACCTGAAGAGGAGCTTCAGGTTCTTTGCTGGTGTCAGGATCAGATGCCATTTCTGAGGCAGGAGCTTGACCTGGTGAAAATTCAGATTTTTTAAAAAGATACTCAGCACCATGACCCATTGATGCCTCAAGAACAATCCTCAGATCAGCGATTTCAGGAATTTTGAATGAAAATTCCCCGTTCTCATCTGTTTTCCCGTTGAGGAGCTCATTCCCTTTACTGTCAAAGACCTTTATTATTCCATCCTGGACCTTTTTATTCCCGCTTAAATAGCTTTCCGTGTAAATTCTGTCATCTTCCGCCCAGGCGAAGAGGTAGACTTTATGACCGTAGGCAGCAGACGCGTAAAGCAACAAGCAACAAAAAACCGTGGAAATTTTAAAAACAATATTTTGCTTCTTTCCCATGTTTTTTATTTTTGCTTCAGTTTTCATAAACGACCTCAAGGATATCCGGTTTTACCTTTTTAAGAAACCTCACACAAAAAAGCGCAATGGAACCCTCAATAAACATTATGGGAAGATTTGCCAGAACAATCAGTTTCGCTACAGTCAGAAAATGATCGCCCGTGAGATAAAGAGAAAACGCCACCATAATACTGCTTAAAAGAATTGATCCTGCGCCACATAAAAAGGAGGTAACGGAAGAATTAATCACATTATTACTTCTTACTCCCTTTCCGAAAAGCAGATAGCAGATTGTTGCCGGCAGCGCCATGTTCAGGCAATTAACACCCAGGGATGTAAACCCTCCATATTGAAAAAGAATAGCCTGTAATAACAGGCCGACAAGTATGGCAGGAAATGCCGCCCAGCCCAGGAATAGACCTGCAAGACCATTAAGAACAAGGTGTACACTGGCAGGGCCAACAGGAACATGAACAAGGGAAGCGACAAAAAAACCGGCAGAAAGTATGGCAACCCGGGGTATTCGATCATAATCTATTTTGTTCAAGCCTATTGCAGTCCCTGCAACTGTAAGGGCTGCACCTGAAAGCAGTACCGGCCCTGTTAGAATTCCTTCTGATATATGCAATTAAAAACCTTTCAGTCCAATAAAAAGCCACGAGACTTTTTTGCAATTTTCTATTCCAAAAAAACCTTCGTGGCTCTGTTTTTTAAAATTATTCTGTTTCGCGTTTGTCCGGAGGCTTCCTGCCTCTCAATTCGTTCATTCATATAACAGGAAAACAGAATGTGTCAATAATAAAAGATATAGATGGTTATTATTAAGTAACTACTATGTAATGCTCATAACTTCATTTAACCTGTCAATAGAAACAAGAAAGGGCAGTAGGGTCGGATTTTATTCCTAATGTTGTTGACTTAAGCCTTCGTTAACGCTCCTCCCCCTTGAGGGGGAGGTTGGGAGAGGGTGGAAAATTATTGACAACAGAAATTTATGTTTATGGTCAGACACTTTCTCCCCCTCCCCCAGCCCCTCCCACCAGGGGAGGGGAGTTTTCTGGAGAGAAAATTTCTTAAGTCAACAACATTGGGTTCTTGTCCCGACCGGACTATCTTTTCAAAAAATGCATTATCTTAAAACTGGTGGTGTATAAAACGCCACCCTACGAAAAGATTGCTCGGTTATCACCTCAAAATGACTTGACGCACAATCTAAAGGGATGAAGTCCCCAGCCGTATACCTTAAACCCTATACCATAAACCTTGTTTTAATCAAACACATAAGGCAGTGTCTTTGGATATACTTCCCTCTCTCTTCCTCTTGTTAGTGTTTCAGGCATAACCTTTGCCAGTTCTTCTGGTGTCCAGCGGCCGTCTTTCCAGAGCACCTGTTCAAGGGGTTGAGGTTCTGTGAATATGGCAACGCGGTTTTTAAATACTTCAAATATGCATCCGTTTATATTATCAGCCGCTTCACTGACAAGGTATGTTACAAATGCCGCAACATCGTCAGGCCGGTATTCATCCATAAGGTTGTCTATACCTTCCATTCCTCTCCATGCCGCCAGAGGGCGTATAACATTACAGGTGACTCCAAATTGTCCCATGTCCCTGGCTACTGTACGCGCGAAACCGACTATTCCTTCCTTTACACAGGAATAGGCGGCCTGACCAAAAAAACCGAAGCCAATGTGGGATGACGTGCAGACGATCCTGCCGTATCCCTGCTCCTTCATTACGGCCGCGGCCGATCTTGTGCAGAAAAAAGTACCATACAGGTGAGTTTTTACCATGGCATCCCAGTCTTCCGTCTTGATGTCCCAGACTACTTCATTGCGTATAATTCCCGCGTTGTTTACAAGGATGTCCAGGCGGCCATAATTATCAACGGCTGTTTTGATAATATTTTTCGCACCCTCCTCGGAAATGACGCTGTCATAATTAGCTGTGGCCTCTCCGCCTGCCTTTTTTATTGTTTCAACCACCCTGTCCGCATCATCAGATGATGAACCTAAACCATCATGGCTGGTACCTAGATCGTTTACAACAACCTTTGCACCCTGAGCGGCCATGGCTATTGCTTCAGCCCGTCCAAGACCGTTACCAGAACCTGTTATTACAATTACCCTGTCCTTTAACATATCAGCCATTTGCTTCTCCTCTACCTCCTTTACCCCATGCGTTTCTACTTTCTTATTCCGAATCCAGGCCCCATGACTTAAACATGTCTTTATAAAACTGCGGCTGGTCAAAATCCGGGTGCATTGCCATATACTGGTCCCGGTGGGAATACATTTTCCCCCCTCTTTTCAGGCCTGCCATCAGCCCTTCAAGCTTTTGTTGCGGAATAGCCAGTATCATTTCTTCTTCCGCCGAAAGTGCTCTTTGATATTCTCCCGGATCAGGAAGTACCACACAGTATTCTCCGGTTTTTATAGGGTCTACCACAGCATGTCCACAGGAAGGCAGAGAAAGATGAGTGTTGACCTTATCAGTACCACCGAACAATACAGGCATCATAACTCCCCTGAGCTGAGCAGGATTCAAATAGACAAGGACAACATCAGGCATAAAGTCGGCCTTTTTAAGAGGTGCCGTGAGAATCCCGATATATTTTCCAGCTTCAAAACTCATATATGATTCTCCCCAGCTTGCCATAGAACCCGATTTTGGGACCATCCCGTAGGATGTGAGAGCAGTCGGGCACCAGTGATCTTCCTTTAACATGGCCACTGTCTTATTTTCCCGCCTCGACATGCCGAAAGCCTGGCACTGGGCAATGTGATAGCCCCCGTCTCTTTTTGGCCGAAATGCTCCTTCAGGGATATCGGACTCCTTTTCCAGCATTTTAACGGCAATAGGCGAAGTTCTTAAAAGAACGCCTGTTTCAAGGTCTTCCCCGTATTCATTAAACCTGCTTAATTCAGATGTATTGTTTTTTTCGGGTTGAGCAGCTGAAGCAGTGGAAATGGTTGCACCTGCTGTTGCCAGCGCTGCCGCGCCTATACCGACTCCTAAAACCTCACGCCTGGTAAATTTTTTTTTCACGATAAATCCTCCCATGTTTGAAGTTATTTAATTATAATCATCGTAACGTTAAATGCATGACGGGCATAATCATAATTCTCGGTTAACTCCTCGAAATGACATTTTGCGGCTTTAGTTTACGTAGGGTGGAATTTTATATCCCACCATTTTTTGTGCCTGGATATATTTAAAACGGTCGGGTGTATAACCCAATGTTGTTGAATTAAGAAATTTTCTCTCCAGAAACCTCCCCTCCCCTGGT
>JBHPCX010000061.1:0-21166 GCA_042573485.1 Thermodesulfobacteriota bacterium | reverse complement strand
AATACTTCTTTCGCGGAATTCTATGATCCGGACACTAAAGATATGGATAACTGATATAATTAAGTCAGCCATCATATCAGTAATACTCGGCGGAATATTGTTATCCGTTATCCTGGCCATGATCGAATATGGCGGTAATTTATGGTGGTTGTGGACGTGGATGGTTTTTATGGCTTTTCAGTTAATGGTAACTATCATATATCCAACAGTTATTGCGCCGGTCTTTAACAAGTTTACTCCGGTAGAAGACAAAGAGCTGGAAAAGTCCATAAAGGAAATGGCTGACAGGGAAAATATTCCTTTGGCCGGTATGTTCCAAATGGACGCGGGAAAGAGAAGCCGGCACACAAACGCCTATTTCACAGGGCTGGGAAAGAGCAAGAGAATAGTATTGTATGATACTCTTATAAACGCGCATGATAATAACGAGATTCTGGCTGTGCTTGCCCATGAGATGGGACATTTGAAAAAAGGGCATATTAAAAAACAGCTTATGCTTGTGACTGTTACCTCTTTAATTGCTTTTTACACTGTAGCATGGATGCTGAAATGGGAACTGATCTACACTAGTTTCGGTTTTACCGCGACTCCAGCCTATGCCGGATTATTTCTTATCGCCATACTGTTGGGTCCGGTCGGATTTTTCCTTTCACCGGTTTCTCTGGCTTTATCCAGAAAATATGAAAGAGAATCGGACAGGTACGCCTGGGAATTAATGAATGACGCGGGTCCGCTGATAAGCGCCTTAAAGAAAATAGCGCTTGATAACCTGTCCAATCTCTGTCCCCATCCATTGTATGTAAAGTTTAATTATTCCCATCCTCCAATAACGGAAAGAATTTCCAATCTGGAGGCACTAAAATAGTAACCGGAAATAAATCCGGACTTGCAAAATATTTTGTCGGTTTTATAATAATATTGTTTCAAAAGATTTACTAAAGGAGGATAAATATGGAACAATTTTCAGCATATAAACAGGAAGCCGGTGTTCATGTTAACGAGTTTGTCAGGAGTGTATATAACTGGATGTGCCTGGGCCTGGGGCTAACGGGTCTTATTGCCTGGTATGTTTCCGGAAATGATGCAATAAGAGGATTGATCATAAATGTTGAGACTGGTAGTGTTACCCCCCTGTTCTGGTTGATTGCAATAGCTGAACTGGGTCTGGTTTTTTCCATCAGCGGTATGGTGAATCGAATGAGCGGCAGTATCGCTACAGGTCTTTTTCTGCTCTATTCAGCCTTAAATGGTGTAACCCTGTCTTTTATTTTCCTGGTTTATACAAGGGCATCGATTGTAAGCACTTTCTTTATCTGTGCCCTGACTTTTCTGGCATGCAGCATATACGGCTGGACAACTAAAAAGGATCTCACATCACTCGGCAGTTTCATGTTCATGGGGCTGATTGGAATTTTAATAGCCTCTGTTTTTAATATTTTCATGCGGAGTCCTGCTGTCTATTACGCGGTCAGCTATATCGGGGTCGTAGTATTTGTGGGACTTACAGCCTATGATACTCAAAAAATAAAGAACATGGCCCTTACCCAACCGGCAGGACTCGATGGTGATGTAGTAAGAAAAGGTGCAATTTTAGGAGCTCTCGCATTATACCTTGATTTTATCAACCTTTTCCTTATGCTGTTGAGGATTTTCGGAGGCAGCAGGGATTAACGACAGCCTTCTATTCCTGTTAGCTAGTGCACATCAATAAACTATGCATGGGCACCAGGTACCGGCATTTTCGAGGAACCAATGGGACCATCTTATCTTAATCTTTACAGGGAGGGAATTCTAGATAAGAGAGTAAAGGAATCCCTGAAACTGCTTGACTCCTGCAGTTTATGCCCCAGGGAATGCGGTGTGGACCGGACAAATGATGAAACCGGGTTCTGCAGGACCGGCAGGTTGGCCAGGATTGCTTCATATGACAGCCATTTCGGTGAGGAATCTGTCCTGGTCGGGACACATGGATCCGGGACTATATTTATAAGCTCCTGTAATCTTTTATGCGGTTTCTGTCAGAATTATGAAATAAGTCATCTTAATGAGGGTGTAGAATCAAAACCTGAAGATATAGCAGCTGTCATGTTATATCTTCAGCAAAGGGGCTGCCATAATATTAACTTTGTAACACCGACCCATGTTGTTCCTCAGCTGCTTGAATCCCTCCTTATAGCTGTTGAAAAGGGACTTAATATTCCTCTGGTTTATAATACAGGCGGATACGACAAGGTGGAAACGCTGAATATTCTTAATGGCATTTTTGACATTTACATGCCTGATTATAAATTCTGGGGTCGTGAGGCATCGAAAAGATTCTGTGATGCATCCGATTACCCGGAATTTGTAAAAAAGGCTTTAATTGAAATGCACAGACAGGTTGGTGACCTTGAAATTAATGATGAAGGAATTGCCCTAAAGGGCCTTTTAATAAGACATCTTGTGATGCCGGGGGATATCGCTGAAACACCGGAAATAATGAAATTCATTTCAAAAGAAATATCTGAAAACAGCTATGTGAACATTATGGACCAGTACAGACCATCAGGCGGGGCTGTTAATCATCCGGACATTAACAGACCTCTCGAAGCAAAAGAATATAAAGCGGCAAGGGAATCAGCTGAGAAGGCAGGACTTAAAAGGCTTGATCCACGGGACCGGATTCGCTGGGTTTTTAAATATGAACAATAAAAAAACATTCATAATAGGAGATATACATGGCTGCAGAGGGATGCTTGAAGCCATGCTCGAAAAAATCCCCTGGGATCCTCTAAAAGACAACCTGTTTTTTCTGGGAGATTATATAGACAGGGGCGATGACTCAAAAGGTGTGTTGGACATGTTGATTAATATAAAGAATATCTCACAAAATGTTCAATTCATTATGGGAAATCATGAAAGAATGTTCCTCGATTATATTTCAGGTCTGGACATAGAGACTTTTCTATTTAATGGCGGTACAGCTACACTCAACAGTTACCGTAATAATGGCAACATCGATTTGCCGCCCGAACATGTTTCCTTTATGGAATCCCTTGAAACCATGATAGAGCTTGAAAATTATTACATTGTACATGCAGGATTTCGTCCTGATGCTGAAGTTGTAAAACAAACCGAAACAGATAAGCTGTGGATAAGGGAGAAATTCATTTTTTCAGATTATGATTTCGGGAAAAAGGTTATTTTTGGCCACACACCCTTTTCATCACCTTTTGTTATGGATAATAAAATAGGTTTGGACACAGGTGCTGTTTATGGAAACAAACTGACCTGCCTTGAACTCCCTGGTGAAAAGTTTCATTATGTGGAGGCGGGAGTTTGACTGATAACACATTGATACAATCCAGCATAGGCCTGACATCTACAGTTCCAGTTGAAATAATATATGCCGCGGGTCTCATACCCGTAGATCTGAATAACATCTTTATTGAATCCGGGAACCCTGAAAGCCTTATCACACTGGCAGAATCTGAGGGATTTCCCAGCAATATCTGTGCCTGGATAAAGGGTATCTATTCGACAGTAATCAACCGGGATATTAAAAGTGTAATAGCCGTAACAGGAGGAGATTGCAGCAATACCATCGCCCTCGCGGAAATAATGTCTTTAAGGGGTGTAAAGGTAATCCCCTTCAATTATCCTTCTGAAAGAACAAGGGGGCATCTTGAACCCGGACTGGAGGCCTTTAGAAAAGAATTATCTGCGGACTGGGATAATATTGATAAGGTAAAGAGACGTCTTGACAGGATAAGAAGGAAACTGAAGGAAATTGACAGGCTTACCTTTGTAGAGAACATTGTTACAGGAATGGAAAACCATCAGTTTCTTCTCGCGAGTTCTGACTTTAAGGGCGATCCGGACAACTTTGAAAAAGAAATAGACAATTTTCTTAATAAAGTAAAAACAAGAAAACCGTTTAAAGATGAAATAAGGCTGGGCCTCCTTGGTGTCCCTCCAATTTTCTCCAATTTCTATCAATACATCGAATCTGCAGGAGCAAGAATCGTTTTTAATGAGGTCCAGAGACAGTTCAGTATGCCGTACGATTCAGAAGATATAATTGAACAGTACCTGAGATACACTTATCCCTATGGTACGGAAGCAAGAATAGAAGATATAGAAAACGCTGTTAAGGAAAGAAACCTGGATGGATTAATTCATTATACACAGACTTTCTGTTTTCGCCAGCTCTATGACATTGTCTTGAGAGAAAGATTATCTGTTCCCATATTAACACTTGAAGGAGACAGGCCGGGTGAGATCGACCGGAGAACAGCCCTCAGGATTGACACGTTTCTCGAAATGGTAAGGGGTAAGTAGGCGGTTTCCAGGATATTTTTATCGAAATAATAAATTTGTAACCGCCCGCTGCGCTTAAGAACGCAAAGATCGCAAAGGAATCGCAAAGAGAAAATCATTTAATAATAGGAGTCACCATAGTATATTTCTTGAATGATACATGAATGGCACTGACAAAAAATAAATTAATTCATTTTTTGTCAGTGCCATTCTATGTTTAATCCCTAAACGGGATTACCTGCTTCGCAGGCATTTAAGAAATATACACTTTATCTCTAACTAAAAAAGCAGACAATACTTGGCGTCCTTCGCGGTTCAATCTTTTTTTTTAGTTTTTCTCTGCCTGCCGAGCCGTAGCCTCCGGCGAAGGCTGGATCGGGGAATCCAGTGATTTTATTTTTCTCCCGCGTAGCGGGATGGCTATTTCACTCTTACCATATGCTGGGTTAAAGTCTTTTGTTTTAATATTTTCTCCTATATAGTCTTCAGACTTCAGCCTAATAAGCTAGATAGTCTAGAACCGTAAACCGTAAACCTCTCCCTTATACCTCACACCGTATACCTTATACCGTTATTATACCTCCCCCCTTATATACTTCTCAGCCAGTAAAACATCATCCTTGCTGCCGATGAAGAGGGGAACTCTCTGGTGCAGTTCCTCCGGCTGCATCTCAAGTATTGGTCCTGTTCCGTTACTGGCGTAACCCCCGGCCTGTTCAACAACCATGGCGAGAGGGTTTGCCTCTACCATCAGTCTCAGTTTCCCCCTGGGTTTTTTCGGGTCTTTGTTATCCGCGGGGTACATGAATATTCCACCTTTAAGCAGGTTCCTGTGAAAATCTGCTACCAGGCTGCCCACATACCTGGCCGTATATGATCTGCCTGTTTCTTTGTCCTTTGTTTTAAAATGATTAACAAGGGCCCTTGTGTTTTTATCCCAGTACTGGTAGTTGCTTTCGTTGACACTGTAGATTTTCCCTTTTTCAGGAATTTTAATATTTTCATGGGAAAGCAGAAATTCACCGACGCTTGGATACAGGGTAAAACCATGCACACCGTTTCCTGTCGTGTAGACCATTATGGTACTTGACCCGTATATAAAGTACCCGGCCGCCACCTGCTCATATCCCGGCTGCAGCACTTCATTGAGCAGAAAGTTAATATCTGTCTCCTCGGTCTTTTTCCTGTAGATACCGAATATTGTTCCGATGCTCATATTAACATCAATATTTGATGATCCGTCGAGTGGATCAAAGAGAAGAATGTAGTTCCCTTTTGGGTATTTCGCGGGAATGTCTATCAGGTCTGCCACTTCTTCGGAACCCATGCAGCACAACTGGCCTATATGCTGCATCCTTTCAATTACAATCCTGTTGGCATAGACATCCAGCTTCTGGACCTTTTCTTCCTGCACATTTAATTCCCCTGTTGCACCCAGAATATCAGCGAGACCGGCTTTATTTACTTCCTTTGAGATAACTTTAGCCGCTACAATGAGTTCATATAAAAGGTATGTAAATGCACCTGTTGCCTCAGGGTTTTCTCTCTGCTGGTCCAGTATGTGTTGAGTTATTGTTGTTCCAAACGGCATTATTTCCTCCTCCTTCTATAATTATGAATGATTCTCACAGGTTTTTTCCACCTTTTGTTAATTGTGGTGCTGTATTCCAGCCTGTATATTTCGAACAGTGTAAAAATAATAGTCAGGATAAAAGGGCCGTAAACGATACCAAGTATTCCCCATAGCTTCAGACCCCCGAGAATGCCTATAAATACAAATATAGTATTCATCCTCATTCCCTGACCTATAAGCTTTGGCTTGATTAAATATTCTATAAGAGCGCTGTATGAGGCATTGTAGATAAAGTAAACGAGGCTGGCGCCTGTTTTTCCCTGTAAAAGCAGGACAATGGTCGCGGGAATGAATACTACGGAAGCCCCGATAACAGGCAGAAATGCCAGAAATCCCATTACTGTCCCCCATATAAGGGGCGAACCAAGATCAAATAAATAAAAGGCAAATCCGCCCAGTACCCCCTGGATTATACCTGAAAGACCGTTTCCGATAATGATTGCTCTCCCCATTTCATGAAATTTGGCAAGAATAAGCTCCTGCTGAGACTCCGGGAAAGGCAGAAGCGAGAGCAGATAGTTTTTCAACTGTTCGCCGTCTTTGAAAATATGATAGATGATTAAAATCATCAACAGAAAGTGCAAAAGAAAACTCAAAAGGTTTGTAACAATTGCCTGTATAATGGCCCGCACCTGTTTTGTCAGGAAAAAGCCTACATCCTTTATCGTCGATGTAATAGAGTCCTGGATGCTTTCGGTATTAATTTCGATATTCGTCAGTTCGCTGAATGCTCTTATTTTTTCCGCGAGGACAGAATCATGTAATTTCCTTATTCTTTCAGCCCAGACAGAATCACTTTCAAGAAGCTCCTGGGTTTTAGGATCGGTAACTCTGTCTTTAGTTCGTCCGTAAAGATCAGCAGCTTCTTTGTAAAGGCTCCCGACAAACCCCCAGACCGGGATGATAATAACAAGTAAAACAATAATGGTCATGGAGAGGGCTTTAAAAGTTTCCTTTCCCTTATATAATTTTTTATACCATATGTAGAGCGGGTAGAAGGCGCTGGCGATAAGGAGGCCGAGGACAATTGCGGGAAGAAATGCCCAGCACAGCCAGCCAAAAAATATCAGGAATATAGAAAGAATTCCATAGAATAGTAATGGTGCTTTGGGACGGTTCATTATATAAAGTCCAAATTAGTAAGATTTAAATAGTGGTGACAGGAGTTTAAATATATGAAAGAGAAACGATTTAGTCAATTGGAATATGAAGTTCTATTAGGCGCAGGGCACAGGGCAAAAGGTACAAGGCTTTTGAATGGCAGGAGACAGTGAGTCGCTTGAATTCCACATTCCATGTTCCATATTCCAGATATCAGAGGACAGAAGACAGAGGTCAGATATCAGATGTCAGAGAAAGAGTAAAATCAGCATCTTTTTGATTTCGATGAAGCCGGTAACTTGGAACTTGGAATTTGGAATATGAAATCCAGCGTAGCTGGCAGCTTGGAATTTGAAACCTGGAACTTGGAATTTAACAGGGTAAATCCTGTCTAAAAAAAAGCTTCAAAGCATTACCTGAGAGCCTAATAGTCTACAGTCTAATAACCTTCCCTGGCCCGCCATAGCTCCATGAGCGAAGGCGGCAGCCTAAAATGCTTCAGCCTTCAGTCTAATAACCTAAAGCATTTAATAATATTATATTGAAATCATAAAAATATTAAGTTTAAATGTTTATTTCCATACATAAAGTATAGATTTATGAAATGATCATTAAGTATTCAGGGAAATAGATTTAGTCAGATGATATCTATGAGAAAAAAAACAGATAAAAATATTAAATTCAATGTAGAATTACCCCCCTTTGTAAAAACCATCCTTGAAAGGCTGCGTCAACATAATTTCATGGCCTATGTTGTAGGCGGGGCATTGAGGGACGTAATACTTGGCCGAGGTATCATTGACTGGGACATATCAACTAATGCCGATACCGGTGAAATCAAATCTGTTTTCAGTGATACCAGGCACTATTCATTGAAACACGAAACCGTAACACTGGTTAAACCGGGAAATCATTTTGAAATAACCACCATGAGAGGAAAAGGAAGCCCGGAGCTGAATATAAACACTGATTTAAATCATAGAGATTTTACCATTAATGCCATGGCATATGACGACATAAATGGCATTATCCTGGATCCCCATGACGGAAGAATTGATATTGAAAAGAAGATTGTAAGAGGAGTTCTTGATCCTGAGAAACGTTTCCTTGAAGACCCCTTAAGGATGCTCAGGGCGGTTCGAATAGCTGCTGAGCTGGGTTTTAAAATAGAGAACAAGACCCTTAACTGCATTTCCATTAACTCGGAACTTTTAAAATCAGTATCGGTGGAAAGAATAAGAGATGAGTTTCTGAGGATTTTACTGGCTGAAAGGCCTTCCCGGCCTTTAAATATACTAAGGAAAACAGGTTTGTTGAAGGAAATTATTCCTGAATTGCTTGAAGGATACAGGAAAAAGCAGAATAAATGGCATCGTTATACCATCTACAGGCATGTTATGGAGGCAATTGATCATATTCCGTCAACACCTGTTCTAAGGCTGGCTGCCCTGCTGCATGATATCGCAAAGCCCCGAGTCAGGGAAAAAATTAATGGTGAATTTCATTTCTACAATCACGAAAAGGCAAGTGCCGGCATTGCAAAGGAAATTATGGAGAGGTTGAGATTCAGCAATGAAGAAGTGAGAAAAGTTACAAGCATCGTTTCACTTCATATGATTGATTATAACAGCAGCTGGAGTGATGGTGCTGTCCGGCGTTTAATGAAAAGAGCCGGAAATGATATCGATGACCTGATCAGGTTGAGAAGAGCCGATATACAGGCCCATGGAATTGAACACAATGAATATGTAATCCTTGATGAGCTTGAACATAGGATTAAGCAGGTTGGCGGAAAAAAATCAGCGTTAAGAATATCGGATCTCGCAGTGGATGGAAAAAAAATAATGAATATTCTTAATCTGAAACAGGGTCCGGATGTGGGAAATATCCTGAACAGGCTTCATGAAATGGTTATTGATGATCCTGATTTTAATACTGAAGAAAGGTTAATAGAATTTCTGCTGGAAGCAAGGGAGGAAAATAGAATTCGTTCAATCTGTAAATGATATATACTTTTCTTTCGTTCTATGTTATTGGCGTTACATAAAATAATAAAATATGAGGAAATATATTGACTGAAAACAATAAGAATGATGACCGCGAAATCCAGAAACTGGGATTTACGAGGTGGTTGTCTTCCAAAGTGCTTGGTAAAAAAAAATCATTGAAACCTGTAGATACACAGTTCATCAGGGATCTTCATGATGTTGAAAAGGTTGGCCGTTATGAAATCATTGAAAAAATAGGGCAGGGGAATATGGGTATCGTTTACAGAGGACGGGATCCATATATTAAAAGAGATGTTGCTATAAAGATCGCCAGGCCAGCTGCAGATGTTACCGGTGAAAAGGCGGATAAATACAGGGAACGATTCTTCACAGAAGCACAATCTATCGGGCGCCTTATGCATCCTAACATTGTTTCCATTTATGACGCCGGTATGTACAGGGATTTCTGCTATATAGCCATGGAATATATTGACGGAACAACTCTTTCCGAATTATGTAAAAGCGAAAATAAGCTGCCTTATGATAAAATATCTGAAATTATTCTTTCCACCTGCAATGCGCTTGATTATGCTCATCAAATGGGAGTCATACACAGGGATATCAAACCCTCCAATATAATGCTAAATAACTTAAACGAAGTAAGGATTACCGACTTCGGTATCGCGAAGATGAAGACGGACCATACTATGTCCGGAGAAATAGTGGGTTCTCCAAGTTATATGTCTCCGGAACAGGTCAAGGAGGAGGATATTGATAATGTAAGTGATGTGTTTTCAGTGGGTTGCGTGCTCTATGAGCTTTTGACATGTCAACAGGCATTCACCGGTGAAAATCATTTTACTACAATGTATAAGATCACGAACACTGATCCGCAGCCGGTTAGAGAGATAGATCCCGGTATCCCGCAGGTATTGGAGGATATAACAAAAAAGGCCCTTTCCAAGGAAAAGAGCATCAGATACCAGACCTGCATGGATATGGCCTATGTCCTTAGAGTGGCCCTCAGGGGACTGAAGGGCGGTGTTCCCAAAAAAGAAAATGTTGAAGATATTATAGGCTATATACACAGTATTAACTTTTTTAATAATTTTTCCAAGGACCATGTATTGCAGATACTGAGTGCTTCAAACGTAGTAAAAATACTAAAAGGAAGAGTTATAATGTCCGAGGGAGAAATTGATGATTCATTCTATATAATCTTAAGCGGCAACGCGGTTGTAAGAAAACAAAATCAAAATATTGCCCGTATAGGCAGAGGTGAATGCTTCGGTGAAATGGCGTATTTGAGCGGTGAGTCCCGCACAGCCACTGTAACAGCCGAAACAGACTGTATCCTTTTAAAAATAAGTTCCATGCTTCTGGATAAATCTTCAAAAGAAATTCAATTGCTCTTCCTGAAAAAGTTTGCCATGACTCTCCTGAGGAGACTTTCATCAAGCCTGAGTAAGAAATAAGATTCATTTCATGACCCGAACAAAAAAGAAAATATTCCTCACAAGTCTGGGGTGTGCTAAAAACCTTGTTGACAGTGAAAATATACTGGGACTTATTGCATCAGCAAATTATCCAGTTGTTTCTGATATAAATACGGCCGATATTGTTATTATCAATACATGCGGATTTATACAATCGGCTGTGGAAGAATCAATCGATACAATACTTGCCGCGGTTGAGAGAAAAGAAAGCGGCGATCTTGAAAAGATTTTTGTGACAGGATGTTTTGTTCAACGGTACGGATATAAACTAACGCGGGAAATCCCGGAAGTTGACGGCTGGCTGGGTACCGGTGAAATTACGAGAATAATTGAACTGATTGGCTCAGCTGAGGATAATGAAACTCCCTTTTTTATCCGTAAACCTGGTTTTCTTGCTGATCATGGAACCCCGAGGATTCAGACCACACCCTTTTATTCCTCATACCTGAAAATAGCAGAAGGATGCTCCCACAAATGCTCCTACTGCGGTATTCCCGCCATCAGGGGCCCCCTTAGAAGCCGCGGTATTGATTCACTGGTATCTGAGGCAAAAGATATGCGTGACAGAGGTGTGAAGGAGGTAAACCTGATAGCCCAGGACACAACAGTGTACGGGGCAGACCTTAATAATGATGTAACCATCGAAAGGCTCCTGGAAGAACTCCTTTTAATTGAAGGTATTGAGTGGATAAGGTTACTCTATTCCCATCCCTATGAGGTAAGTAATGCTCTCCTGGGATTAATGGAAAATGAAGGCCGAATAGCACCATACCTTGACATCCCTTTTCAGCATGTAAACAGTCATATTCTTAAATTAATGGGAAGAGAGATTAAGAAAGAAACACCCGGTGAATTTATAGAACGTGTTCGTTCCATAAAAAGATCTTTAAGCCTGAGAACGACAATGATGGTAGGTTTTCCGGATGAAACCGATGAGATGTTTACAGAACTTATTAATTTTATAAAAGATGTGGAATTCGATAACCTGGGAACGTTCATTTACAGCCCGGAACCGGGAACCGCTGCGGCCCGTTTAAAAAACGTGCCGGATTTAAGTACGGCGGAACATAGACGGAACGAAATTATGAAATTACAAGCCGATATTTCTTTGAAGAAAAACAGGGACATGGTCGGCAGGACTGTTCCTGTACTCATTGAAGGTGTATCTTCCGAGACGGATTTGCTTCTGGCAGGAAGGACATCAAAAATGGCGCCGGATGTAGACGGCCGGGTGCTTATTAACAAAGGTAATGGTATGGTCGGTGAAATACTGAAGGTAAAAATAACAGAGGCTCATACTTACGACCTTGTGGGAGAAAGTATTCAGGAAATATGAGTTGAATAATACCAGACTAGATGTTAATTAGTGTCCACTTATGAAAAGTAAATGGGCATAATGCCTATTTTATATAACCGGAGGAACCTGGTGAGTACTGACGGGCAGTTTTTAGACAGATTTAATAAACATTTTGAAAAAATTGACAGGGAACTTGAAGGAAGTATTGATTCAAATGTCCCCCTAATAAAAGAAATAGTTGGACATTCTCTTTTGAGCCAGGGTAAAAGACTTCGTCCTCTTCTCTTTGTCCTGTCCGCGTTGATGAATGGGTATGATAAAAAAGACATATATCATATGTCCATTATATTTGAGTATATACATTGTGCCTCCCTTCTGCACGATGATGTAATAGACAAGGCTGAAACCCGCAGAAAAAAACCTTCAGCCAGCAATGTCTGGGGAAATTCAGCAGCAGTTCTTACCGGCGATTACATGTTTTCAATAGCTTCCAGCATTGCTATTGGATCAAAGTCCTATAATATTCTCGAAATCATAAATGACGCGGCAGCCCGAATGACAGAAGGACAGGTAAAGGAGCTCGTTTTTACCGGAAACTGGGATGCCGGTGAAGAGGAATATCTGGATATTATTACATCCAAGACAGCGGATCTCATCTCCGCGTCATGTGCCTCAGGGGCTGTTATTGCGAAGGCAGGTGACTGGGCGTGTGAAAAACTCAAAAATTTCGGTCTTAATATGGGTATCTCCTTTCAAATGGTTGACGATCTGCTTGACTATTCATCATCTGAAAAGGATTTCGGAAAACCTGTAGGTAAAGACGTGAGGGAGGGAAAAATAACTTTACCCCTCATTTACGCGATCTCCAGCATGAATAAGGGCGAGACGGATAGATTCAAGGAAACATTCATAAAGGGAAGCAGTGATGATATTGATTATGAAGAACTCATTAACTTTGTAAGAGAAAGCGGCAGTGTTGAAAAGACAAGAGCGAAAGCTGAGAAATACGTTGAAAAGGCTGCTGAATATTTGAAGGAATTTCCCGAAACATCCTATCGTGATGATTTGATTGCCCTTAATAATTATATGACAGGCAGACTGTATTGAACTTCTTAAGGCTCTATCTGAAGCAAATCTTTCCCAAGTATTAATTCACCGTCATAATATTTTCTGCACTCGCCTGAAATGTCTGCAGTAAGTATTTCAGGATAAAAATGAACTAGCAGCAATTTCTTTGCTTTGGCCGCTGAGGCTATACGTCCTGCCTCTGAGGGAGTAAGGTGCCCGTCAAGACCACTGTCTTCCGGAACCGCGCATTCAAGTATCAGAAGATCTGTGTTTTCTGCCAGGGATATAATTTCCTCACAGAACTCTGTATCTCCTGAGTACACAACGCTTTTGCCTTTCTCATCTTCAATACGGTACGCGAGACTGCTTTCCGCGTGTTTTACAGGTCTGGAAATCACGGAGTATGTATCGTGTTCTTTTTTAATAGGGCCTTCCACTTCTAATTCTTCAACTTCCATTTTATCTTCAGGTATGTCGAGCCAGTGGAAATAAGCATGCTGTAAATTCCGGATAAGTGCTTTTAATCCCGTGGCTCCGGAAATTAAAAATGGCTTTCTTCCGGCAAAGACTGACGGATTACGGGTGACAAATAAAAAATGAATCAGGTCTGCAGTATGGTCCGGATGAAAATGACTGATAAGGATGTGATTGATCCTTGTGCTTTCAATACCAACCCTGGACAGCTGCCTTAGTGTTCCAGGCCCCATGTCTAGAATTATAATATTATCTTCTATCTTCAGCATTGTAGATGGTGAGGCTTTGTATGAAAGGGGTATTGATGTTCCTGATCCTAATATGGTAACCTGCATAATCAATCCTTTTCTACATCATGTGAATAAGGAGAAAATATATGGATAAAAAAGAAATCAAAAAACTCAGTGAAAAGGCCGAATCTCTGCTTAACAAAGTGGTAACCTGCCGGCCGTTGAATTCGTCGAAGTATGTAACGGCAACAATCATGGAAACAATGATCCTGGACAGCGGGAGGATAATAGTAACAACTACTGAAGGTGATCAGTTTCCCGCGGACAGGATTGCCAAAAAGATTGCCTATTTCTTTACGGCCCCTGCAAGATAATTTATTGCCTCCGCGACCTGCTCAAGGGCGGCAGCAATTTCCCTGCATGAACTGTTGATTGTCATACTAAGGTTTTCAATCGCCCCCAGTTCGGTTTCAGCATTACCATTACCAAGCCGGTCAATTGATTTCGCAATTTCATTTATTGTTTCTTTCATTTCTTTTAATTCCGGCATAATCACTCCTGACAAATAGATGATTAATAATTCATATTATGACATTACCTGCATGTCAATAAAGTTTAAATTGTGATATTGGTTCATAAAAAAGCAGTTTAAAATGGTATAAAGTAAAAAGGATATATGATATTAAAAAAAACAAAACTCACTTATTATGAAAAGTGCTGAGATTGTCGGTAAGTTAATATCTGGATTTTACCCTGGGTGTCATACTGAGGTGCTTAAAGCTGTAATAGGTATTTGGTGCGAAATTCAGATAATATCATTATAAATTCAAAAAAGCGGATCAGGATTATGAAAATAAAAATACTGGGAAACGGCGGGGCAATAAACGACGGATTAGCATACAACTCTTTCATTATTGATGACAGCTTTCTCATTGAAGCACCGCCGGATGTTATGATTGGAATTTTCAGAGAAAATATTGATATTTTAAAAATTAAAAAAATTTATATATCCCATTTTCACGCGGATCATTACTTTGGCATTCCTTTTCTACTACTAAGATGTTTTATGGAAGAATCAGAAACTGACGTGAAAATAATTGGTCCCCGGGGAATAGAAAGCAGAGTCCGGGAAATATGCATTACAGCGTTTGGTACGGATCATCCCATGCAGAAGTGGGTAGAGGATTATGTGGTCTATGAAGAGATTGAAGAAGAAAAGGAAATTGTTACTGATTCAGGTTATCTGTTAAAGCCTGTTCCATTGTTCCATTCTCCCGAGACATATGGGTTTATACTTGAATCCGGAGAGAAAAAAATCGCCTACCTGGCTGATACATACTGGGAGGAAAGTCTTCTTGAGTATATTGAAGATGTAAATGATGTAATTGTTGATTTGAATGGTGAAAAGACGGATAAGGTAAAAGTTCATATATCTGAGGATGACCTTGTTACCTATGCTTTACCTAATATAAAATCCGGCGTCAGGTTTTACGGAACCCATCTTAAGAAGAATAAAGTATCAGGTAATGAAAAAATAAACTATGTGAAACCCGGTGATGAGATAGTGATTTAGAAATAGTTAAAAAATTGGTTTTATTATTAAGATGAATCTGTAAAAAGTAAAAAAATATTTTTCTGCCTTTCCCGTCGCTCCTGTCATTCCCGCGGAGGCGGGAATCCATTTTAAGTAATGAAACAATATTATGCTTGCTTATTGGCCAGTAAATCCAGAGGAACTCTTTATACAGGTTTTACGAGTGACTTGATAAATCGGATATGGGAACATAAAAACGTTATGGTTGATGGTTTCACAAAGAAATATAATGCCCGGTATCTTAGTAGATTATGAGTTATATGAAGATAGTTATTCATCAATTGTTCGGGAAAAAAGATAAAAAATGGATTCCCGCCGAAGCCTGTCCTCGAATGCTTTGGTCGGGGGCGGGAATGACGGCTAATCAAATTTTCTTTAAATATTTGATTTTAATTAACTTAATATTGAAATCCTCTTCTTTATGAGGAGGTTCATTCATAATTATCGGAGGAAAATATTATGGTCATAATGGCCGATCTGCCGGAAATGAGTCAGAAAATTCTTATGGGTATGGAATGCCCCGAATTTGATACACAGCCATGGGTTGAAGGACCTCCCTTAAACCAGAGGAGGGTGGCCATGATTACGACCGCGGGCCTCCATTTACGCACAGACCGGCCTTTTCAGATGGGACAGCCTGATTTCTACCGGGTTATTCCCGGAGATGCCCGGAATAATGACCTGGTAATGTCCCATGGAGCAGCCAGCTTTGACAGGACAGGTTATCAGAGAGATCTGAATGTGGTATTTCCCATTGACAGGTTAAGAGAGCTGGATAATGAAGGAATTATAGGAAGTATGGCTGATTATCACTATTCCTTCGGGACACCTTTATCCCCGGAGCAGAATAAGACAGCAGCAAAAGAACTCAGTGATTTATTTAAAAAGGATAATGTAAATGCTGTGCTCCTGTTTCCTGTCTGACCCGGTTGCACGATCGCCGGCGGCGTTCTCGGGCATTTACTTGAGGAACGGGGATTTCCAACAGCAAATATAAGTCTGATAAGACCTCATACTGAAAAGGTAAGGCCGCCCAGGTCATTATGGGTGCCCTTTGAACTGGGGCGTCCCCTGGGAGTCCCGGGGAATGCATCCTTTCAGAGAAAAGTCCTCCTTGACCTGATATCGCTACTTGAAAGAACCGATGGCCCGTTTATCATCGATGATTTCCCGGAAGATGCCCCGGAATCTGAAGATGAAGTTGAAGTATTATCCTGCCCTGTAAGTTATGATGATCAGGATTCCAATGATCCTGACCCTTTAAAAACAAAATTTATCAGGGAAATACTGGCTATGCGGCCATGGTATGACATGGCTGTAAAAAAACGGGAACGAACAACGGTTGGCGGAAGCGGAATGGAAATAGGTTCACTTGGAGAATTTCTTTATACCTTTGTAGAAGGAGAACTGCCTGAAAATCCACGTGATGATGTTGATATATCAGTTACTCTTAAGCTGGCGGCAGAAGACATAAAATCCTATTATGTCGAAGGAGTCACGTCACAGCCAGGGCAGGAAGATTTGTCAAGCAAAGCTTTAAATGACTGGTTCTGGAATAAAACATCAGCCGGCAGCTTGCTGCTGGAGCTGGTCCGGGTATGTTCCAAAAGTGATAATGAGATGATCAAAATGACAGGTTCTCACTTTATCGCACCGATGGAGGTGGTTATGAAGAGGGGTGTCCTGGAAGAAAAAAGGTCATGATATATTTGCTGATTGCCGATCTGCCTTCGCATAGAGCTACTGCAGGGCAGGCAGAGAAAACATTTGAAATATATTAGACAGGATTTACAGGATTTAAAAGAAAGATTGAACCGCTAAGAGCGCTAAGGACGCAAAGTATTTATTTAGCCGCAGATTGCGCAGATTAGCACAGATTAAAAACCATAGGATATGTATATTTCTTAAAATGGAACATGTAAATGGTACCGGATAAAAATGAATGAATTAATTTTTATCCGATGCCATTCCATGTTTAATCCCTTAACGGGATTACCTGCTTCGCAGGCATTTAAGAAATATACCATGGTAACTCCCTTTCATAAAAAATCTTCTCTTTGCGATCTCTTCGCGTTCTTAGCGTACTTGAGTGAGCAAAGCGAACGGGCGGTTAGGCTGTTTTCCAATATCGGTTGGTCGATAATCTTTTAAAAATCTGCGAGAATCTGCGTAATCTGCCGCTATATTAAGAAGTTCTCCGCGTTCTCTGTGCCTCTAGTGAACGCCTGTCCTCCGTAGCAGTTTACTGCGAAGGATGGGGAGTGAACGGGTGTGAGATAAGGTTTTCGCTTTTTCCTCCAATAGCTGATATTAAAAAAGCTGAAAGCTTGCTCGCACATATTAGATGGTTTTGATAAGAAGAAAGTTAATTGATTTGTTAATTACCAAAGGAGAAATACCATGGCTGACGCCTTAGCATTACTGGCTTTACTCATCGGACTTGAACTGGTTCTGGGTGTGGACAATATTCTTGTTATTACGATATTTGTAGGCCGCCTGCCGGAATCACAACAGAATAAAGCCAGGATAATGGGATTGGCATTCGCATTTTTTGCGCGTGTAATAATGCTCTATATACTTCTTTCATTGTCAGGTTTAACAAATAAAATAATCCTGAATTTTTCCGTTAGAGATTTAATACTTATAAGCGGGGGATTATTTCTTCTATGGAAGGCAGTAACTGAAATACATCATACTGTCGAGTTCAAAGGTGAGAACCATGCATCGGCCAAAGGTGTGTCAAAAGGCATTTTATATGTTATTCTTCAAATTGTCCTGCTTGATATTGTGTTTTCAATTGATTCGGTAATAACGGCAATAGGTCTGACAGATAAAATATGGATTATTATCGTGGCGGTAATCGTCTCTTTTGCAGCCATTCTTTTCTTTGCCAGGCCTATTGGTGATTTTATTATAAAGCATCCCGCCCTCAAGATTCTCGCACTTTCATTTCTAATTACTATCGGCATAACAATATTCATGGAGGGTATGCACAAGCATGTACCAAAAGCTTATATATACCTTCCGATGGGTTTTGCCCTTTTAGTTGAAATGCTTCAAATGCGATATGAACATAATAGGGAAAAACTCACCGAAGATCTTTAGTCGTTATCGGTTATCAATTGGGATTAAGGATCAGGGATTAGGGGGTAAGGATTTCTGCCTGCAGCAGGTTCCAGGTTCCAGATTCCAGAAGACAGAGGGCAGTTAAAAGTGATCATTGAGCAATAACCAATGAGCAATTATAAAGGCAAAGAATAATGAGAAATTAGAAATCAGGAAATAGAGGAGCGGTGAATAACCGGTAATTTATACTCTTTACTATTTTCTCTATACTCTTTTCTCTTAACCTCTTACGACTTTCGAATGAGATTTTAAAACCTGGAACTTGAAACTTGGAACTTGGAACTTGGAATCCACCAAAACCGTCATTCCCCGGTTTGACCGGGGAATCCAGAGTCTTATGTTTTTCTCCCGCGTAGCGGGTGGGCTCTTTCCTGTTTTCTTCTGGAAAACAGGAAAAAATCCAAGAAATCCTGTTAATCCTGTCTAATATGTTTTAAAGCTATTATCTTATAGGATGAACAGGATATACCCAAAAGTGATTCTTGTTTGTAAAAGTCTATTTGAAATATATAGTTCCGGAGTTTGAATTTGAACGATAATTCCCCCAGGTTATTTTATGGCTGGATTATAGTAGCCGTTTCATTCCTCACATTGTTTTTTTCACTCGGAGTGCGTGTCTCCTTTGGTGTCTTTTATGTTGCCATACTGGATGACTATGGATGGACTAGGGCTGATACGGCAGGAGCCTTTTCCCTGGCTATGTTTGTCCATGCCCTGTTTGCCCCGATATCCGGGTACCTGATTGACAGGTTCAGTCCCAGGCAGCTGTTTCCGGCAGGGGCTGCCTTTATGGCAACCGGTCTCATAGCCTGCAGTTATATTGACCGTATATGGCATCTTTATATTTTTTTTGGTGTATTGATAGCAATCGGTGTAAACATGACGGGTTTCGCACCGAATATGGCAGTTGTTCCACGATGGTTTATCAGGAAAAAGGGAACGGCAAACGGCATTGCTCTTTCGGGTATAGGCCTTGGATCACTGGTTGTAGCGATGGTTGCGGGACTCGTCATTGATTTTGCGGGCTGGCGTATTGCATTCTTAACCATAGCAGCCGGGGTTTCTCTGATACTTATCCCGGCGAGCGGGTTTTTTTTGAGAAGATCTCCTGAGGAGATAGGGCTGCTGCCGGATAATGAAAAAGCTGAAAGCCGCCGGCCCCTGTTACCAGGTCAGAGGGAAATAACAATCCCGGAGACAGGATCTGTGAAAGGCGGACAATGGACCTTTATAAATGCTGTGAAGACACCTGCATTCTGGTGGATAAACCTGACAGGGGCATGTCACGGGTTCATGGTCAATATGATGATAGTTCACCAGGCCGCCTATGTCGTTGATATCGGTTTCAGCCCTTTACTGGCAGCTTCTTCTCTTGGCCTGGTAGGGGGCCTTCAAGCCGTGGGGAATGTGTATTTCGGATTTCTCTCGGATAGAATCGGAAGAGAAAGATCCCTGGCAATAGGCGCGGCAGTAGCCTTTGCCGGGATGATTTTGTTCATAATGGTAAATAACAGCCCCTCATTATGGCTCCTTTACATTGCCTCTGTTTTGTATGGCACCGGCCAGGGTTCATATTCATCAATTTATTCCAGCAGTATGGCCGACTTTTATTCAGGGCCTTCATTTGGCCGTATTATAGCTACAATATCAATTGGTTATGGTCTTGGAGGAGCTTTAAGCTCTTATATGGGTGGTTATTTTTTTGATCGTACGGGCAGCTATATAATTCCGTTCCTTTTTCTTTTGGCAAGTATAATAACCGGCGCGGTGGGAATATGGATGGCATCCTTTCAAAAACAGAGGACAGAAGACAGTCGTCTGAATTCCAGATTCCAGATTCCATGTTAGAAGACCTCATTACAAGATAATATCTTCTTATGTCATTCCGCGGCTTGCCTGCCGGGCCGTAGCCTTGACGAAGGCTGGATCGCGGAATCCAGGGTTTTATACTTTTTTTCCTGAATAGCGGGTTGGCACTTTCCTGTTTTCATCTGGAAAACAGGAAAAAGCCCAAATAATCCTGTAAATCCTGTCTAATATGTTTTTAGCTTGGAACCTGAAATTTGGAATTTGAAATCCAGCGAAGCTAGGAACCTGGAACCTGGAACTCGCCAGAGGCGCTAACAACCCGCAACCAGCGCTTTACGCCTTATCTAAAGCAGCGCATAGTACCGAATCGTGTTCCCCAGCTTCTGCCGTGTACCGATACCTACAAAAACATAACGTGTCAGCCAGTCATATTTTCCGGATTCGACTTCAAAGACCGGATTGGCCCTCAGGTAGTATTCATCAGGAGAGACTTCCGGTCCATCCTCGAACATCCATGACTTGATCTTTTTCATTGAGTCTTTGTAGCGCCCCCACAGGAAACCCTGGTTCTGCATATATATAAGCGTGCCGTCATCAGCCTCCAGCATATAGCGGCCGTTGAGTTCAACGGTATCATCCGGTCTGAAGAGCGCGTAATCACCGCCGCTGTTAGGGACTATTTTACCGTTCAGGTATGGCCCTGCTATTACTCCCTGGTCCAGGTAAACTGCCCCTCGACCTGATCCGGAGGGCATATTTCCAATATTTTGAACCCTGGGAAAGGTCAGGGCAATTTCAAAGCAAAAATGTAATTTTGGTTCTTCCGGTCCGGAAACACCCGGGAGGGAATTGCTGTAATTTAGCTCAGACATCTACATTATCTCCTATTTGTTTAAATGGTTTTTAATATCATAACTGCAATATCATCCAGTCATAATGAAAAAGCAATGAGTATAGAGCAGAGAGTGATCTCTTGGAATTTTGAAAACAGATGAAGGAGGCAGTCTCACAGTCTACATCAAAGACAAAAGTTACCTCATTTCTTTTCAAT
>JBHPCX010000060.1:0-21847 GCA_042573485.1 Thermodesulfobacteriota bacterium | reverse complement strand
CTTCTTATCCTCTATATAAGATTAATGATTTAATGATCAATTGTCAGTTAATAATTCTTGACAGGCATAAAGGGATATTTTACAAAGTGTTCATTGGTAATACCAAACTGATGAGGCTGTTTTTTCAACATAATTAATAACTGAAAAGGATTAATTGTTAAACACAATGGCTCAGGCAAAAGACGCTGTTTTTAAAGAATATCAATATAGAAGAGCTTCAACGGATATTGCCGATTTGATCAAAACGGCTATTCTGTCTGATAAATTTAAAGCAGGTGATAAACTCCCGGCTGAACGGAACCTTGCCACACAATTTCAGGTTGGCAGAATGACTATCCGCGAAGCCCTGCGGACACTTGAGACCAAAGGTTTGATTGCTATCCGGAAAGGCAGCAGCGGAGGAGCCTTTGTCCAGCCTGCTCCGCCGACTCAGATGGCTGAAATGATAATAGATAATCTCCAGCTTGATGGAGTAACATTTGCGGAAGTTGCTGAAAGCCGTGTCGTTTTAGAAAGAAGTATAGTTAAATATGTCATTGAAAAGGCGACAACGGAAGATTTAAATGAAATAGAAAAAAATATTGAAGAGACTAAAGCACTTGCAACAGATCCTTCACCTGAAAAGACCCGAGATTTTACAGCAAAATCCATTGAGTTCCACCATCTTCTGGCAAAATCCGCGCACATTACTCCCCTGCTTATGTTTCATAGTGTTATGGCCAGATGGGTCTTAAGACGATTAATTAAAACTTTTAACCCCGGTGAAAAGAAACGGCTCACTTCAACAAGAGAGCATGAAGCCATATTTCAAGCTATAGTTAACAAAGAAATATCCAGGTGTCAGGATCTGATGGAAAATCACATTCGAAAGGTTATCAAGGGTATTGAAAAATACGCTTAGCATATATGTGTTTGTTTTTTCATTTTTTATTAATCTTATTAGCGGAAAGTTAATTACTTAATTGTAATGTTTTTTTGTGCTTATTAATTAGTAAGAGGGGGTAATAATGATTGAGAAACAGAAACTGGTTAAAATTGTAGGAGCGAGAAACGTATCCTACAAGGAGGCTGACCTGGAAAAGTATTCCAGTGACATAAGCTTCGTGAATCAAGTGAGGCCGAACTGTGTAGTAACGGTGAGGAAAGCTGACCAGGCTAAGAAACTGATCAAGCTTGCCAACCGGACTAAAACACCGCTTGTTCCCGTAAGTTCGGGAACTCCCCACTTTAAGGGAGACACAGTTCCATGCAACGGGGGAAGCATAATAGTTGATCTTAGCAGGATGAAAAAGATCGAATTTGTCGATCGTCCCCGGAGAGTTGCGATGGTGGAGCCGGGGGTTACATTCGGTGAACTTATTCCCCGCGCCACTAAGAAAGGGTTAAGGCTCAATATTCCCTTGCTCCCCAGGCAGTCAAAGTCAGTGATAGGAAGCATACTGGAAAGGGAACCTGTACTGTTACCCGGATATCAATGGGATATGTCAGATCCTCTTGCCTGTACAGGCCTCTGCTTTGGAAACGGGGAAGAGTTCAGGACAGGGCAGGCGGCAGGCCCGGGAACCCTGAAGCAGCAGTGGAAGGTGGACGCGGTGCAGAAGGCTCCCTATGGTCCTGGAACAGCATCTCTTCACAGGCTTATTCAGGGAGCCCAGGGAACAATGGGTATTGTAACCTGGATGTCAATAAGGTGTGAACTCCTCCCAAGTGTTGAAGAACCATTCTTTGTAGGATCATCAGACCTTGACAGGCTTCTAGATCTGATGTCCTGGCTGATAAGACTCAGAATGGTAACAGAATGCTTTATTCTCAATAACACCAACCTTGCTGCGATTTTTTCAAAAGGCCAAAAGGATTATCAGAAGATTAAAGATACCCTTCCGGAATACGCTCTTTTTTATACCTTGGCTGGTTATGATTATTTTCCTGAAGAAAGAGTCAATGCAAATATCGCGGACATCGCGAACATGAATCAACGGATAGGGCTGGATCCTAAAAAAGCAGCCGGTATAGTTTCTGCTAATGCTATGCTTAAAAAAGCTCAGCAGGTCTGTGATGAGCCCTATTGGAAACTCCGTTTGAAGGGTGCCAATCAGGATGTATTCTTTTTAACCATTCATGATAAAATTGAAGGACAGATCAAGGCCATGAAGGATAAAGCCGGTGAAGCCGGTTACCCGACAACAGATCTTGGTATCTACATCCAGCCAATAGTCCAGGGCACCGGTTATCACTGTGAGTTTAATATGGTTTATGATCCTGATAGCTCTGCTGAGCTGAATCGGGTTAAGGATTTAACACTCTCAGCCACAAAAGCCTTAATGGACAAAGGGGCCTTTTTCTCAAGGCCATATGGCGATGAAGCGAATTTGATTTACAATAGAGATGCAGCTACCACCGATGCATTACACAGGGTTAAAAAGATATTTGATCCGAATTATGTAATGAATCCTGGAAAAGTGTGTTTCTAAATAGTGATGAGAAAGCAATTTATTATTGAATGGAAATAGGAGGTAGCTAAGATGGGATTAGAACAATATCAAGGCGATGTAAATATGTGCTGCCGGTGTTCAGCCTGCAAATTCATCCCCCTGCAAAAGGTAAGGAGTTATGATTATTCATATGTATGTCCAAGTATTGCCAAACATGAATACCATAGTTATTCAGGTGGTGGAAGAGCAGATATAATGGCCGCGGGCTTAAAAGACGGTTTTAACTATAACAAAAGGTTTCTTGATATAGTTTATAACTGCCAGATGTGCGGCGCCTGCGGAGTGTCCTGTAATTATGCAATGGACTTCGAACTCCAGGAGCCAATCAATGAACTCAGGCTCCAGTGTGTAGCTAAAGGAAAAACCAACCCTGTGCTTAATGAGGTCATAAAGGGCCTCAAAAAAACCGGATCAATGGTCCCCGTGAACGGCAAAAGGGGCGACTGGGCCAAAGGCATGAAACTTAAAGACGCAACCAGGACAAAAGTAGATGTCCTCTTTCATGTTGGTTGTCTTACCAGCTATGATAAGGACATGCATAAACTCGCCAGGGCCACTGCTAAAATCCTCAAAAAAGCAAAGGTAAATTTTGGTATTGCCGGAAACAAGGAGACCTGCTGCGGCGGACGTGCGTATCAGATGGGATATGAAAAAGAGTTTTTGAAACAGGCTAAAATGAATATGGCCATGATTAAAAAGGCCGGTATCAAGACAGTAGTTACAGCCTGTGCCGACGGGTATCATGCCTTCAAGGTGCTTTATGACAAATATAACCTTAAGGGTGACCTCGAAGTTCTGCATATCTCTGAATATATTGCAATGCTCATAAAAGATAGAAAGTTGAAGCTGAATAAAAAACTAGACATGGTTATTACATACCACGACCCCTGTCGTCTGGGCAGGCTGGGTGAACCATGGATTCATTATAACGGAAAGAAAATACCCGGTGACAGGTTTGTTTTTGATCCTCCAAAGGAATACCGGAGAGGAACAAAAGGAATTTATGAACCACCCAGGGATGTCATTAACAGAATTCCAGGCCTGAAACTCTCTGAAATGGAAAGGATCAAGGAATATGCATGGTGCTGCGGCGCCGGTGGTGGCGTAAATGACTCAAACCCGGAATTTGCCCGGTGGACTGCTACGGAAAGGGTGGGAGAAGCTACGGCTACAGGTGCTGAAGCAATAGTTACCGCTTGTCCCTGGTGTGAAAAGACCTTAAATGATGCGATCAAGGAAAGCGGGAGCAGCCTTAAGGTTTATGACATCGTTGAACTTGTAGCTAAAGCAATCTAAGAAAGGGGGTTATAAATCATGGCTCTAAAAGCTGATATATATAAAGAATTAGAGGATGTGGTAGGTGAAGAGTATCTCTGCAGTGATACCGCGATCATGCCTTCCTATCACGGTTCTGATCTGGGAGTTGTAATTCTTCCAAAGAATACGGCCCAGGTTCAGGCAATAATCAAGGCGTGTAACCGGCATGATCTACGATTCAGCGCAGTTGCAACCGGCTGGACCGGTGCCTTCCAAAAGGACACTGTCTATATAGACATGAGAAGGATGAACCGCATAGTTGAGATTAACGAGAAGAACATGTACGCGGTTGTTGAACCCTATGTGATTACAGCAGAACTTCAGGCGGAGTTGTTCAAAAAAGGTCTGCATTTCAACATAAAAGGTGCTGGAACCAATTGTTCTGCAATGCTCAGGGGACATGGCCACCTGGATCAAAGTACAGGCGGTGATGACAGGAACCATCTGGCAATTGAATGGATAACACCGGAAGGTGAAATAGTTCGTTCAGGGGCCCTTGGGTCTACAGATGAATGGTATTGCGGTGACGGACCCGGCCCATCCATCAGGTCTATATTAACCAGTGCTGTTCCGCCCGGAGTTACACCGGGTGTATTTACCAAGGCGGCAATAAAGTTGTATCACTGGCCCGGTCCGCCTATGTATGATAACCAGGGGCAGTCGCCTAAATACACCCTTGCTGAAATACCCAGGAATATGATGGCACGTTACTACAGCTTTCCGTCGGTGGACAAAATGTGGGAGGCAGAGATTAGACTTGGTGAAAATGAAATATGCCTTGAACTCATGGGTTTTAATGTGGCCATGGTAGCAGCCAATATTACAACGTGCAATGAAGATGATGAAAGGGTATTCAATGAGCTTAACAAAGAAAAGAAAGGTCCTGGCTTTTTTGTAATAATAGCAGGCAACTCGGATGCTGATTTTGCTTTTAAGAAAAAGGCACTGGAGCAGATTGTTAAGGAATCTGATGGCGAATCCATGAAATCACTGGAAGATCCTGAGACAGAAGGGATACTGATTTCCCAGTGTACAAGGGTCTCCGCGTCAATCAGGGAGACCTTCCGACCGGGGGGCGCCTTCAGTTCCATTCCCATTATGGGCCAGAGAGATCTGACCATAAAATGGGCTATTGGCGCCGGTGAGGCTAAATTGCCCCTGATTAAAGCTGGACACATTGTTGATGACGGTGGTGCCTTCTTTGGATGGGGAGTTGAACAGGGTCATGTTGGTAAAACAGAAATTTTCTGTAAATTCGATCCTCTCAATAAAAAAGCCGCGGCAGCTGTTGAGAAATGGTCCAAGGAACAGGGTAGAAGGGCCTTTGATGAAAGTTACTTTGCCCTGATGATGGGTGAAGTCAGCGACGATATCAAAGCCAAGATGTCACATTATGATAAATGGTGGATAGCACTTACTAAGGCGTTTGATCCTAATGATGTGGCACCGCAGGGCGGGCCGCTGGTGTAATTAATATTTAATGCAAAAAGAAAGCCTCCCGGTGAAAACCCGGAGGCTTTTTTTATTTTCATCTACAACCCTGTTGTAACAAGCCTGAATGAAGCCTTGATCCTCATCCTGATGGGAATCATTCCCGGAGAGACAGATGATGTTCCCTGTGAACCACCGTCTTCTGCGAATCTTGATACATTCAAAGTACGGATACCGGGGCTAAGCTGCTCCTCTTCTATAAGAAGGGGTTCGGCTATTTTACTTCCTATGCTTTCTGCAAGCACCTTTGCCTTTTGCTTTGCTTCTGAAAGAGCTTGTAAGCGTGTTTTGTTCTGAATGCTGATTCGTTCAGTATGATCATAACTGATATTCATGACACTCACTCCATCTATTTCGGCCAGTTCCAGCCAGATTTTTTTATATTTTGAAAAGTCTGTCATTGAAAAGGTTATGTATGTCCGTGCAAAGTATCCTTCTTTTATCCTTGAGCTCTTTTTATAGACCCAATTTTCGTTGAATTCCATACGTGTTGTCTGAAGATCATCTTTTATATTTTCGCTTTTTAATAACCTTGTTATCTTTTCTACAAGATCAATATGTTTTTTTGATACGTTTTCAAGTAATTGACCTTTATTCATAACCTGAAGGTTCCATAACATCTTGTCCGGAACAACCTTTTCTTCTGCTGTACCGAATACTGTAATATGAGGAATTTCAAAATCATCGCTATACGCGGAAGTTGTACATACAAAAAACAATGCCAGTAAAATTAATATCCTTTTCATTTTGAAACCTCCATTTCTTTTAGTTTTAACCGGTCAGTCTTCTTCAGTCTTTTTACTACAAGTTCATATGAATCATCTATCATCTGGTATATTATTCCATCGGGTACAGATCCATCAATATAAACAGAATTCCAGTGACGCTTGTTCATATGGTAACCCGGTTTTACAGCACCAAACATTGACCTCAATAATTCAGCGTCTTCAGGATCACACTTGAGGTTCAGTCGGGGGATATCTTTCTCCATGGATATCAATGCAAACATTTTATCGCACACCTTGAATACCGCTGCCTCAGGTCCAAAGGGAAAATCCTTATAACTCCCTTTCTTTGACAAAAGATAATCTTCTATGAAAGCAGTTATTTCTGTTTTTCCCATTTTTTCAATCCAATTATTAAACATCAGGGGCTGTTATTTTTACTTCCTTTTCCATCAGGCCTTTTAAGAATTAATTGTAGCAGCTATACGTGGTTGATCAAAGTACTTTTTTTTAAGTATATGTGGAGAATAGTAAAATCCAATTTTCCGAATAAACGTCCTGTCACCGATGAGTATGAAATCCATAATTTGACTTTTTATGAAATTGTATTATGTTATGTGAAATATCTGTTACCGATGATTCCCTGACAGGAATCATCGGTTTTTTTTAGCGGCAATATTCGTGATAAATCCTTTATGGATATTGCCGGCAGTTTTCAGCCTCTATCATTTATTTGTTCTGCCGGGAGCTGGATGCTGATAACCAATAGCCGGATTCGGCATCTGGTGGATGAAGGCAAACAAAGGAGATATCATGGATATTAAGGAAAATGTTTATGTGGCATTTAACTATTTGCTCACATTTGATTCAGGAGAAGAAGTGGACAAGTCACCGGAAGGGCAGCCTCTTGGATTTATTACTGGGGCAGGTCAGATTATTCCCGGTCTTGAAAAGGAGATAATGGGCATGTCCGTTGGTGATAGTGTGAAAATCAGTGTTGAACCTGAAAATGGTTATGGCTCGATTAATCCTGAACTGTTCCAGGAAGTAAAAAGAGACCAGTTCCCCCCCGACCTTGAATTAAAACCTGGTATGACGTTCCAGTCACAGGGACCTCAGGGGCCGATGATAATAAATATAAAAGAACTAAAGGGCGAAGACATGGTTGTTATTGATCTGAACCATCCCCTTGCGGGAAAAAAGCTTAATTTTGATATTGATATTGTCGAGATCAGAGATTTAACACCTGAAGAAACGGCGGCATTATCATCAGGTTGCGCCTCCGGATGCGATTGCGGTACGGAACAGCAGGGTGATTGCGGTTCTGATGGTTGCGGTTCAGAAGGCGGATGTTGTTAGTCTTATTATTTCACGCCCGTTCACTTCGTTCACTAGAGACATCCGCCGTCGCTTGAAGCTATGGCGGGACAGGCACAGAACGCAGAGAAATACATTTTTAACGAATCAGGAGGTGCCGATTCGTTAAAAGCATCTCATCATTTCGGGAATTTCCGGTATAGGGAACGGTACATGATCTTTGAAGTAAAAAAAATCAAACACATCAAGAAAGAAAATCTGGAATATGAAATTCAAATAATCCCTGACCTAGACCTGGTGTTACCACAATATGCTAAATATGATGCATCTAACTCGAATTATCTAAATTGTATTTAGATGTTCTGTCACGCCAGGGCAGGCCTGAAAATCCTGTCAAATAAATCTTTAAGCTTTTCCTAACAGTCTAATAACCTTCAGCCTATTCGGCTTAGCTTGTAGTATCAGATCATACCCTGAAGGACCAATACCGCCTTCCATGTTTCACCTTGTTGCATATATGAAACATTCATAACATGCTGAATATACAGCATAAAACCATTTTATTGACTTTTCTAACATAAGAATATACCCTTTTGAACGTTGTTAACCGATCCGGAGGTTATGCATATGACTGAAAAAGTGACATGCAGAAGGTGCTCCGTTTTACGCGTCAATACATTGTGCCGTCTATATGAAGAGGGATTTATAGAGAGTAATGAAGACTCAAGAAAACAGCTTATAACCCTCGTGAATATTTCAAAGGAAAGAGGGTATAATGAAGGCGCGCTTGTCCTGAATCCGGATTTGAAAAAGGATCATGTGCGTAAAATCTGCTGGAACATTTCTTCTCTTTTAACTGACAAGGATTTCAACAGACATGGGGTATCATTAAATGGAAAGTGAATACCCTTTCACAGAAACAGATCCCGAGACAGAAGATTTTGACAGTTTTCCTGAAGGGGACGGCGTATTAGTCATATCTGCTGATCAAAGGATTATGTCCTCAAATTTACAGGCCGAAAGAATCCTGAGAATCCGTTTTCAAAAGGGTCAATTTTTTAAAATTTCAGATACTGTGGTTGATGAATACCTGCCCCAGGCTGAAACAGCTCTTGATGAAGCTCTTGAATTAGGGCATTCCCATGAAAACCTTGTAGCGAAGCTCATTCTTCGCTCCGGCATGCCGGTTTCACTGGTTTTTTCAGTGAATCCTCTATTTGATGAAAATAAAAAAATAATTGGTGCGATACTGACATTTCGGGATAGTACGGCAGACCGGCTTTTATCAAAGGGCAGCGACCAGGGTCATATTGTCGGTTATGACACTCTTTTTGAACAGTTAGCCGAAGGTGTTTTTACAATTAATAACCGCTGGCGGATAACATCCTTTAATCAGCGAGCCCAGGAAATAACCGGATATAACCGTCAGGAAGTATTGGGTAAATACTGTTGGGATATTTTCAAAAGTGATCTATGTAAAAGCAATTGTCCACTGAAAATGACTGTTGAAACAGGTGTAAGGCGAATGGATCAGGACGTTCGCATAGTGGTAAAAGATGGACACAGGCAATCGATATTAGTTAATACATCGGTTATTAAAAATAATCACGATCTTGTAGTTGGCGCTGTTGAAACCTTTCGCCCCTTAACCCTCACCAGTAAAAAAGATGCGTCTGATAATGAGGATTACCACGAGAACGAAATTATCGGAAAGAGCTCATCTCTTATAAAAATACTTCGATTACTTCCTGATGTTGCTTTATCAGAAGCAACAGTAATAATTGAAGGAGAATCAGGGACCGGGAAGGAGCTTATCGCCAAAGCTATACACAAACAGAGCGCAAGGTCTGAGGGACCGTTTGTTCCTGTAAATTGCTCTGCTCTGGCTGAGACCCTTCTTGAATCGGAACTTTTCGGCCATGCAAAAGGATCATTTACAGGTGCTGTCAACGCAAAGGTGGGCAGGTTTGAACTTGCGAAAGGCGGGACTCTCTTTCTTGATGAAGTTGGCGAGATAAAACCTGAGATACAGATAAAACTGCTTCGTGTACTTGAAGAGCGGGTGTTTGAAAGAGTGGGAGGTATTAGGACTATACCCATGGATACCCGCATTATCGCGGCGACCAACAAAAAACTCTCAGATGAAGTCAGGGAGGGGCGTTTCAGGGAAGATCTCTATTACAGGCTGCGCACCATACCTCTGTACCTTCCTCCCTTGAGAGAAAGAAAGTCAGACATTCCTCTTCTAACAGATTATTTCGTGACGAAATTTAATAAGATCTATGGGAAGAAAGTCAGGGGAGTTGATCCTAAAGTCCTGAAAAATTTAAATCAGTATTCATGGCCCGGAAATATAAGAGAGCTGGAAAGGATCCTTGAATACGCATTTGTCTTTGTAAAAGGCCCCATTATAACTACCTCCCATCTCCCCGAAATTAGATACAGCTCAGGCTCCTCAGAGATGCCGGCATTGGAAAGATCAAACAATGTTCTCTGGGAAGATGAAAAAATAGCAATTGAAAAAACTTTAAAAAAGACAAAGGGGCGGCGCGATGAAGCTGCCAGGCTGCTCGGTATTAGCAGAACATCATTGTGGAGAAAAATGAAATCACATGGACTTCTTTAATTGATGTAGCATAAGGATGATTAATCATAAGTTTAGAAGTGAAAACGGGTTATAAATTATACTGACGGAGAAAATATGACGGATATTAAGAAATGGGACTGGAGTTCTTCCGACAAACAAATCCCCTTTCAATCATGGGAAAATAAATTTGAATGGCTTGAAGAGCCATACGTAAGTCCTGATGGTGAGAAAATAGCCGCGATAGTAAAAACGGGTGATGAAGAATTTACTGTTTGCGTGAATGGAATACCGTGGGAGGAAGTCTTCGATAAAGTATACAATTTACGCTTCAGTCCTGACGGCAGACTTGTCGCGCTGGTATCCAAAGATATGGAGTGGACCGTAGCAGTGGATGGAGTTGCCTGGGAAAACAACTTTGACTTTGTCTGGAATCCCCTGTTCAGTGATGATGGCTCCCGTATTGCCGTGGCCTGCCAGTCGGATATGGACCATTTCATGACGGTAGATGATTCAGCCTGGAAAAAAAAATATGCCAGCATATCAAATATCTCATTGAGCCCGGATGGGAGACGGAGTGCCGCGTCAGTGCAGACTGTTTCGGTGAATGAAGGTGATATAGATAAATTCAAGGAAGGTGTGTTTACAGCAGCGGTGGATGGTGAGTCGTGGGATAGTAATTTCACAAATGTATGGAAAGGTGTGTTCAGCCCTGACGGAAAAAGTTTTGCGGCTGAAGTCAGACTTAACAGGACCGATTACAGCATAGCTGTTGATGGAACAGTCTGGGAAGAGGTGTTTAAATCTGTCTGGGAACCCTGTTTTAATCCATTAACAGGTGAAGTGGTCGCTCCGGTACTGAGCGGAGGATGGACTCTTGCCTCGGATGGAAAAATTTTATGGAAAAAACGATATAAGCAGCTATGGCAACAGCAGTTCAGTACGGATGGGAAAAAACTGGGTGCAATCGTTGCACCGAAATTCGGGAAATGGACCGTCGCTGTTGATGATAATCCATGGAAGACGGTTGTTGATGAATTTATTACGGGTATGGTTTTCAGCCCTGACAGCAAAAGAATTGCGGCAGTAATCAAGCATAAGGGAAAGTGGGGCCATATTGTGGATGACAGCCTCTGGAACAATATGTTCGATATGGCATGGGCTCCGGTATTCAGCCCTGATGGGAGTCATGTGGCGGCCAGGGTGGAAAAGGATGGCAGAAAATATATCATTATAAATAATAGACTTCTTCCGGTTGAGTATGACCATTTGTGGGATCCGGTATTTGACGAATCGGGTGAAAAACTCCTTATCAGGTCAATAAGAGACGGCGTCTATGACAGAACAATTCAATCAATGGATGATAACTAATGAGAGCTAAAAATTGACGATTCACGGTTGTTTTTAATGGATCTTGTTTTATTGGAGGATTTTATGGTCAGTCTTTATTCATTTCTTACCGGGCCGATGTTCTGGATTAGCGTTGCTGTTTTTTTAGCTGGAATTATTTTTAAATTAATACGCATGTTAATACTCGTAAAAGAAAAGGAGGCCTTCATCCTTTCTTATTTAAGTCTGAAATATGGCCTGAGATCTGTACTTCACTGGATTATTCCATTTGCCAGCAGTAATATGCGCCAACATCCCATAATGACCCTGGCTGCGTTTTCATTTCATATATGCCTTCTGGTAACACCTTTATTTCTTCTGGCTCATATCATTCTTATTGATGAAGCGATAAATATAAGCTACTGGGCTTTACCTGATGCTCTGGCCGATTTAATGACAATTATAGTCATAGGCGGATGCCTCTTTTTTATGGTCAGGCGAATCATAAAACCGGAAGTTCGTTTTGTAACAACATATTCTGATTATTTATTTCTTTTTATTATTGCTTTACCATTTATCACCGGGCTCTGGGCTGCATCACAATTACCGGGTTATTCTTATGTCCTTCTTTTGCACATTTTCAGCGGAGAACTGATGCTGATTTTAATCCCCTTTACACGGTTGGTCCACATGGTCTTTGCCCTGTTTACCAGGTTCTACATGGGATCAGAATTCGGGGGAGTTCGTTTTGCTCGGGACTGGTAAGAATCAGCGATTTTTTATAAAGGCAAATTATATAGTTATCACAATAGATTAATACACCATAAAATATAACATTCTCTTAAGGCAGGAGATACTTATGAATCAAGCAGCAGAATTGGTCGAAAAAGAAAGTAAAGATGAAATCTCGGGAACTTATGACGAAAGCCTGACCAGGGGTATGGAAAACCTTTCGAATTCAAAAATTGAAAAGGTTATCAATGAAGTACTTAATAATGAAACAGGCGCAAGATATAAAATGTATATTGACACATGTATACATTGCGGCCTCTGTTCGGAAGCCTGCCACTTTTTTCTGTCAAACGACAATGATCCTCATTTTTCTCCTGTCGGCAAAGTAAAACAGACATTATGGGAAATGATTAAGAAGAAGGGTAAGAGCTCTCCCGAATTCATAAGAAAGGCCTCTGTAATAGCCCATACGGAATGCAATCTATGTAAAAGATGCGCGATGTATTGTCCCTTCGGAATTGATATTGCCTATCTTATGCTTCTTGTACGCAGAATCTGCCATAAGCTTGAAATGACCCCTCTGTATATACAGGATACTGTTAACAGCCATTCGGCGACAATGAACCAGATGTGGGTCAAGGAAAATGAATGGATCGATACACTGCAATGGCAGGAAGATGAGGCGAGGGATGAAATTCAGGATTTGAGAATTCCCCTTGAAAAAGAGGGTGCTGACATAATGTATTCAGTGATAGCGCCGGAGCCGAAATTTCAGGCGGGTCTTATTTATCAGGCAGCCATACTAATGAATGTTACAGGGATGGACTGGACAATGCCGGCAACACCTGGTTGGGATAACAGTGACATGGCAATGTTTACAGGTGATAATGAAATAATGAGCAGGCTGAAACGAAGCCATTTCGAAACAGCAGCCCGGCTGAAGGTAAAACGGATTGTAATGGGTGAGTGTGGTCATGCTTTTCGCTCAGTATATGATATGGGTAACCGGGCTTTGGGCTGGAAGATGCCGCCGATTCCCATAGTACACGCGATCGATTTTTATTATGAGTTGTTGAAGGAAGGTAAGGTAAAGATAGCAAAAAAAATAAAAGAGCCTGTTACCCTGCATGATCCATGTAATGTTGTCAGAGGCGCGGGACTTCAGGAAAAAGCCCGGTATGTTGTAAATGAACTCTGCGAAAATTTTGTGGAAATGCATCCGAACCGTGAGTACAACTTTTGCTGCAGCGCGGGGGGCGGGGTAGTAAACTGCGGCCCGCCCTATAAAAAGAAAAGGATTTTAGGAAACAGTGTAAAAGCTGATCAGCTAAAAAAGACCGGAGCGAATATCGTTTTAGCTCCCTGCCACAACTGCCACCGAGGTTTGGAAGATATTGTCGAACATTATGAAATAGACATGGAAGTGAAATTCATTCTGGATATACTCTACGAGTGTATGGAAAAAACATATTCCGGCAAGTAAAAGGGGTGAGAAAATGACAAAACGGATATTGACAACCCTTATGGGAATAATAATCTGCGTTTGTGTCAGTACATTGGTGTATAGCGGGTTAGATGAAAACACTATAGACAACAGTGCCTTTGATAATCCTAAAAGATCACCTTCCTTATTCAATCATGACTATCACATGGAAGATCTGGAAATAGAAGAGTGCAGCGCGTGTCATCATGTATATGAAGACAGGGAGTTAGTTGTAGATGAAAGTTCAGAGGGGGAAAGCTGCGAGGAATGTCATCCGGTCGAACCCGAAGATAAAACTACACCATTGATGAAGGCGTTTCATCTCAATTGTAAAGGCTGCCATAAGGAAAGAAAATCAGGTCCGGTAATGTGTGGTCAATGTCATTTAAAGTAATATGCTCAGGGACAATCTGACCCGGCATTCATTCCTTATATTATACTTCATTTATCATTGACATAATCTGTGAGTTCTCAAAACCCTTCAACCCTATAGCTCCGGACCGGCAGGAAGCCACGCATAAACCGCAACCTTTGCAAAGAGTGGGCTCTATCTTCGCTGTTCCGGTGTTTTCATCCATGCAGGGAGCTGAAAAGGGGCAAAGTGATACGCAGACTCCGCAACTGGTGCAAAAAGGGGAATTAACAGCGGCAACCATACCGCTCACGGGGATGGTCTTCGCGGAAAGCAGGGTTACTGCCCTTGCTGCTGCCGCCTGTGCCTGTGTTATTGACTCATCCATGGGCTTGGGCGAATGGGCGAGTCCGCACAGGAATACGCCATCCGTGGCAAAATCAACAGGCCTCAGCTTTACATGGGCTTCGGAGAAAAAGCCGTCCTCGTTCTGTGTCAATTTATAGAATCTGGCCAGGGGATTATTTTTTTCGGGGGTAATCGCGGAAGCCAGGACAAGAAGGTCCGGTTTTAATATTACAGGCCGCATGAGAACCGAGTCGGTGAAGGTGACTTCAATATTTTTTTGTGCTTCAGAAACAACAAGGTCCTTTTCAAAATCATATCTTAAAAAAAAGATTCCCCTGGAGCGGGCTTCGCGATAAAGATCTTCCCTCAGGCCGTAGGGCCGCATATCTCTGTATACTACATATACATTCATGCGGGGGTTAATTTCCTTGAGCCTTAAAGCGCTCTTAATGGAAGAGGTGCAGCATATCTTGGAGCAGTAGGGCCTTTCAGGTACGCGGGATCCCACACACTGGATAAAGACCGCGGTGTTAAGGCCCTGTATTGAAGGGTCATCCTCTATAAATTTTTGCTGAAGCTCCAGTCCTGTAATAACATGCTGATCTTCACCGTAAAGGTACTGGCCTGGTTTGAGTTCCGAGGCCCCGGAGGCTATGATTGTAACACCGTGGTTCAACTCTTTGATGTCCCCTTCATTTTCAACAGTGGTTTTGAAATTTCCCACAAAACCGTCAACTTTATTTATTTGTGAATTAAGGAGAATCTCTATGTTTTTGTCCTTTTCTATCCCTTCATGAAGTTCCCTCAGGTAAGACTGTACATCCTCTCCTCTCCATGTTTCATGAACAAAATTTGCTTTTCCTCCAAGAGATGCACTCTTCTCAATAAGTATGGTTTTGTATCCCTGGTCCGCCATATTTTTTGCCGCAGTCATACCCGATACGCCTCCGCCAATGACAAGGGCCGTCTGATCGATCTCCAGAAGCGGGTCTGTCAGAGGTTCAAGCTGAGCAACTTTGGTAACTGCCATGCTTACCAGGTCTCTGGCCTTTTCTGTCGCGGATTCATGATCCTCTTTATGAACCCAGGAACATTGATTTCTAATATTCGCCATCTCAAAGAGGTATTTATTGATGCCGGCGTTGATTAAGGTCTCCTGAAACAGAGGTTCATGTGTTTTTGGAGTGCAGGCGGCTACGACTACCCTGTTCAGGTTATATTCCTTGATTTTCTCGGCTATTTTTTCCTGAGAATCCTGAGAGCAGCTGAACATGTTTTGTTCTGCGTACGTTACCCCGGGAAGTTTTTTGGCAAATTCCACAACGGAAGGTACATCCACTACACCGGCGATATTGGTTCCGCAGCAGCAGACAAAAACACCTGTCCTTACAGGTTCTCCGGTCACATTAGTCTCTTCAGGGACGTATGTCTTCTTCGTTAGAGACCATCTGGCTTTTGCCAGCCTGCTTCCTGCTACACCGGCTGCGGCGCTCGAATCAATTACAGATGAAGGAATATCCTTTGGTGACTGAAACGTCCCGCACACGTAGATACCGGGTACAGAAGTCTCAACCGGCGCAAAACTTCCTGTGGAAGCATAACCGTAATGATTGCTTTCGATACCCAGTCTCCTGGCCAGATCAATTCCTTCATTAGTAACTCCCAGTCCAACCGAAAGTACTACCATGTCGAATTCTTCTTCCTGTTTCCTTCCGGTATCATCCACATAGCTGATAAGGTGTCTTTCCGTCTCTTCTACTGGCAGAATATTGGTTATTTTTGATTTTATGAACCTGACACCCAGATCATCCTTAGCGCGGTGGTAATATCTCTCGAAATCCTTTCCATTGGTGCGGATATCAATATAGAATACCGCGGCATCCAGCCCCTTTGCGCTGTGTTCCTTGGCCAGCATGGCTTCTTTGACCGCGTAAGTGCAGCAGACACCGGAGCAGTAACCCCTGGCGTCCAGGTGCTCATCTCTTGAGCCGATACATTGAATCCAGGCAATTTTTTCAGGCTCTTTATCATTAGAAGGTTTAACAAGGTGACCTCCATAGGGGCCTGAAGCAGATAAAATTCTCTCGAATTCAAGGCTGGTTACGATATTAGGATATTTTTGATAGCCATAAGTATCGTAGACTTCGGGATTAAAGACAGTTCCCCCGTTGGCAAGAACAACAGATCCTACATTAAGAACCAGTTCTTTTTTCTTGTCTTCAAAATTTATGGCATTGGTAGGGCAGAATTTTTCACAGGCCCTGCATTTCCCCTTGGTAAGATATATGCAATGATCCGGATCAAGGACATATTTCAAAGGAACAGCCTGCTCATATTTTACATAGGCGGCTTTTCGCTTTATAAGCCCTGCATTATATTCATCCACTACTTTTTTTGGGCATTTTTCAGAGCAGAGCCCGCACGCGATACACTTATCCATGTCCACATAACGCGGAAATTGTGTCAAATTGACTTCAAAATTACCCTCTTCACCGGTAACGCTATTTACTTCGGAAAGGGTTAAAAGTTCTATGTTTATGTGCCGGCCGACCTCGACCAGTTTCGGTGAGATAATTCACATGGCGCAGTCGTTGGTAGGAAATGTCTTATCAAGCTGGGACATCATCCCGCCGATAGAGCTGGATCTCTCTATCATGTAGACGTAAAAACCGGAATTCGCAAGATCAAGAGCTGCCTGCATCCCTGTGATTCCGCCGCCGATTACCAATACTGAACCGATCTCTTCTTTCGGCATTTTCTATCCCTCACTCAAGTAGGATTTGATACCGTTAATATCGATCTTATTCATATTTATTCCAAGTTTTTTATTATCTATTCCCATGGATAGGCCAAGGAGCTGGGAGTAGAGAATCGCCCCTATACTGTCCCTTTTCCCGTCATCGGAAAGTATTATATCCTGTACCGTGTCAAACTGTATCTGGCAGTAGGGGCATGCTGTGCACAAAAATTCTGCCCCTGATTCCATGCTGTTGTCCAGTTTCTTCTTTGTTAAATCCATGGAGAGATCATCGTTTATTCCCATAGCGTGTGAACCGCAGCACTCCAGTTTCCTGTTCCAGTCAACACTGCTTGCCCCGGTAAGTTCAACCAGTGTGTCAAAAAGTGTAGGAGATACCGGATCATCAAACTGTGTAATAGCGCTTGGTCGTAAAGCATGACATCCATTATGCGCTGCGATCTTTAAACCTTTATATGGCCTGGATATTTCGGCTTTCAGCTTATCAACCCCAATGTCGTGGTGGAGGACTGAAAGAAAATGTTTTACTTCTGTTTGGCCCTTATAAATGAGACCTTCCTTTTCAAGAGTGTTTTTTATCTCCTCCTGTAGATCTCCCTCTTCTTTCATGATATATTGTGCCTTCTTGAGGCTTCCGAAACAGCACTTGCACATCACCAGCATTTGGAGATCCATCCTCTCAGCCAGTGCAAGATTCCTGGCTGAAGACAGAAGAAAGGCTTTTGGGTTACTGTCACGCATGGGGTATCCGCAACAGTTAAACTGCTTCTGCTCAACCGGTTTTACATTCAATTCCTTTAGCACCGATCTCACGGACATTTCATACTGTGGAACTCTTGCCGGGATCTGGCATCCTATAAACAAAGCGTATTTCATACTCACACCTTAGCCTCGATTTTGTCTGTCAATTTTTTATGATCCAGGTTCTTAACTGCCATATTCTTAAGGTCATAAAGGATATCTGCGACCTTGACTTTTTGAGGGCAATGTTCCTGGCATTGATAACACGTTACACAATCCCAGAGCATATCTGGCCCGGACGCCATCTCCTCGAGACCCAGCCCGAGACAGCGCATAATCTGATGGGGCAGTAATCCCAGAGTCTCCTGTGGGTTTTCATAGTTATCTACTACCGGACATACTGTTGTGCAGTTCTGACAACCAAAGCAATAGGAGAATGTGTCATCCATGATTTTCATATTTGAATCATCATGTTCATCAGCTAATGGAAGAGATATTGGTTGTTCCGGGTCATTAAGTGAATCGAAGGAACCGGACAGGGCCTTTCGTACTTTCCTGAGAGGATGCGAATAATCACTGTCCGGAAGAGTTTTTCTATTGAGTGACCTGACAAGTGAAAGAGGTGAGAGCATCAAAGGCTCGGGTATTCCCTTTTGAATAATACCCTCTCTTACACTTATCCACAATTCTTTCAGATTGATTCCTGAGGGGCAGACAACAGTGCATCGATCACAATTAGTGCATAAGTAAACACCCTCCTGTATAGCCTTAAAGGCGTTTTCTCCCGGCTCTTTTCCCCATGAAAATCTTTTGAGTAAAGCCATTTTTTCTGAAGGAAGGATATATGGATTCTCCCGGGCCTCATACCCCATCATAGCTGAACAAAAACGGCTGCATGTCCCGCAGTGGACACATGCATCAAGTTCCAGAACCTGCCTGGTTGCAATATTCTCAGGAAGCGAGTGATCTTTATCCATGACCGAATTTGCAAGCAGGTTCAAGGGAGTGGAAATAATATGGAACATCTTGGTGAATGGGAGAATGGCGAGTCCAATAAAACAGGCTATAATGTGTATATAATATAGAATTTCCGAAATTCCTGACCGGTCAAGTGAGAGGGCCGCGAAACTTATGGCTTTTGCACTCGCATAACCTGTGAACGCCCATTTAGGTGAGGAATGGCAGCTCATGCAGCTCATTTCATGGTTTTCAAATCCAAGCTCCAGGACATCCTCGTCAAAGGGCCCGGACACGTTGGGTGACACAAGACCAAAGTCCTTGACCCAAAGGCTTTCAAGTGGAATTATCTCCTCTATATCATCTTCCATATCAAGACCCGCGTAATCTTCCACCATTCTGGCAAAATCAGAATAGGAAGTGATCTTAATCCCTTCAAGTAATATTCCGGAGAGAATGATAGCCGCGACAATGATAATCGCGTATATATCCATTCCGCTTGTCTTAAAACGGGGTTTTTTAAATAAAAACCTCCTTGAGACAGCAATTAAAACACCTAAAATTACAATCAGGCCGAACAGGTCTCGTAGGAAGAAAAAGGGATTGAGGGTGGAATAGTAATCATTGAAAAGAGATGCTGTAATGATTTCACCAAGGGCGTGCATTAGAATTAACAGCATAAATCCACTGTATATAAGCATGTGCATTGCCCAGCGAAGAATGTCCTCTTTTAAAGCCCTTCTCTGGAAGATTACATCAAGTATAAAGATTTTTATAAGTGTAAAGATTTTTTTACTGAAAATGACAGTGATAAAACCTTTGAAAAACGCAAGAACACGGGCGCGCGGATTATTATCTTTTTGCGGAAAACCTGCTGACCTGAAAAACCAGGTTGAAAACCTGAATATCAAACCCAGTATAAAGATAGAAAGGGCAATATAAAGAAGCACCCTGAAGGTCATACAATATACTCCTCTCATTTATGTGAAATAAATTTAAATCTTCAACTTTTTAATAGTAATCTTTAAAAACCATTTGATTAGTTGGTATGCAGCTATTTACTGTAAATTTTTTATATAACCTATAGCAATGATTTGTCAAAAAATATTTCGTGAAACATGAAGTCGATTTGATGTTTTTGGTGCTGTATAGTTGTAACTTGTTAACATTCCATATGAATTTTGTTTTTTTATGTTTTAAACCGTGACTGTTTCGACAAGGAAATGAGTCACCTGCATGAAACATGGCTTGGTGAAACACATCCATTGGTGTATATCCTTAATGATAACAGTATGATGCTGGTTTCGAAGTATTAATATGTTTCAAATGTGAAACATAAAGCAACTCACCTTTTACCCTTTCATTTGCCTTGTCTTGATAAAAAACCAATAAAATCAATATTATAACTGTTTGGCATGTTAGTTGCTTTGAAATTAGGTCGTACATGAACAGTATATGTTTCATGATATATTCAACCAAATTGAATTTGAGAAGGAGATGCTGACGTGAAGGAACAGAACATTGATATTGATATAATTCTTGAGAGATACCCCGGAGAGCCTCGCTACCTTATCAGCCTGCTTCAGGATGTACAGGCCAGTTATAATTATATTTCAGAAGAATATCTCAGGCTTATCTGTGATTACGTGGGTGTGCCTGTTACACAGGCGTGGTCTGTAGCGACCTTTTATAAGGCTTTCAGTCTGGAACCCAGGGGAGAGCATGAAGTATGTGTCTGCATGGGAACAGCATGTCATTTGAAGGGAGCTGAGCGGATTACACAGGGTATTGAAAGAGAACTAAATGTAAAACGGGGACATACTACTGAGGACATGAAGGTAACACTGGATACCGTTAATTGTCTTGGCGCGTGTTCAATGGCTCCGGTGGTGAAAATAGATGACAAGTATCTGGGCGGTGCTAATCAGAATACGGTTAAAAAATATCTAAAAAAGCTCTAGGCGCTAAATATAAAGGAGAATAATCAATTGGAACGAATAAATAACTTCAATGAGTTAAAGAAGCTCAAAGATGATCTTATCAAGTCAGAAGATAAAGACTTGCAGGTAGTGAGGGTTTGTCTTGGTCCCGGGTGCCTGGCCCAGGGTGCGGATAAGGTCTTCGAGGCATTCCGGAACAAACTTAAAAATGATGATATTGAGATAAGTGTTAAACCGATTATCAAAGAAACCGGTTGCGATGGATTTTGTAAAATAGGTCCTCTTGTAAAGCTGTCATCGCCCAATCTGTTTTACGCGGGGGTGACTCCCGGGGATGTCGAAGAAATCGTAGAGAAAAGCATTGTAAAAGGGGAGGTTATTGAACGGCTGTTGTACAGTGAAAACGGTACAGAATATAAAACCTCCGAAGAGATTCCTTTTTACATGGGACAGAAAAAAATTGCTACGAGGAATCTAGGTACAATTGATCCCCTCAACATAGAGGATGCCCTTAAAGCAGGGACTTACCAGGCCGCTGGTAAAGCACTTACGGAAATGAGCCCCGAAGACGTAGTAAAAGAGGTTGAGACTTCGGGCCTTAGGGGAAGAGGAGGAGCCGGATTCCCGACAGGGCGTAAATGGAGTTCAGCTGTCAGGGCACTAAAAAAGAATCCCGGCCTATCCTATGTAATTTGTAATGGAGATGAAGGTGATCCCGGAGCATTTATGGACCGCGCGATTATGGAGGGAGATCCCCATGCCGTACTGGAAGGTATGCTGATAGGGGCATACGCGATCGGGTCGAACCAGGGTTTTTTATATGTCCGCGCGGAATACCCTATAGCAGTCAGAAATCTTCAAAAAGCAATTGATCAGGCCAGGGAGATAGGTCTTCTTGGAAAAAATATACTGAATACAGAATTTGATTTTGATCTTCAAATCAACCGCGGTGCCGGCGCTTTTGTGTGCGGTGAATCAACAGCACTTTTTACTTCCATAGAAGGACGCGCGGGAGAACCCAGGGCTAAGTATGTAAGGTCTGTTGAAAAGGGTTTATGGGAAAGACCGACGGTTTTGAACAACGTGGAAACATGGTCAAATATCCCTGTTATTCTGGAAAAAGGAGGAAAATGGTTTTCAAAGATTGGAGTGCCGAAAAGCCCGGGCACAAAGGCATTCAGCCTTGTTGGAAAGGTCAATACTGTAGGTAATTAAATCCGCGCACACCCCGGCAGGACATTTCCCCTCCAGTATATGTGCTTCATACTCATCTCTGAAATA